>NZ_VIFN01000007.1:0-206845 GCF_013183775.1 Halomonas hibernica
TTTAAATGCTCGATACGCTTTACTGATACGTCTTTGCTCTCGATTACTACTCCAGGAGCTGGACATATATGGTTGTATTGGAAAAGTAATTCATGTAAGTGCTCTTCGATTTCGTCTATTGAAGCGATGTACTTTTTAGCAGCCAAATAGGCATCTTCTTTACGCTTACTGCTTAGCCATTGAAAATAAGTGAAAAAACCGAAAGCAAAACCAAAAAAGGTTACAAGGAGCGTGCCGATATCAGTCCACTTCACGTCCGAGAATATATTTTTATGCTCAGTAGCGCCGATACAATATCCGATCACCAATAAACATAGCGCTATAAACAACCCAATTCCATATTTCATAATTTCTTAAACTCGAAGTGTTGCTGCTTAGCTCAAACTAACGCTTTGCTAGGCTTTGTACGAAAAGTTGGCTCGCAAGCAACGCTCTATGCAGGCTACGCATACCATCGCTCTGAAACTGCTCGCTAATTTTTCGTAGCGCGTTGCAAATCGACGTAACTCTTTAAGCCATCCAAAGCAGCGTTCTACCGCGTTTCTCTGGCGGTATCTGTGCTGATCAAAACGCCTCGGCAAACCAGGGCGTGTCTTGCGATGCATTTGACGTTGCGCAATAACGGGTTTTATACCGTGCCTGTCACAGTAACGGCGCAGTTCATCACTGTCATATCCTTTATCAGCGACCACGTAGCGGCTACGTTTGCGAGGCCTTCCAACACGGCCTGGTAGATAAACACTCTCCAGCGTCGAGATGAAATGTCGAGAATCAGCCTGCTGTCCTGGAGACAGGGTAAATGCCAGCGGCCAACCATGGGAATCACATACCAGGTGGATTTTTGTCGTTAAACCACCACGACTACGCCCCAATGCGTGATCTACCGGTTCTTCTGAGCCCCCTTTTTGCCGCCTCCTGCGGCAGCGCGGGTGGCACGTATCGAGGTCGAATCAATCATCCACGTATCCAGATCCATCAGTCCATCTTCACGCAGCCTGAGCTGTAAGCGAGAAAGGATAGCTTCAAACGTGCCATCATCCCGCCATTTTCGAAAGCGCTCATAGGCAGTTGACCAGGGACCATACCGCTCGGGTAGATCTCGCCATTTGGCACCAGAACAGAGCACCCAGAAAATACCATTGAGGACCTGCCGGTCATCCCGCCGGGGCCTGCCCATCACCTGAGTTGGCGACACAATATCTGTAATCTGCGCCCAGTTCTCATTGGATATCTCGTACCGGCCAACCATAATTCATTTCCCCCTATGCTTCTATTGCATGGGAAAACTTAGCAGATATCACTTTTCGTACAAAACCTAAGCGGCAATAAAATAGCTGGCTAAAATTAGCGAGGAACGAGCAAAAGCCAGCTGTTTTTTGTCCGTTTGAGCAACTTGTTATATGCTTTTGATATTATCGACAATATAGGCAAGATTACTATGATATGGGTGCTCTTTCCATGACTGCAATACATCCATTATAGAGTTATGTTCTAGCGATCTAATATATTCTATTGATAATTCTCTAAAAGAGTTATATGCATCTTGTAAAGCTGGAAATTCAACAAGTCTATCGTTAAATACAGTAACAATATCAGTGAAGCATTCTATTTCTTGCACTTCATCCATTTCAAAACAAAAAACATTAAATATTTCAATGAAATCGTCATCACACCCGGTATTATAAAACCCATAAGCCTGTTGTGATGGAATATAGTATGACGATAAAAAGTCAATATATTTTTCTTTCAAAACCTTACTGCTTTCTTCAAGGGTGTCTACATTTTTTAGCGCAGGAAGAAACCTGAATGTATTTTTTTCATCTATTGTCAACCTGTTACCTTCAGCAAAAGACAAAGTTGCCGTCTTTGAAGAATTTAATTTAGCTTTTTTTATTAATTCATCTATTGACTTCGTATTTACAACTTTCCAGTAAAGTATTGGCTCTATATCATCGACACCAATGATACGAACTATTACTACAGGCTCTTGCATTTCACTCCAATATTGAAGATTATTGAGCTTTAAAGAAGTCGACATTTTTTTGGTGTCGGTAGACTTTATTTGGACAGCTATAAACTGTCCAAGAGCTTTGTCACTTTCATCGCATATTTCAATTTGAGCATCCAATCCTATATCAATATCAAGAAGTCGACATGGCCAACCAAATGTTTGCGTTATCCAGTAAGCAAAATAATACTCACCGATATCACCATTTCTATTTTCCTTTGCATAGTACATTGCAACTTCCCTTACTGATGCATATAACAGTGATTATATAGCCAGCTGCATAACCTCAATGAACGCGTCAGCGCGTTCATTGAGGTTATCTAGCCGCCTAAACCAAATCTACCTCATTGATTCTATTGCTAGCAAAGCAAATTTTGGCTGCCTATCAAAAATTCGCATGCTGTCACGATTTGCCATTTTCAATAACACTGTATATAAATACATACCAAGATAAATACAAAGGGATACCCCCATGAAGCTAATGGATAGGGTCCGGGCTACCTTACGGGTGAAACGCTATAGCTTTCGTACTGAGAAGACATATTGCTATTGGATTCGATTTTTCATTCGTTTTCATGGAATACGCCATCCAGCCACAATGGCGGGTGAAGAGGTAAAGCAATTTCTGGAGCACCTTGCCGTTGAAAGGCACGTTGCAGCGGCCACACAAAACCAGGCACTTAATGCCATTGTATTCCTGTATCTCCACGTATTAGACCAACCTCTGGGCGAGATCGGCACGTTCAGCCGAGCTAAACGCCCTCAGCGTTTACCGGTCGTGCTTTCCCACCAAGAGGTGATGCGTGTTTTCGAGCATCTTGCAGGCTCCATGCATCTCATTGCTTCTCTTATGTATGGCTCCGTGTTACGTGTTTCTGAGGCCTGCCGTCTGCGTGTCAAAGACCTCGACTTTTCACGGCAAGTCATTACCGTCCGTGCTGGTAAAGGTAATAAAGACCGGACGACGCTCTTACCACCGTCTTGTATGGCGCCATTGCAATCTCACGTTCACCGGGCAGAGCAGCAACTGAAAAAACGCCTTAAAAATGGCGCGATACCTGTATCGCTACCTCACGCGCTAGACCGAAAGTATCCAAATGCTGGCATCTCCCTTACTTGGCAATGGATTTTTCCTTCATCCAAGCCTTGTTTCGATGCTGATAACCGGGTAGTGCTCCATCATATTCACACCTCTGCCGTCCAAAAAGCGGTGAAACACGCTATGTGCGCGGCGTCTTTAACGCGTCCTGGGTCATGCCATTCTTTGCGTCATAGTTTTGCGACACAGTTGCTTAGCCAAGGTACAGATATTCGCACGGTGCAAGCATTGCTGGGGCACAAAAGCGTCGAAACCACTCAGATATATACGCATGTACTGGATAATGATTTTGCGGGAGTGAAAAGCCCTTTGGGTTAACGGCGCCGCCTGACCAACCTGGATATGTTCGGCCATTTGTCCCCTTGCATCTCCTTCCACCGCCACCTAGACTCGCTGAGTTGAATGCTTGACGGGGTGCCGGTGATATCCGGCTGAGATGGCGCAGGGCGTAGCAATTTTGCTGCCAAGCGCTGGTCCCGCTGAACCTGATCCGGCTAATGCGCTGCTTTTGATGTAGCGCGGGTACCGGCGTAGGGATCAAGCGATGGCGCCGGCTAGCTCTCTCCCACAATCGCTCGCCACCCTTCCGTGCCATTTCCTCGATCTTTTCGCCTGCCCTTCGGATCACCACCACCGGAGGATGTATGGGCTACCGCTTTACTGATTTAACCACTGCCTGCCATGACGATTGGCGCGCCTACATTGAGCACGACTTTGTGCGCCAGCTGGGCAACGCCACGCTGCCTGAAGCGTCATTTCGTCACTACCTGAAGCAGGATTATCTGTTTCTGATTCACTTCGCTCGCGCCTATGCATTGGCCGCCTACAAAAGCCCTACGCTTGCCGATTTGCGCCAGGCCCACGAAGGGTTGAAAACCATTGTGGATGTGGAACTGGGCTTGCACGTGGGCTTTTGTCGCGAGTGGGGTATTTCCGAGGAGGCGCTTGCCGAGCTACAAGAAGCTCGGGCGACCATGGCCTACACCCGCTACGTGTTGGATACCGGCAACCGTGGCGACCTGCTGGATTTACACGTGGCACTTGCTCCTTGCCTGGTGGGCTATGGCGAGATTGCCAACTGGTTGAACGCGCAATCCTCCACAGTGCGTGGCGGCGATAACCCGTTCGATGCCTGGATTGCGATGTACGAAAGCGAGGAGTTTCAGGCGGCCATGCAAGCCGAGCTTGAATGGCTTGACGCACGCCTCGCCGACGTCACCCCTGCCCGCTTTAATGAGCTCAGCAAAATTTTCCGCGATGCTACGCGCCTGGAAATCGACTTCTGGCAGATGGGCCTGGACCTTTCTCATTAATTCCAAGAACAAGGATATAACCGTGAACAAAACCGTTACCCAGAAGACAGCCCGCTTTCTAGCCGAAACCGCCCAAGTGGATGCCGCCGCGATTTCTCCGCTGCCCGGTTCACGCAAGGTGTATCTTGAAGGCTCGCGCCCGGATATCCGCGTGCCGTTTCGGGAAATCAGCCTCTCGCCGACCAAAACGACCAGCGTGGATGAACAGAATCCGCCGCTGCTGGTGTACGACACCTCTGGCCCCTACACCGACCCCAACGCTCAGATTGATCTACGCCGTGGGCTTCCCGCGCTTCGCCGGGCGTGGATTGAGGAGCGCGACGACACCGAGTTTTTAGAAGGCCATACGTCTGAGTACGGCAAACGCCGCGCCAACGACCCCATGCTGGCCCAGCTGCGCTTTGATTTGAAACGCACGCCGCGCCGGGCAAAAGAAGGCAAGAACGTTACCCAGCTGCACTACGCCCGCCAAGGGATTATCACGCCGGAAATGGAATTTATCGCCCTGCGCGAGAACCAGCGCCGCCAAGCACTGGGTAATGCTGAGGTAGAGCGAATTTTGGGCCACCAGCATCGCGGCCAGAGCTTCGGCGCGAGCATCCCAGAAGAGATTACGCCGGAGTTTGTGCGCGATGAAGTCGCTCGCGGGCGGGCGATTATTCCTAATAACATCAACCATCCTGAAAGCGAGCCGATGATTATCGGGCGTAACTTTCTAGTCAAAATTAACGGCAACCTGGGCAACTCAGCCGTTACCTCGTCGATTGAAGAAGAAGTCGACAAAATGACCTGGGGGATTCGCTGGGGCGCGGATACCATCATGGATCTCTCCACCGGGCAGAATATCCACGAAACCCGCGAATGGATTTTGCGTAACTCTCCAGTACCTATCGGTACAGTGCCTATCTACCAAGCGCTGGAGAAGGTCAACGGCGTGGCCGAAAACCTGACCTGGGAGGTGTTTCGCGATACGTTGATCGAGCAGGCCGAACAGGGTGTGGATTACTTCACCATTCACGCAGGCGTTTTGCTGCGCTATGTGCCGCTGACCGCCAACCGGGTGACGGGCATCGTCTCACGCGGCGGTTCGATTATGGCCAAATGGTGTTTGTATCATCATCAGGAGAGCTTTCTTTACACCCACTTCGAGGAGATCTGCGAGATCTGCAAGCAGTACGATGTGGCGTTTTCATTAGGTGACGGCCTGCGCCCAGGCTCTATCGCCGATGCCAATGACGAAGCGCAGATGGCCGAGCTTAAAACCCTGGGTGAGCTGACCCACATTGCCTGGAAGCACGACGTGCAGGTAATGATTGAAGGTCCCGGCCATGTGCCCATGCATCTTGTGAAGGAGAACATGGACAAGCAGCTGGAGTACTGCGACGAAGCGCCCTTCTACACGCTCGGCCCGTTGGTCACGGATATCGCACCAGGCTACGACCATATTACCTCGGGCATTGGGGCGGCGATGATCGGCTGGTTTGGTTGTGCCATGCTCTGCTATGTCACGCCAAAAGAGCACTTGGGCCTGCCCAATAAAGATGACGTCAAGACCGGCATTATTACCTACAAAATTGCCGCCCACGCGGCGGATCTCGCCAAGGGCCACCCGGCAGCACAGCGGCGTGATAACGCGCTTTCCAAGGCGCGGTTTGAATTCCGCTGGGAAGACCAGTTCAATCTGGGCCTCGACCCGGACACCGCGCGGGAATTCCATGATGAAACCCTGCCCAAGGATTCCGCGAAGGTCGCGCATTTTTGCTCCATGTGCGGGCCCAAGTTCTGCTCGATGAAGATTAGCCAGGAAGTGCGCGACACCTACCGCGACCGCACGCCAGAAAGCACTAACGACGCGGAGTCCGTTAAGCGCGGCATGGAAGAGCAGGCGGAGAAATTTCGCCAAACGGGAAGCCAGCTGTACCAGGAAGTGTAAAGCGGTTTAAAAACTCAAGGGTTAAACGCAAACAGGGGCCTGAAAGCCCCTGTTGTCGACGTGTTACGCTAACTTTCGGGTAGTCGCGTTGGCTCCCAAAGATTAAGCAAATAATGCAGGCAAGCCATAACGAGTAGCGTTACTACCAGCGCCACGCTCATGGATGAGAAGCGATACAGCGCGCTATAGACAAGGTCCTGACTGGGGCCTAATGATTGCCCAAACAGAATGCCTAAAGTGGTCATCCCGCCAAACCCAATGCCGGAACCACCGCCTTCAAGTATGTGTTCGCGCCCAAACAGCAATAGCCCCAACCAATAAAGCACAATCGCCAGCAGGAAGTGGTTGCTTTGCGTATAAAGCAGAAGCTGCATTATCAGCGCCAGGTTACACCCCAACAGCGTGCCGATGGCGCGTTTGCGAGCGGATACGCGCGCACCGGCATACCCCATCGCGAACAGCACCAGAATGGTCGCCATTTGTGCCGAGAGCGACCCCTGCAGGTCAAACACCTGAAAAACGACAAAGGAAAGTGTCGCGGTAATGCCGCCCATCAGCGTTTCATGGCGCATCTGCGCTTTCGTCTTGGTGCTTTTGGGCGGCGGTTGGCGGGGCTCAACGTCGGGGAAAAGTGTGTACATCAGCATGGCGATGAACACGGCAAGCACACTGGCCACAAAATTGGAGGCCAACAAATCCGCTAGATCGACGCTGGGGTAGCTCGCAAAATGCAGCAGGATGCTTAAGGTTAATACGCCATTGGCCCCAAACAGAAACAACGGGCCTTTTGCCATCAAGCTAAACCGAAACAGGAACATACCCAACACGACCAGCGTCATCACCACCGGCATATGTTTAAGTAGGCCGACCACCAGGCTGACTTCCAGCGCATTCACCGATACGTTACCTAAAAACTGGCGAATAATGCTGATATTCAGAATGGGCACCATACCCAGCAAAAACATCGGAAAAACGGTAAAGAAGACGCCGTAGTTCCAACCCATTAACTGACTGATAATAAATCCGAGCGTGCCACCACCAGCCACCCGCAAACACTGGCGAAGGGCATTCTCACTCAGGCGATGGTAAGCAGGTGCCTCTGGGCCAGCGCCGCTACGGCGGGGCGTGCGCTTAAAAAAACTACGCAACACGTGACTGATTGACCACGTGCTGGCATCCGCCGGTTTTGTATCAGCGGGCCCTGCAGTAGTAGAGCCCGCATCAGTAGACATAATGTAGCCAACTGATCAGATGCGTTTGTAGCCATGCAAAGGGGTGCGCCAGCGCATGTTCTCCCGGCAGCAGTTGCACCGTTGCCCGGGCACCGCTTGGCAGCAGCGCCGCAATGGGTTCGTTGAGGGCAACATGAATACGCAAACGCTGCGCATCGCGCACCCAGCGGTCAGAGGTAGGAATATCCGCCAGCTGCCCATCAGCGGTCAGTTGCCCTTCCCGCACGCCAGCATCAAAAGCACTGACCTGCCCTTCAAAGATATGCCCAGGCATGGCATCAAAGATCACCGCAGCCGAGTCGCCGGGCAGTACGTGGCGTAGGCTTTTTTCACGGAAGTCGGCAACGATATCCATGTTCTGAGTCACCAGTGCAATCACTGGCTGCCCTGCCTGAACATAGTCGCCCACCTGAAGCTGCAAGTTCGTCACCTGGCCTGACTCTGCCGCCCGCACTTCGGTACGTTCGACGTCCAACTGCGCTTTCTCAAGGGCGTTGTCGGCTTGGCGCAAGCGCAGGTTGGTATTTCCGTTCTCGCCTAGCTGTACTTCCAGGCTCTGTATGTTCGCCTCGGCGGAAGCCACGTCTGCCAGGGCGGTATGCTCAGCCGCTACCTGCTGCTCGTACTGCTGGCGTGAAATACTCTGCCGCCCCACCAGGGTTTCGCCACGGCGCCGCTCGCTGCTGCGCTCCTCCGCAACGGCCTGGGCAGAGGCCAGCACCGCCCGGGCGGCGGCAAGCTCTGCTTCAAGGCGCGTGTTTTCGCGCTCAGCCTGCTCACGATTTAGCCGCGCTTGATCAAGGGCAAGCTGAAAGGGCTCGGGGTCCAGACGAAACAGCACATCGCCTTTAGCAACCTGCTGATGGTCACGCACGGCCACTTCTTTCACTGGCGCGCTGAGCTCTGGCGCCACACGGGCAACCGGGCGCATTACCCTGGCCTCGGGCGTCATGGGCATGAAGCTGTCAGCTATCAAGAAATAGATAAACAGCAGTGCAAAGGCAGCCAGCGCTACCTTCACCCAGCGGGCGAATTTTTGATCAGGGGACATGAAGTTTTACTCGTTGATTTGCGCACCTTCTGCGTACGCGCAGAGCGCTTATGGCCAGCGCATGCTTAATGGAATAGCGTATTTTAGCAAATGATTAGCAAGCTAACAATAAGCCACCCTTCTGCTTTATGAACGTTATTGAGTAGCGTCCTTGGCTGCCTGCAGAAAAACCCTATAAAAAAACCCCAGAGCCAAAAGGCCCTGGGGTTGGATACACCACTAACGCGTTTTAAGCGTTAATCATTAAAAACGGTATTTTAAGCCCACACTTGCGGCATCGAAATCGTAGGCAGACTTGTCCAGATAACGCATGTAATCAGCGCTGATGGCCAGATTGTTGGCGACATCAATTTCACCGCCCGCGCCATAGGAGAAACCGCTTTCTCTGTCGTGGTCGAAGTCCACTTCAGTGACACCGACCAGACCATAAAGGCGCGCATTGGGGGTAATAGGCGCGATGCCTTTTGCGTAAGCACCTACCAGGTAATCCAGCTTGGTATCACCATCGGAGCCACCGGCACCCAGATGCCCTTCGAGCGCGAAGTAATCATTGAACTGCGCGCCACCGCGTAAACGCAGGCCTACGTCGTTACGTGAGGAACCGCGGTCAGGGTCAAGGTTCCAAAACATGGCGTCGCCCGCCACGTAACCTTCAGGGTAACCCAATGATTGCTGTGCCTGGGCTGATGCAGCGAATGCACCCGCGCCGACCAAGAGTGCCGCAGAAGTGAGTGATAATACGGTCATCTTCATCGTCATGTACCTCCGTTAAAAAACAGTGTTTCCTTACACAGATTCATTGTGGTACATGTCCGGAAAGAACGCAACGTTTACCGCCCCTTGGATAGGCTAAGTGCGACAATACCACCCACCACAACAGCCCCGCCCAATAACTGGCCTGGGCTTAGCGTTTGCCCTAATACGAAATAGCCGATCACCAAAGAGGCGACAGGTTCGATATTCATGACCGGGGCGTTGCGCGCCATATCCAGGCGCGGCACAAAAATAAACAGTGTCGAGAACGCGGTGGCGTAGAGCAGCGCCAAAAGCCCCAAACCCACCCAGCCTTGGCTATTGTCAGGTAGGCTCATGCCGCCTGGCACGACACCTAAAACCCCGCCGATTACCATGGCGAAAAACACGGTTTGCATGGTTAAAAGACTGCGCAGCGTGCTGCCTACCTGGGATAAACGGTGCTCGGTAACCCATAGCGCGCAGGCGAAAACGAACGCGGCCAGCAACCCAAATCCAATACCGGCGACCCATTCCGGCCCCATACTGTCAGCACTGGAAAGCCACGCAGGAATATCCAGCACGACCAACAGCCCGATTAAAATGGTCCCCATAATAAGGCAGCTGCGAAGCGTTGGACGCGGCCCGCCCAGCGCCCAACTCAATAGTGCTAACTGAATGGGGAAGGTATTGACCAACAGTAGCGCAATAACGACAGGAAGCCGCGCAACCGCTGAATAAAGGCTGACACTTTGAATGGTGATAAGAAGACCTACCACCAATTGCCAGGGCCAAGTGCCCGAAGGCAGCCATAAGCGTTTCTTCTGAACGATCACAAGGGCGAGCAGGATCAAACAGGCTACCCCGGAACGCGTTAATACGGCCAGCAGTAACCCTGTACCGTTATCAAAGGCAAGCCTAGCCGATACATGGTTGGCAGCGAACATGGTGCCAACGGTCATTAACAGCAAAATGGCCAAGTGGCGCGGCAGGTGGTTGGGTAACGAGGACGTAGTCATAGGCTCCAGGCAGCAAAAGAACGTTAACCGCCAAGCATGCCCGGATTTGAGTCGAATGGCTAAACAAATATCCGCCTACGTTAATGCCCCTTGCCGCCTGCCACACTAAAGTACAAACTAAACCTTTACTCTTTTGGTAGATTCTTTATGAATGCACCGGTGCTGGTTATTAATTGTGGTTCATCCTCTATTAAATACGCACTGATCGATCCGGCCCCTGATGCCCCGCGCTTAGCAGGCTTGGCAGAGCGCTTAGGCAGCGCCGATGCCCGTTTAAAAGGAATAAATAGCGCGGGGGGAAGCTTTAGCCATGCACTCCCCAATGCTGACCATACTCAAGCGCTCAACGCCATTTTAAACAGCCTGGAAGGACGCATTCCTGGCGCTATTGGGCATCGCATTGTTCATGGCGGAGAGAAGTTTACTCAGGCCGCCTTGATTGATAGTGATGTTATCAGTGCGATTAAGGCCACCGCCGCGCTGGCGCCCCTGCATAACCCTGCCAACCTGGCAGGCATCAGCGCTACTCAAAAGATATTTCCAGCACTACCTCAGGTTGCGGTATTCGATACCGCGTTTCACCAAACCCTCCCCGTAAAAGCTTACCGCTATGCCCTGCCAGAGAGCCTCTACGCTGAACACGGCATTCGTCGCTACGGGTTTCATGGCACTAGCCACGCCTTTGTTAGCCAGCGTGCGGCCGAGCTTAGCCCTCGCGGTGCGGGCGGTTGGTTAACAGCCCACTTGGGCAACGGCTGTTCCACCGCAGCGGTGTGGAATAATCAAAGCCTGGACACCAGCATGGGCCTTACCCCGCTGGAAGGCCTGGTGATGGGCACGCGCAGCGGCGACGTCGACCCAGGCTTGCACGCCCATTTACACCGCCAGCTGGGCTGGTCGATGGACAAGATTGATGATGTGCTGAATAAGCAAAGCGGGCTATTGGGGCTTTCTGGCTTAACCAACGACATGCGCGAAGTCGAGGAAGCAGCCGAGCAGGGTCATGCAAGAGCCATGCTGGCGCTAGACGTGTTTTGCTACCGCATTGCCAAGTCGCTTGCTGCTCTATCTTGCGCACTGCCGACGCTTGATGGCGTCATTTTTACCGGCGGCATCGGTGAGAACTCTCCTCTTGTACGCCGCCGCGTTATCAGCCTGCTGCCTCACTTTGGCTTTGCCCTTGATGAGGCGAGCAATGACGTGATGATTCGCGGCAAAGAGGGCAAGCTGGACAGGGCAAATCATCAGGGCCCCGAAGCCTGGGTTATTCCTACCGACGAAGAAGGCCGTATCGCAATGGAAACACGTCAATGCCTGGAGGCCCACGCATGAGTTCGCCCCCTTCTCAACCCCAAGCCATTCTTCTAGTGCCCACAAGCATGGGGGCCGGGTTAACCTCGGCCTGCTTAGGCTTGATTCAGGCGCTCGACACCATTGGCCTTAAAGCCGGTTTTTTGAAGCCGTTTATGCAAAAAGAGCTGAACGGCCCAGGCCTTGATCGCTCAACGGCACTGGTGTCTCGCACGCTCAACCTGCGCCCGCCTTCGCCGATCTCACAAACCCGGCTGGAGCGCCTGCTGCGCGATGACCAAACCGATGAGCTATTGGAAAATGTGGTCGAGTTATATGAACAGGTAACGCAACAGGCTGAGCGGGACGGTAACGCGCTGGATTTAGTCGTAGTGGAAGGCGTAGTGCCTACCCAGTACACCACGTACGCGACGCAAACCAATGCTCAACTGGCGCATGCACTTAATGCCCGCATCATCCTGGTGGGCACCGGGGATTTAAACGAGCCACAGGCACTTGCTGAAGAGCTTGATATGCACGCCAGAAGCTTTGGCGGGGTTAGCTCGACCCGCACGTTGGGCGGCATCCTGATGCGCATGAAAAACCTGCCTTACGGCCAGGAAGATGACCTTTCGGCAGCGCCGGGCACCATTAAGCCGCAGCTTGAAGAGTCGGTACTTAACGAGCTTCGCGGCTATTCACCGTCACTGGCCACCGACAGTTTTCACCTAATCGGTATCGTGCCTTACAGCAAAACACTCAATGCCCCCCGCACGCTGGACGTGGCACGGGCACTGAGTGCCAAGGTGCTAAACGAAGGCGATGCGGCAAGCCGCCGGGTAATGTCGACAAGCCTGTGCGCGCGTAGTGCTGCGAATGCCCTGCATATTTTCACACCCGGTAGCCTGGTGGTGGCGTCTGGCGACCGTGACGACGTCGTGCTGGCATCCGCCCTCGCTACCATGAACGGCACTCAGTTGGCGGGCATATTGCTGACCAATGGTTTTTTGCCTAACGACAATATGATTGAGATGTGTCGCCCGGCGCTTAGAACCGGCCTGCCCGTGCTGGCGGTTGAAACCGACAGTCTGACCACCGCTCAAAACTTGAGCCAGCTTAGCAGCGAAATCCCCGTTGATGATTTCGAGCGTGCCGAGCAAGTGGCGCGCTTTGTCGCTGCCCATATCGACCTTGAATGGCTAAAAGACAAGTTAAGCCACGGCTATGCACGGCGCTTATCACCTTCAGCGTTTCGCTATCAGTTGGTCAAACAGGCGCAGCACGCAAAAAAACGGATCGTACTGCCGGAAGGCGACGAACCCCGCACAGTGGAGGCAGCGATTATTTGTCAGCGGCGCGGCATTGCCAACTGCGTGCTGTTGGGCAGTCGTGAAAACATCGAGGAAGTGGCGCGTAACCGCGGTTTAGCACTGCCCGGCGAGTTGACGATTATCGACCCCGAAAGCACGCGTGCCCACTATATCGCGCCCATGGTAGAACGCCGGCGTGGCAAGCTTAACGAACTCACTGCTGAGGCCCAGCTACAGGATAACGTGGTGCTTGGCACCATGATGCTCCAGCTGGATGAAGTCGATGGCCTTGTCTCGGGTGCTATCCACACCACCGCTAACACCGTGCGCCCGGCGTTTCAGCTGATAAAGACCGCGCCAGAATATAGCCAGGTATCATCGATCTTCTTTATGCTGCTGCCCGAGCAGGTAGTGGTGTATGGCGATTGTGCGGTGAACCCGGACCCGGATGCCGAAACGCTGGCTGAAATAGCCCTGCAAAGCGCTCGCTCCGCAGAAGCGTTTGGTATTGAGCCGCGCGTGGCCATGATCAGCTACTCAACGGGAGATTCAGGCACCGGCGCGGATGTCGATAAAGTGCGTGAAGCTACGCGCATCGCCAAAGAGCGTGCCCCGCACTTATTGATCGATGGCCCGCTTCAGTACGATGCAGCCGCCATTGAGAGCGTGGGCAAACAGAAAGCGCCAGATTCGCCCGTAGCGGGCCGCGCCACCGTCTTTGTATTCCCGGACCTGAACACCGGCAACACGACCTACAAAGCGGTGCAGCGTAGTGCCCGCGTAGTGAGCGTTGGCCCCATGCTGCAAGGCTTAAACAAGCCAGTGAATGATCTTTCCCGAGGCGCACTGGTGGATGATATCGTCTATACCATCGCGCTGACCGCTATTCAGGCAAGCCAGCGAGAAGCGTAACCCCGTCATCGCACCTGATAAGCTTCGCCGGTGCGACCAATGGTAAGTAAGCGTTAAGACAAGAAAAAGCCCCGGCCAGTTTAACTGCCCGGGGCTTTTCTCATTCAACCACTTAGCGGTGTGGGTCAATCACGCCCACATTATTGGCACCATGGATTCCAACACAATCACCAGGCTCATTGCGGTGATGGTCAAAATCGATACGCCAAATACGCGTTTGGCCCAGCGTACATCATCATCCAGCCGGTAGCCGCAAATCGCCAGGTAGAGCCAGTAGCCCCCCATGGTCAGTGCGACACACAGGTAGCCAGTACCTGCCTGACTTGCCAGTACCAAAGCCAATGAGGCGGGAATAAACGCCACAATGTAGCCAAGGATGTGATGCTTTGCGCGCTTGATCCCGTGAACAACAGGCAGAACGGGAATCGAAGCGCGTTGGTAATCGGCATAGCGGAAAATCGCAATGGCATAGGAGTGAGGCATCTGCCAGAGGCAGAAGATTAACAGCAGAACCATCGCTCCACTGTCAAAGGTACCCGTCACTGCGCAGTACCCGATCACGGGCGGCATAGCGCCTGACAAGCTGCCTACTACCGTGCCGTATTCGGAGTTGCGCTTCATATAGAGACTATACAGCCCCACATACACGCCCCATCCGATAACAGCCAAGGCCACCGTCAACCCATTGGTGCCCAATGCCAAGCAGACCACACCACTGATACCCAGAAACGCCGACAAGCCCAATGCTTGCGTGATAGAGACGCTTCCTCTCACCAGAGGACGATGGCGCGTGCGCGCCATCAGAGCATCAATGTCCCTATCAATCACGTTGTTACAGGCACAGCCTGAGGCGATCACTAATGCGATCCCCAACATGACCGAAGCAAACGTCACCAGATCGAATTCACCATGCGCGGCTAGAAAGTAGCCACCAAGGGCGGCAATGAGATTGCCGCCAATGATTCCTGGTTTGGTTAGCTCAAGCAGATCGTGCCACCGGTTGGGCATTCTGGTTAGCCGATCATCATGTTGAGATGTAGATGCTGCATGATCCACAGCGAACCTCCTACCACTAGGCCGAGAATCAGCACCGTAAAGACGAAGGAAAGCATGTTCCAGCCATCTTCAGTCTTGAAGTCCAAGTGCATGAACATCACAAGCTGAACTAGCACCTGCAAAACGGCCGTCACAGTGATGATTCCCACGTTCACGGGTAAGCTGAACGAACCCAGCATAACCGCGCCAAATGGAATGACAGTCAGGACTAACGACAACACAAGACCCGTTACATAGGACTTTACGGTGCCGTGACCGGACGGTTGGCTAGAAGAACTCATACCAGCACTCCCATCAAGTAGACGAAGGAGAAGACACAGATCCAGACGATATCCAGGAAGTGCCAGAACAAGCTCAAGCACAGGATACGCGGACGCGTTTTATCATTCAGACCTTTAGTCGACAACTGAACCAGCATGACCAGAATCCAGATCATACCGAACATTACGTGCAGACCGTGGGTACCTACCAGTGTAAAGAACGCTGACAGGAAGGCGCTGCGATCCGGGCCCCACCCTTCATTGATAAAGTGATGGAATTCATAGATTTCCATGCCCAGGAACATCAGGCCCAGCACGAACGTAATACCCAGCCACATTTTCACCTGGCCGACGCGATTGGCATTCATTGCCAGAACGCCCATGCCGAAGGTGAAACTACTGATCAGCAGTGCAAAGGTGCCGAAGAGAATCAAGGGTAGTTCAAAAATATCCGCGCCGGTCGGCCCACCTGCCGTGCCCCTCATGAGCACGGCGTAGGTGGCGAATAGTGTTCCGAAGATCACTAAGTCGCTCATTAGGTAGACCCAGAAACCAAATACCTTGGTAGGACCGGCATCGTGGTGCTCATGCTCTTCAGCATGGGCATCGTGATGTAGGGATTCAGTAGCCATTACGCCTGGGCCTCCACACGTTGTTGATGAGCACGTTCGATTCGCTCGACCTCTGCAGCAGGCACGTAGTAATCGATATCGTCGTTAGATACCCGCATCAGGAAGCTCACCAGCATGCCGATTGCACTGAACCCAGCCAGCCACCAGATGTGCCATACCATGGCGAAACCAAAGATCATCGCAAAGACACTGATGACAGGTCCGGCCACCGTGTTCCTCGGCATATGGATATCCGTGTAAGGAGCATTGTCCAGTTGCTCGTTGCCACGCTGCTTTTGTGACCAGAAGCTGTCGATATCACCAACGACGGGCAGGCGTGCAAAGTTGTAGAACGGAGGCGGTGAAGAGGTTGCCCACTCCAGCGTACGGCCATCCCATGGGTCGCCGGTCACATCCGCATACTTATCGCGGTTACGCACGCTTACGTAGAACTGGATGAGCGTACAAGCGATACCCGCAGCAATCAGCAGTGCACCGACCAAGGCAACGATAAACCAGGGCTGCCATTCAGTGTTCGGGTAAGAGTTCATGCGGCGTACGGCACCGTAGAAGCTCAGTACGTATAGCGGCATGAATGCCACGTAGAAACCTGATACCCAGAACCAGAAAGAGCGCTTGCCCCACTTCTCGTCAAGCGTGAAGCCAAAGGCTTTCGGGAACCAGTAGGTCAGACCCGCCATCATGCCGAAGACCACACCACCAACGATAACGTTATGGAAGTGGGCAATAACGAACAGACTGTTGTGTAGCACGAAGTTTGCCGCCGGCAGCGCCAGCATAACGCCTGTCATACCACCGAGGACGAAGGTGATAATAAAACCCAGCGTCCAGAGTGTCGGCGAGGTCATTTCCAGGCGTCCACGGAAGATAGTGAACAGCCAGTTAAAGACTTTCACCCCAGTCGGTACGGCGATGATCATTGTCATGATGCCGAAGAAGGCATTGACGTTGGCGCCTGCGCCCATGGTAAAGAAGTGGTGCAACCAAACGATGAATGACAGGATCGTGATCGCGATCGTTGCCCATACCATGGTGTGGTAACCGAACAGACGCTTGCGTGCAAAGGTCGCAATAACTTCTGAAAACACACCGAAGGCCGGCAGAATCAGAATGTAAACCTCAGGGTGGCCCCACGCCCAGATAAGGTTGACGTACATCATCATGTTGCCGCCCATATCGTTCGTGAAGAAATTCATCCCCAGGTAACGATCCAGCGTCAGCATGGCAATAGTAGCGGTCAAAATCGGGAAGGAGGCAATGATCAGTACGTTGGCGCACAGCGACGTCCAGGTAAAGATCGGCATGCGGAACAGGGTCATGCCCTTGGTACGCATTTTCAGGATAGTAACGAAGAAGTTAATACCCGTTAACGTGGTACCTATCCCGGATATCTGCAACGCCCATATCCAGTAATCGACCCCGACCCCGGGACTGTACTCTATCCCCGATAACGGCGCGTAAGCCAACCAACCAGTGGTAGCGAACTCACCCACGAACAGAGAAATGTTGACCAGCATAGCCGAAACCGCGAACAGCCAGAAACTCAGGTTGTTCAGGAACGGGAACGCAACATCGCGCGCACCGATCTGTAACGGAATAACCAGGTTCATCAGGCCGATAACCATAGGCATGGCCACGAAGAAGATCATGATAACGCCGTGGGCGGTAAAGATCTGGTCGTAGTGGTCAGGCGGCAAAATGCCCATCGAACCACCTGCGGCTACCGCCTGCTGCACACGCATCATCAGGGCATCAGCAAAACCGCGCAGCAGCATGATAAGCGCCACGATGAAATACATGATACCGAGCTTTTTATGGTCAACGGAGGTGAACCACTCGTTCCATAGCCAGCCCCACTTACGGAAATAGGTCAGCGCGCCTAACAACGCCGCGCCGCCTAGAATCCCCACGAGACCCGCAAGAACCAGAATGGGTTCGTGAAGGGGAATTGCTTCTAGGGTTAATTTACCGAACACGGTTACTCTCCCGCCTCATTGCTCACAGGTTGGCCTTCTTCAGCCTCGCCACTCGCTTGGTTGTCGGTCGTTTGATAGGCTTCATTGCTATCGATAGCTGGTGCGCGAGGCGCATCTTGAGTGTCGGTTTCAGGGTTGCTGCCAGTACGGAAGCTGGAGACCAGACGCTCATAGAACTCAGGTGTAACACTTGCGAAGTACTCAACGGGGTTGAACGAAGAGCGCTCAGCCAATTGTGAGTAGCCTTCTGGGTAGGTCAGCGTTTGTGGTGACTGCCGAACCTCTTCTACCCACGCATCAAAGTCTTCATCTGATGTCGCGTGAGCATCGAAGATCATTCCAGAGAAACCTGCACCGCTATAGTTGGTCGAACGACCGCTATAGGTACCGATCTCATTAGCTTCGAGATAAACGTCATTATCCATTCCTGCCATGGCATAAATCTGGCTGCCTAGTCGAGGAATGAAGAAAGAGTTCATCACCGAACCGGAGCTCACTCGGAAGCGGACGGGCGTATCAACCGGGAATGCCACTTCATTTACCGTTGCAATACCTTGCTCGGGATAAATGAACAGCCATTTCCAATCAAGTGCCACGACTTGGATTTCAAGCTCAGGTGTATCACTTTCAAGTGCGCGATGGGGGTCAAGGTCGTGTGAACTTTTCCAGGTAATTACGCCCAAAATAGCGACGATTACGACAGGAACTAGCCAAACAATGCCCTCGATCCAGTTAGAGTGCGCCCAGTCAGGAAGGTATTCAGCCATCGTATTGCTACGGCGATAGTACCAGCCAAACACTATCGTCATAACAATAACGGGGATGACCACGATCAGCATCAAGCCAAATGAACTCAGGATCAGTGAACGCTGGGTTTCACCAACGACACCTTTTGGGTCCATCAAGGCCGAGCTACAGCCTGCAAGCAGCAAGCACAGCGCAATGAGCACCAGAGTGCCTGACCTGCGCCAGTAGGAAGGTTGTTGCATGGTGCGATCTCGTCAGAGTTGCGTTACAAAACTAGCCGTCAAACAGCAAGCCAAACGATATGCCATATGTCAGCTAACTAACACCCCATACTCTTCCCAAAACACTCTGCCAAAGGTACTGCCTGTGCTCCGGGAAAAACATGCGCTACCGGGATTAGAAGCAGGTAGCGGATTGAACCGACATCCTAACATGAAGGAGGCCCGCTCTAACCGGCGTATCTTCCTTTGATCCAGGCAACGAATCAAAGCGACGATTTGACGCACCTAGCCGCACCCTCTTAACGCGGTTGTTCATAAGTAGATGAAACAGAAAGGTGGGTAAGCACACGCCCCGTAAAATGGGTAAATAACGCGGGCGCGCTGCCCTCATTAGTCACAACAATGTCAAAATCGTTCAATGACGCGAAATAGGCGGGGCGAATCATGCCGATTTTACTCGCGTCGATCACTAATAAGCGCTGCGAAGCACAGGCAATAGCCGCCTGCTTGGGGGCTACTTCATGAAAGTGAAAACAACTAACGCCCCGCGTGCAATCAACCCCAGCAGCGGAAATAAATGCCTTATTGATACCGATACGCTCAATGGCGGCGCGCATGTCATCGCTGCCAAATGATTGTGATGACACATAAAATAGCCCGCCCAATAGCACCAAACGCACATTGGGTAGCGTCGATACCGCCGTGGCGACATTTAACGCATAGGTCACCACCGTTAGCTCATGAAAATTTCCCAGCTGCCCCAAAAGAGGCACCAGCGTTGAGCCGCAATCAATAAACAGCGTATCGCCCTCTTCAATAAAGCTTGCGGCCCGCTTGCAGAGCAAGTGCTTTAACGGATAGTCGTTGGCTTGCTGCTCCGCCAAATCGTACGCAGGAGTGTTACTTGGGTAACTTGCCATTACCAACCTTCCGCCCAGCAGCGTTAACGCAGAAGGCTGCGTTGAAAGGTCGCGGCGTATGGTCATTTCTGAAACACCGCATAAACTAGCGGCGTCACGTAAATGCAACGTACCACCACCAGCAAGCGTTTCCTGAAGCAATGCCAACCGCTGGGCGCTACGGTCGCTCATACCAAGTATCTCCTCATTACCGTTATTATCCGCTTTATAATGTGTCGTGTATGGCGGGTGCCATGACCATTGTTACCCAACGGCGTGCTTAGCCTATGGCCGAGACGTTAAAGCCGCAAGCTTAACGTCTGGAACATGCAAGCCCTCCTGCGACGCCCCGGTCGCGTCATCCAAGAAGCGTTGGTGTGAGTTTATTGCAAATGGGCGTTAAAAAAATAACATGCAATGTTATAATTATAACATTTTCGCCAGCCCACATAATTCTAACGACGGCCAAACTATGGCAACCCCTCTTGAGGCTTACATGACTGCTCCGATCTCAATGCGTACGTTTTCATTCACTACCAGCGTTGGCGTTTTAGCCGCTGGCTTGGCACTGGCAACACCGGCAATAGCTGCCGATGCGCCACCCCAGCCGACGACACCTCTTTGGTCCTTTGCCAATGTCTCGGTTAACTACCTCGACTGGTCTAACGGTACCGAGCGCCGCACGGCCTCCAACGCGGCAAAAAGTGACTTTACCTACGTAGAGATCGAAGGCGGCGCGGGCTTTAGCTGGGGCGAGTTCTACGGTTTCTTTGATTTCGAAAACCCGACCAACGATCAGTTCGATGAATCGAGCGGCGGTAAAGATAACTTCCGCACGGCAGGCAAGGTAACGTCACACATTTATCTGGGGGATACCCCGCTGTCGCTCTACGCCCACGTGTACGACTTCCGTGACTACGGCTATAACAGCCGCGAACAAGACCAAATCCTGGGCCTGGGCTACCGCACAACGTTCGCCAACGGTTTATGGTTTAAACCCTTTATTGGCGCAGCACGCGTTCAGAGCGAAAGCTATACTGGCATGAACGGCTACATGGCTGGCTGGGTCGCGGGCTATGACTTCGCCGCCCTTAATCAAAACTTCAGCGTCACCAACTGGCACGAGCAAACGTTTGGCCGCGACAGTGACTACCTGGAACAGAACTATGTAGGTGGCAAAGCCGGAAGCGTAGGCACCAACGGTGCGCTGAGCCTTTGGTGGCACCCCAACGATTTGATCACAACGGGCGTTCAGTATCGCTACTCGGAGAATAAGCTCGGCACGCCGAATGCTTATCAAAACGCGATGATTTACTCTATCAAGCTCAACATACTTTAAGCAGGCTCAACTTACTTTAAACGAGCTCCCTTAGCGGACTCAAAGGATTCCCATATGACCCTCCTTATGAGCTTGGTTGGCATGGTCACTCTGGTGGCTATCGCTCTGATTTTTTCTTACGACCGCAAGTCAATTCGCTTGCGTACCGTGCTGGGCGCTTTTGGCATCCAGGCAGCCATCGGGGCGTTTGTCCTCTATGTGCCGTTTGGACAAACCATTTTGCAAACCATTTCCATGGGAGTGAGCCAGGTACTGGTTTACGCCAACGATGGTATTGGCTTTCTGTTTGGTGGTCTGGCTGATGTGGATAACGTTGGCTTTATCTTCGCGATCAAGGTCCTGCCGGTCATTATCTTCTTCTCCTCGCTGATCGCCGTGCTTTACTACATGGGCATCATGCAGTGGGTGATTCGTATTCTGGGTGGCGGGCTGCAAAAGGCGCTCGGCACGTCGCGTACGGAGTCGCTTTCTGCGACCGCCAATATCTTCGTAGGCCAAACCGAAGCGCCGCTGGTGGTACGCCCGTTTATTGCTCGCATGACGCCCTCGCAGCTGTTTGCCGTTATGTGCGGCGGCCTTGCCTCGGTAGCGGGTTCGGTACTTGCCGGTTACGCGCAGCTGGGCATTCCCATGGAGTATCTGGTCGCGGCGTCGTTTATGGCAGCCCCGGGGGGGCTGCTGTTCGCCAAGCTGATCATGCCGGAAACCCAGGACGCGACTGACAGCGACAGCATCTCTAAAGTCGAGGAAGAGCTCCAAGAGCAGGAAAACAAACCCGCCAACGTGCTGGATGCTGCTGCCTCAGGCGCTACCTCTGGCCTAATGCTGGCGGCCAATGTTGGCGCCATGCTGCTGGCCTTTATTGCCTTGATCGCACTGATCAACGGCATTTTAGGAGGCGTTGGCGGCTGGTTTGGATTTGAGTCGCTGAGCCTTGAAATGATCCTGGGCTGGCTGTTTGCCCCGCTGGCTTTCATGCTGGGCGTGCCATGGGCTGAAGCCACCGTTGCGGGCTCCTTTATTGGCCAGAAGCTAGTGGTTAATGAGTTCGTCGCCTTTATTAACCTGGCCCCCTACATTGATGGGGAGCAGGTGGTTGCCGCGACGGGTCAATTAATGACGCCTCATACCACGGCCTTCTTGTCTTTCGCCCTGTGCGGCTTTGCCAACCTGTCCTCAATCGCTATTTTGTTGGGCGGTTTAGGCAGTATTGCACCGAGCCGTCGCGCTGAAATTGCCCGCTTTGGGGGCAAAGCCGTTCTGGCCGGTACACTGTCCAATTTAATGTCAGCCACTATTGCTGGCTTCTTCATCTCGCTGAGCAGTATTACGACATAACGCAGCGAGTACGACACCATGCAACGGGCGCTGCTGTTTGATCTCGCAGTGCCCGTTTTGTCTTTTATCAATTTTGTGAGAATCCAATGACCGCGACAGCCTCTCCCCACGCCATCCAGGCCGCCCGCCAAGCGCTGAGCTTAATGGATTTGACCAGCCTGAATGACAGCGACACCGACAGCACGATTGAAGCGCTTTGCCAGCAGCTTAAAACGCCTTACGGCAACCCGGCCGCCGTTTGCGTCTATCCGCAGTTTATTGTTACCGCTCAGCGTGCGCTAACTGCCCACAAACTCAACGAGCTGGTAAAAATCGCGACCGTCACCAACTTCCCGAATGGCGGCGATGACATTATGGCGGCTGCCCGTGAAACCCGCGATGCCGTTGCCTCTGGCGCCCACGAAGTCGATGTGGTGTTCCCCTACCGCACGCTGATGGCAGGTGACGAAGAAACCGGCCTTGAGCTGGTTGAAATGTGTAAAGCCGCCTGCGCAGACCAGGCCCTGTTAAAAGTCATTATCGAGTCAGGCGAACTCAAAGACCCAGCGCTTATCAAACGTGCTAGCGAGCTTGCTATTGAAGGCGGCGCCGACTTTATTAAAACCTCTACCGGCAAAGTGGCCACCAACGCCACGCTGGAAGCCGCCGAAATTATGCTGAACGCGATTAAAGCAAGCGGCAAAGACGTTGGCTTTAAAGCCGCAGGCGGCGTGCGCACCACAGAAGAAGCCGCTGAGTACCTGGCACTGGCAAGCAACATCATGGGCAGTGCATGGATAACACCGGCACATTTTCGCTTTGGTGCATCGAGTCTTTTAGCCAATTTATTAAACACACTGGGCGGCGTAGAAAGCGCAGCACCACAGGAAGGCTACTAATATGCTCCCACAGGAATTAATTCGCGAAAAACGCGATGGCAACCCGCTGGCAGCAGCGGACATCAAAACGTTTGTCCAGGGCATTGCCGATGACCGTATCAGCGATGCTCAGATTGGCGCCTTCACCATGGCGGTATTTCTTAACGGCATGAGCCGTGAGGAAGTCGTAGCCCTAACCACCGCCACGCGTGACTCCGGCCACGTCATGCAGTGGGACTCCTTAAACCTGCCAGGCCCGGTGGTCGATAAGCACTCCACCGGCGGCGTGGGTGATCTGGTGTCTCTGGTACTCGGCCCGTGGGTCGCGGCGTGTGGCGCCTTTGTACCGATGATTTCAGGCCGTGGCCTTGGCCACACCGGCGGTACGCTGGATAAGCTTGAGTCGATCCCCGGCTACGACCCCTACCCAGCTCCTGAGCGCTTCAGTGATGTGGTGAAGTCCACTGGTGTGGCGATCATCGGCCAGACCGGCAACCTGGCACCGGCGGATAAGCGCATTTACGGCGTGCGTGACGTTACCGCCACGGTTGAGTCCATTCCGCTGATTACCGCGTCCATTCTGGGTAAGAAGCTTGCTTCCGGCCTCGATGCACTGGTTATGGATGTCAAAGTCGGCAGTGGCGCGTTTATGCCCACCACCGAAAAATCCCACGAGCTTGCCAAAAGCATCGCCTCGGTCGCCACCCAGGCCGGTACGCCGACGACAGCCCTATTGACCGACATGAGCCAGCCGCTGGCACCGTGCGCGGGCAACGCGGTTGAAATCGTTGAGACACTAGAGCTGCTGCGCGGCGAGCGTCCCAACAGCCGCGTAATGCAAGTCACGCGTGAGCTGGCGGTTGAAATGCTCATGGCGGGCAAACTGGCCAAGAGCCGTGAAGATGCCCTGAGCCAGCTTGAAAAAGCCCTGACCTCAGGTGCCGCAGCCGAAGTATTCGCGCGCATGGTACGTGAGCTGGGCGGTCCGGGTGACTTTATGGAGCGCTCTGACAGCTACCTTGCCAAAGCCAACGTGGTCAAACCCGTATATGCCGAGCAGTCGGGCAATGTGCTGCGCATCGATACTCGCGCAGTGGGCATGAGCGTGGTCGAGCTGGGCGGTGGCCGCCTGCGTAACGACGCCAGTATTGATCATAGCGTGGGCTTTAGTGCGATTGCCGAGCTGGGCACCCAAGTGGATAGCCAGCAGCCGCTAGCCTTCGTTCACGCGCGTAGCGATGAAGCAGCTGACCGCGCCGCTGCCCAGCTGCGTGCTGCCATCACCATTGGCACGGGCGAAGCGACGATTGATTCACTGCTTCAAGAAACCTATCGCGGTGAAGCGCTTTAATGAGCACCGCCTGACGAGGAAAACGCCATGAAACGTGCAATTGTGCTGGTACTAGACTCCTTCGGCATTGGCAGCGCTGCCGATGCTGCCGCCTTTGGCGATGAAGGCTCGGACACCTTGGGCCACATCGCTGCCGCCTGCGCGCGTGGCGAAGCCGATACGGCTGAGCGCTCAGGCCCCTTGAAGCTGCCTAACATGGCCAAGCTTGGCCTGTTTCACGCCCACCGGGATAGCACCGGCACGGTTGCCGAAGGCGTTGCCCTCCCCGAGGTGCTTGAAGGCGCCTACGCCCACGCCCAGGAAATTTCCAGCGGCAAGGACACCCCGTCCGGCCACTGGGAAATCGCTGGCGTGCCGGTACGTTTTGACTGGGGTTATTTCAGCGATAAGACCGAAAGCTTTCCACAAGAGCTACTGGACAAGATTGTTCAGGCAGCCGACCTGCCCGGCGTGATCGGCAACTGCCATGCTTCAGGCACCGAGATCATCGCCCGGCTGGGTGATGAGCATGTGCAAACCGGCAAACCGATTGTGTATACCTCAGCGGATTCGGTCTTCCAGATTGCCGCCCACGAGGAGCACTTTGGCCTGGATCGCCTTTACGCGCTGTGCGAAACCGTGCGTGAGCTGCTGGAGCCTTACAATATCGGCCGGGTAATTGCCCGCCCGTTTATAGGTGAAGACAGCGCAAGCTTTGCGCGTACCGGTAACCGTCGCGATTACAGCATAGAGCCGCCTTCGCCCACGGTACTGCAAAAGCTCGCCGATGCCGGTGGTGAAATGGTATCGATTGGCAAGATTGCCGATATCTACGCCCACTGCGGCATTACCCACAAGGTCAAAGCCAGCGGCCACGATGCACTGATGGACGCGACGTTGGGTGAAGTGGCGCGCACCGCTGCTGAAACCAGCGACCGCCCGACCATGATCATGACCAACTTTGTCGATTTCGACTCGGTCTACGGTCATCGTCGTGACGTGCCGGGCTACGCGGCCGCCCTTGAGCACTTTGATGCTCGCCTGCCGGAGCTGCTGGCTGCGTTGAACAGTGACGATCTGCTGATTCTTACCGCCGATCACGGCTGCGACCCAAGCTGGGAAGGTACTGAGCACACGCGCGAATACATTCCTGTGATGGTCAGCGGCGCGGGGTTTGCGCCAGGGCCGATGGGCGCACGCGATACGTTTGCCGATATTGGCCAGACACTGGCGGATTACTTCGCCCTTCCCGCAATGGACGATGGCAAAAGCTTTCTCTCTTATGCTGCCTGATGGCGCTATTTAACAAGACATAAGGAAACCACATGGCTACTCCGCATATTAATGCTGAACAGGGTGATTTCGCGGATACGGTGTTGATGCCCGGCGACCCGCTGCGCGCCAAGTACATTGCCGAAACTTACCTTGATGACGTGCGTCAGGTGAACGACGTGCGTGGCATGCTGGGCTATACCGGCACCTATAAAGGCCGCAAAATTTCCGTGATGGGCCACGGCATGGGTATTCCGTCAGTGTCCATCTATGCCAAAGAGCTGATTACCGATTACGGCGTGACGTCGATTATTCGCGTAGGCTCCTGCGGCGCAGTACGCGACGACGTTAACGTTCGTGATGTGGTGATCGGCATGGGTGCGTGCACGGATTCCAAGGTGAACCGCATGCGCTTTAACGACCACGACTTTGCCGCGATTGCGGATTTTGAGCTGACAAGCCACGCCGTAGCCGCCGCCAAAGCGCAAAACGTGCCGGTGAAAGTGGGCAACATTTTCTCCGCCGATCTGTTTTACAACCCGCAGACCGATATGGCCGAGCTGATGAAGCGCTACGGCATTGTAGGCGTTGAGATGGAAGCGGCTGGCCTTTACGGCGTTGCCGCCGAGTTCGGTGCCCGCGCACTGACCATCTGCACCGTATCGGATCATATTTTGAAAGGTGAAGCGCTCTCCAGCGCCGATCGTCAAACCACCTTCAACGATATGATGGTCATCGCGCTGGATACCGTCCTGCGTGACGACGCCGCCAACGCCTAAGTGGGTTAAACCGAGGAATCATCTATGAGCCAAGCAGACTCTGCGCTGGTCAACACGCTGCTTGATGCACTGAACAATGCCTACGTCCCTTACTCCGACCACCCGGTCGCGGCCGTCATGGAGTGCCCGGACGGCCAGCAGTTTGTAGGCGCTAACGTCGAAGTTGCTCACTACAAGGGGCTTTGTGCAGAAGCATCGGCCATTAGTGCGATGGTAACCGCTGGCCAGCGCGAGCTTGCCAAGGTGTATGTAATGGGGCCAGGCGAGCACCTGTGCACGCCCTGTGGGGATTGCCGTCAGCGTATTCGTGAGTTCGCTACCCCCGATACGCAAATCATGGTTATCTCCCGCCAGGGAGAGGTGCTCAAAACCTACACCATGGAAACATTACTGCCGGACGCCTTTGGCCCCGAGCAACTGCCTCAACGCTAGGCCGCATTCATTACTGCGGTTAGCCGCATCAGGCTGGTTGTCACTCTGCCGCCGTCTTCATGACGGCGGTTTTTTATTGCCTTGCGAACCACACTGCCAGCACTGGCCTCGCCTAACAATTCCTCGTACTCTATTTCCTCGGGCTCTAATTCCCCAAACCCTGTAAGGCACTTTATCTCGCACGCTTACTCATTAAGGAGAACGCCATGGCGGCCCTACTGCCCAACGTTGATCCCACCGGACTGCTTGAATACTCGGTGGTGTATACCGACCGTTCGCTCAATCACATGTCGCAGCAGTTTCAAGGCGTCATGCGCGATATTTCGACCACGCTGAAAGAGGTCTATAACGCCCATGCAACGGCCATTGTTCCCGGTAGCGGGACGTTTGGCATGGAAGCGGTCGCACGTCAGTTCGCCCTGGATCAGAAAACCCTGGTGATTCGTAACGGCTGGTTCAGCTACCGCTGGACGCAGATTATCGAGATGGGCCGTTTAACCGACCAACACACAGTGCTCAAAGCACGCCGCGTGACGTCTGATGACCCGCAGTCGCCGTTTATGCCTGTACCTGCGGAAGAAGCCGCCGAGCGTATCCGCCAGGAAAAACCCGCTGTGGTGTTTGCCCCCCAGGTAGAAACCTCTGCGGGTCTACTGCTGCCTGATGACTACATTCGTACCGTGGCGCAAGCGACGCGTGAGGTGGGTGGCCTGTTTGTGCTGGACGCCATTGCCGCAGGCACCCTGTGGGTGGATATGCAGGATTTGGGTATTGATGTAGTGGTAAGCGCACCGCAAAAGGGCTGGAGCGGTTCACCCTGCTGCGCCATGGTCATGCTTTCTGAGCGCGCCACACAGCGCTTAAGCGAAACGCAAAGCAATAGCTTTGCCTGCGATTTAGCCAAATGGCACGCGATCATGCAGGCCTACGAAAACGGTGGGCATGCCTACCACGCCACCATGCCAACGGATGCCTTGCGCCAGCTGCGCGATATCATGCAGGAGACTCGTGAATACGGCTTTGCCAAGGTGAAGCAAGAGCAGCAGGCCATTGGTCAGGGCGTTCGGGACATGCTCGCACGCCACGGGTTTATCAGCGTTGCCGCTGAAGGCTTCGAAGCACCGGGTGTCGTGGTCAGCTACACCAACGATGCCGGGCTTGTCGGCAAGTTTGCCCAAGCAGGCGTTCAAGTGGCGGGCGGTGTGCCCTTAATGTGCGATGAAGGTGATAACTTCCAGACCTTTCGTATCGGCCTGTTTGGGCTGGATAAACTGCATCACACTAAACGCAGCGTGGACAACCTGGAAAAGGCCCTTACTTCGTTCAATTAATCAGCCGTTACACAGTGCTTAACGCTGACTATATCCGCTCAGAGGCGTCTTTTCGGGCGCCTCTGAGTGAATCGCTTGCAGCTGGCTGGCACTCGCATGCACAGAGGCTGCATGTAAGGACTGAATTAAGAACTGAGTTTAAGAAATGGCTTCAAGGGCTGAGCTCACTGGATGTGCCTTCTGAGGCGCCACTTTCAGCAACTTTTTCGACATCGACGATGCCTGAACGACTAACCACCACCTTCCAGCGCGCCAGGTAGGGGGCATCTTCACTGCCGGTTTCACGCACCACCAGGTTGAACAAATGGCGCCGTTCAACGCTTTCACGTACGGCCTGACCATCTTTTAACCGAAAGATATGATGCTTCTCTTTGCTCATTAAGCGGGTCAGCATCAAGAGATCAATATACAGTGTCTCTCGCGTATGCTCGTAACCACTCAAAAACCGCGTGGGCGACATACGGGAACTGGAACGGTAATGCAGCACATCCTCTTCCCGCTCAGCCACGGTCCGTCTTCGCATCTGTTTGATGTCTTCGTTCAGGGCGGTGTAGCGCTTGTAATCAAACCATTCAAGCTGACGCCCCACCAGCGCATTACGCGTGGGGTCAACGTATTGGCGACGCCATTTTGGCCGCCCCCGACGCAACAGGCGCCAAAGCGTATTGCGCAGGTCGTCCTTAAACACTTCACGCAAGGCATACAGCAGCGCCATGGCAAGCACAAACAGCGCCGTAATATCGCCAACGACTTCGCGTACGCGCAATACTCCCAGCGTGACACAGGCCATTACCAGTGCGGTTGCCAACGCTTTTACGGCTTTTTGCTCACCGCCGCCTAACTCCAGCGCCTCCTGCTTCAAGGTAATCGGATATTCAATCAAGCGGCGTAGCAAGCGCATTTTATTCGACATGCGTGTTGGGTCTTCCATCACACGCTCTGAGTTGTACTTCTGTTCGCGTCGATACTCACTTTCACGCTCGCACACATTGATAAACTGGCGCTTGATATCACTAAACTCGCCACCTCTTGGCATATAGGCCACTAGTGAAAGCAGCTGCTGCTCAGTAAACCAGGAGAGATAGTTATCAATATTGGCGAAATATTTGTATAAGCGCTCATCCGTGGGTTGATTGCGGCGCATCTTCCTTAAAATGCTTTCGCTGAGCTTCTGCATTTCATTCAGTTGCTCACACAGCTCTTCTCTTAGCGTCTGCACATCGCTGGACTCTTTTTGCCGTTCGCTACGCAGTTTGCGTTCGCGGACCAGCATTTTTTGAGTCGTCCGCTCCATGGCAGTCACATACTGATACGCATAAAGACTTAAGCTTAATCGGTAGGATTCGCTACCCAACTGATTACGGCTGGCGAGCCGGCTATGCACTAGCGGCAGGTGGTAGGCATCGCTATAGTACGTCCGCGAGACACTAATGGATGAGTGATAAAATGCCTCTTCCGAGATGACGTGAGCATTTAAACCCAGCTCGCCAGGTACAAAAAGATAGACGTCAAGCCTATGCGATGTCTCTTCCTTGAGCCGCCGTGTAAGGCGTAGCTGGTAGCTATTTTTGCGCTCGACGTTAATCACCTGGTCAATCTCCTACTTCATTGCCTTGAGCGATGATATACCATGACACCAATTGTCATGGTGGTCCGCTTCGTGCGGGGATGGTTTACTTTTACCCTTTGGAGCCTGGGAATGCCCATTGCCCGTTTCTCCCCCTTTGAGCTGCTGCTACTGCAAAGCCGCAGCCAAGTGGATACGGCAAAGCTACTGCTGTTGGCCTGGATATTGGTACACCGCCAACACGTTTCAGAAGGTCAACGGCGACGCCGTTTGGCCCAGGTGTGTGCGCACTTTCGTCATGGGCATGAACTGGCGCCAGTCATGCATATTGCGCGGCAGCGCGACCTCAAGGCTATTCAGCTTGCCGCTGAAGTCATTCGCAAGGAGTGCTCTGCAGAGCATAGCCTTGGCGTCATGCATCAAGCCATCACAGTGGCAACCGACAATGGCGACCTTTCTCTGTCGAACCATTATATATTGCGGTTCGTGGCAGATTTGCTCAATGTGCTGCCCACAACACTTGGCACGCTATTTAAAGAGCTTACAGGACGCGCGCTCGCTCTGCCGGAAGATCCCAGCCGCGACGCCTATTGGCGTACCCATGACGCTGACTATTACGCACAGCAAGCACGCAAGGCTGAAGAGGCTGCCCGCCAGGCCCGCGAGGCTCAGGAAAAAGCCGAACAGCAGGAAAAAAGGCGCCAGGAAGAAGAGGCCCAACGCGCGCATTCGAAAGCCCAGGAAAAGGCCGAGCGTGAGAGAGCCCGCAGCGACAAGTCTCGTGACGACAAAGCGCGTAAAGACCAAGCGCGCAACGAAAAGGCTCGACAGCAGCAGGAACATGCTCGGCGCAAAAAAGAGGAGCGTGAGCGCGCAAAACGCCAGCAACAAAACTCGAAAAGCGGTTCGCAAAAAGGCTCACAGCAGGGCTCATACCAGGGTTCACGCCAGGGCTATCAGAACGGCTATCAGCACAGCCATCAACAGCGCTCGTCCACACCGGCGCCACCTGATCGCACCACCCGCGCTTTGGCGGTACTGGAGTTATCACCCGGCGTTACCCAAGCAGAAGTGCGCCGTGCCTACCGGCGCATGGCACAGCTACACCATCCGGATCGCTTCTATACCCAAAGTGAACATCAAATTGCCCTTGCTTCAGCACGTTTTCAACGTATAAAAAGCGCCTATGATTACTTGATGCAAACCTATCGGTAAAATAGGCACACTCTCTGGTGTTAACCTCCAACCCTAAAAGAACAATGCACCTATGCGGGATTTGTACCAACGCCTTAACGTTCCACCCCAAGCAAACGATGAAGAGCTACAGCAAGCCGTTGCTCGCTGCCCCAACAGCGCTTTGCGCCAGGATGCGGAAGCCGCATTCGCCGTCGCCAAGCGGCGTGCAGACTACGATAAGCTGCACGCCACGCTGAGCGACATTGGGCAGCTGCGTACTCAGCTTGGGCTAACCCACGGCGCCCATTGGCAGGATGATGTTGCCAACGATTTTTCAGTACCGCCTGACGAGATAGTTTCCCGTCACGATAAATTGGTCGACCGCGTCAGCCACGTCGTAAAACTCTACAACCGTTGGCGTGGCTTGCGCGGCGCTTGGCTACTCATTGCGATTTTCACCATCGGTACAGGCCTGGGGATTGCGCTGGGACTCACCTTGAGCCAGACGATTGCGGCTTAAGGTGAGCCGCGATACGTCCCCCCCTCATCACGCTCTATCTCTGCTTGAGTAGGCTGCGGGGCGGGCCTGGGCGGTGCAGGCTTTTTATTGGCCTCGTGCTCACCCGTTGTGGCTTCCCCATTATCAAGCGATAGGTCGGTGCCTCCGGTCAGCTCCATACGGTCTTCTGAGCGCGCTTCCATGCTGACACTTAGACGCGGCACACCCAAATCGATGGACTGCGCTTCCATCCTCTGTTTAAGCAGTAGATTAAAGGCCCGCGAAACATCCCATTGCATTTCAGGAGCGGTCCGAAAGCGCATGCGCAAGATAGGGCAGCCCTCTTCAAATCCCTGAACCCCCTGCATTTCAAGCGGCGACCAGATGTAATGACGCATCATCGGGTCATTGCGCAGCTCCTGGGCGGTTTCCTGCATTAGCGTAATGGCATCATCAATTTTCATGTCATAGGGAATGCGTATCCGCATTAGCGCAATACCAAACTGACGCGACATATTGTGGATCGATTCAATACGACTGAAGGTAATAATATGTACCACGCCATCCAGGTCGCGTAACCGCACGGTACGCAGAGTCAGCCCTTCTACCGTCCCCATATGGTTGTTGATGCGCACAAAGTCATCTACCGCCAACGAATCTTCAATCAGAATAAAGATGCCGGTAATCAAATCCTGAACCAACGTCTGTGCGCCAAAACCTATCGCCAAGCCGATCACACCGGCACCCGCCAGCAGCGGTGTCACGTTCACCCCCAGGTTAGCCAGCCCGACAATAAACGCGATAATCAAAATGGCGACAAAGATTACGTTACGGATCATCGGCGTGATGGTTTGCGCCCGCGCCTGGTTAACCCGCCGACCACGAGCGCGGCCCGAGGAAGTCAGTGCCCGCTGAATGGCCGTGTCGGCAAATATCCACACCAACCATGCCAACAAAATTGTCGCCCCCAGGCTAACCAGCGCTTGGCCGATACGCGTACTGGCCACCGCTTCTTGACCTAGCCCAAACAGCGATCCTCCCCACACTTGCATGGAGAGTTCAGCAAATACCATCCATGAACAGATATGCGCCAACACAAACCCAAAGCGCTCGAGGCGTTTTCGGTACTGGCTAAAGCGCCGACGACGACGCTTACTCAAGCGCTCGGATTGACGGCGTATCAACCCGGTAATCACCAAGGTAAGTACCAGCAAGCTCGCAGAAATTATCGAACGTGCCAGCGCGGTCCCGACATCGCCCACGGTGATAAAAATCGCCAATAACGAGCCGCCCACCAGTAGCAGTGCCGGGATATGCCATAAGCCGCCCAAGGTACGCACCATCTCAACGGCCGTGCTGGCCTCCCGGCGCTGCTTATAGGGCCGATTACAAATGAGATGACGTACTGGCTGCTTGAACTTGATAATAAAGCGCGCAGCCAGCAGCGCGGCCAGCATATTGGACAGCATCGAGACAAGGCTTGAGAGTTCGGTCCCCAGTAGATCCACCAGGCGCGCTGAATTTACCGCATCGCCCAAAGCGATCAACGCCCCGATCACAAACAGCCCACGCAGTGCCTGCTGCTGCAACAACTGCACAGCGGTAAAGCGGTGCCCTCGACTAAAGAAGGCAATGACGGTCTCGAACACTACCGATAACGCACGTCCAAACAGGCAGACATACGCAATAACCAACACCACCGTGCGCCCTGGGCTGTAGGGCAGCAGTTGGGCAATGCCCAGAATAATCGCAAAGGCCAGTGCCCAAGGCAGCATGCGGCGTAGAAAATGCGCCGCCAGCAGCCACGCCTTGGGATCACGAGGCAAATCCAGGGGCCACTCTCGGCGCGTCGCAACCAAGCGGCCAAAGGCAATCATCAGTACCAGCAGCGTGACCCAGATAATCCCCATCACTGCGCCGTCAACAACTTCACGGATCGCCTGCCCGCGGTCCGTGCCAGCATTTAAGGCACGCAGATCAGCGGCCCCTTGCACCAGTTGCCGTGACCACTCATCAATCGGTGAGTTGCCTGCCTGGGCCTGTTCGCCGAGATCCGTTAGCGTGTCGGCAAGTGCGCCCAGCAGCCCTTGGCGTACGATGCCTTCCTCTTGAGTAGCATCCGTTGTTACCTGTAGCTCGCGCAGCGAGTTAAGCAGCGCCGTACGCTGCTCTTCATTGTCGAGCATGGCGATAACATCATTCAGCGAGCGTTGGAATTCATCACTGCTGACCTCTTCTTCCTGGTTCGGCTCATTTCCACTCAAACCGGAAAGCGAGACGACCTGGGCCTGAACCTGAGTCGCCATTACGCTGACCAGTACCGTTAACGCAATGTAAATGGCAGTGTTAATTATCCAGTGCTGTCGCACACCATGCTCCTAAAATGGATTCAAAAATGACACCGCGCCTACTCCCTCTCGCCTCCCGGAATCCGCTCAGCCTACCTGCGCGACTATGATAGGCTGATAGTCTAAACGTTCACCTCACAGGATGCCGAGATGACGCTGCAAGCTCCCCCGAATCGGTTAAATAGCGACGGCAAGGCACGCCGTGTGGGCATTGAGATCGAATTTGCCGGTTTGCCACCCCACGACACTGCATTAGTGGTTCGCGATCTGTTTAAAGGTGAGCTTAACGTGGTAAGCCCCCACCGGCTACTGGTTGAGGGAACCCGCTGGGGTGTATTTGGCATTGAGCTTGACACCCAGTATGCCCACCCCGATCAGGCATTGCTTGAAGAGCAGGCCAACCAGGATAGCGAATGGGAGCGGCATCGGCATCAGCGCCGCCTGGAATTTCACCAAAAGACCCGCGAATTTATTGGCGACATGGTAACAGGCCTGGTGCCCACCGAGCTTATTTGTCCGCCGGTGCCGTGGAATGAACTTAAAGAGCTGGATACTATTTTTCAGGCATTACGCGACCAGGGTGCAAAAGGCACAGATGCTAGTCTGCTGTATGGTTTTGGTTTGCACCTTAATTTGGAGGTAGCGCGTCTGGACGTTGACTACCTGCTGGCGGTGCTGCGTGCTTATCTCTTGCTGGCCCATTGGCTGCGCGATGAGATCAAAGTGGATATCACCCGTGAAGTGCTGCCCCATGCTAACCCTTTCCCCAAGGAGTACGCGTTAAAGGTGCTGGATAGGCGCTACCAGCCAGACCTTGCATCGTTTATTAACGATTACCTGCACTATAACGCCACGCGCAATCGTGAGTTTGACCTACTGCCATTATTTGCATATTTGTGTCCAGAGCATCCTCACGCGCTGCTGCATACCAAACTTATAAAACCGCGTCCCGCGTTTCATTACCGATTACCCAATGCACAGCTCTCTCAGCCAGGCTGGGGGGCAGTAGTGGAATGGAACCGCTGGGTTGAAGTGGAACAACTCGCGGCGGACACTCAGCTTCTTCAAACACGCTGCGATGAATATATCGCCAAGCAAAATCGACCGTTCATGATGCGCTTAAAAGACAAACTGACAACGTGGATGCGCCGTTAAGACAGCGTTCCATGTCAGCAGCACGGCTATTTTTGACGACTCAAGAGAACCTATCTGAATGCAACGGCCGCTTATTGGAATTACCACCTCGGATTATAAAAGCCACCTTGCCTGGTGGTTTGACTGGTTTGCCGTATGGCGGCATGGCGGAAAACCCTTGCGGCTATCCCCTTCCCGCCCGTTACCAGCGTATCTGGATGGGTTAATTATTGGCGGTGGCGATGATATTCAGGCGACCCTTTACGGCGGTGAACTCCAGTTGGATGTACGCCTTGACCCAGCACGCGACGCCTTGGAACTTACCTTACTTGAACGATTCATTCCCTTAAACACACCCGTTTTGGGTATTTGCCGAGGTGCGCAATTAATCAACGTGCATTTAGGCGGCACGCTGGACCCCGATATTTACACCACCCACGAAGGCTTAAAACGTCGACGCACGGTACTTCCCCGTAAGACGGTCGATATCGTGGGGGCAAGCCAACTGTATCAACTACTCGGCGTCACCTGGTGCCGGGTAAATAGCCTTCATCATCAGGCCGTTAACCAAGCGGGCCAAGGGATAGAGATTGTCGCGCGTGACCGTGATGGCCTGGTGCAAGGCATCGAATCGCGCGAACATGATTTTTTAATTGGGGTTCAATGGCATCCCGAATGGCTGATATTTAACCGACCCCAGCAGCGCCTGATTAGTGCGCTGCTGGAGGCCGCTAAACGTTGTCAGCAGTCAGCTACGCCGTAAGTACGGCCAGTGCCGCATCGTAGTTCGGTTCATTTTTGATTTCGCTGACCAGCTCGCTATGCAGTACGCGATTATCGCTATCCAGCACCACCACGGCACGTGCACATAAGCCCTCCATAGGGTTATTACGCAGCGCGACACCCCAGGCTTCTAAAAACTCGGGATGGCGGAAGGTGGAAAGCGTTTTAACATTGTCCAACCCTTCCGCACCGCAAAATCGCTGAGCGGCAAAGGGCAAATCAGCTGACACCACCAACACCACGGTATCGTCCAAATTAGAAGCAAGCTCATTAAAACGCCGTGTCGACATGGCGCAGGTCGGCGTGTCGACGCTGGGAATTATATTGAGGACTTTCCGCTTGCCTGCGTAGGTATCCAGCGTTACGTCTTGAAGATTGCCATCGGTTAATACCATCTCTGGCGCGGCTTGATCAACGGAAGGTATTACCCCGGCTACATCCATCGGTTCACCGGCACGCGTCACGTGTTGCATTGTCATCTCCTTGTTAAAGCTTAATGAGCAGGATCGCTCATTATTGGCGTTACTCACTGAATGGCGGTTACATCCTATTCGCCCTGTCGCATAATGACATGCTTTATCCCCTTGATGCTCGCATCAACAGTGTGCGCACCAAGCTGCCTTTTTTCACAGGAATCAATATGGCCTCTGTCGTCATTATCAAAACCGGCGATGCATTTTCTGACGTTGTCGAACAGCACGGTGACTTTGAAACCCTCTTTGAGCAACAGCTAAACGATACGCTGCCTGAGCATTTAACACTTCGCGTATGGGACGCCCGAAAGGAGTCTGCGCCGCTACCGCTAAACGCGCTGGCAGGCATTCTGATTACCGGTTCGCACAGCATGGTGAGCCACCAAGAGCCCTGGAGCGAACGCTTAAAACCCTGGCTACAGGAGGCGCTTCAAGCGGACATTCCCATGTTAGGCGTTTGCTACGGCCATCAGTTAATGGCAGCGGCTTTTGGAGGTGTCAGCGACTTCCACCCCAAGGGGCGTGAGCTGGGTACGCATAGCGTTACGCTGACGGATGCGGGCCTTCAAGACCCCCTGTTTAGCCAGCTACCCGCGCATTTTATGGCCCACCTGACCCATGCGCAGTCTGTGTTAGGGTTGCCTTCCAATACCCAGGTGCTGGCCTGTAATTCCCACGATGCGCACCAAGCACTGCGTTACGGACCGCGCCAGTGGAGCGTGCAGTTTCACCCTGAGTTCACTGTACCTGTCATGCGCGCTTATATAGCGCATCAGCGCGAAGTGCTGCTTGAACAGCAACAAGACGCAGAGGCAATTGCCGCTCAGGTGGTTGAAACACAGGAGGCTACAAGCTTACTCAAGCGCTTTATCACGCTTTTATAAAACGCTCATCACATGGTCACGTGAGCCAGACATCTTAAAACAGCGAATTCTGTGGCTTTTTGACATGCTGGTCGCGCCTTGAAGCCAACCTGTCGGCCAAGCGGGTAGGCTCTGGCAACTTGGTACGCCCCAGGCAACGCATTACCCAATCAAGCGATGTTTCAAGACTAATTCGGTGGCCAGGCGAGACAAATACCGGCTTCACCTTGTCACGCGAGCGCAGGACGGCGCCAATCGTCTCGTCACCGGCTCGCAGTGGCACCCAATCCCCACGTACCTCGCCTACCTCATCGTGCTTGCCGTAAAGGCGTGATTTGGCAACGCCGATGGTAGGCAGGTCCAGCCACAACCCCAAGTGCGCGGCGATTCCGAGCCTTCTGGGGTGGGCGATCCCTTGGCCATCCACCATGATTAATTCGGGCAGTATATTGAGCCGTTCAAAGGCGCCCAGTGCCGCCGGTATTTCGCGAAAAGAGAGCAGCCCTGGAATATACGGCATTCGCGTCGGCTCACGATGAACAACGCGCTCAACAAGCGTTAAGTCAGGTGCTGTTTGTGGGTCCCACTTGAGCACCACCACGGCTGCCCGCGTGGTATCTCCGTTGTCTTCAAAGCCAATATCCATCCCGGCGATGTGCGTTACCGGCGCAATACGGTCATCAGACTCTAACCGTGTAGCAAGCTCTTTCTGAAGCGCGATAGCCTCTTTAGGCGCCAGGTTCCATTCATGCAAGGCTGCTTTCACTGTCGACTCCCTGTCGCTTTTTTGGCGTGTCATCTTTTAGCGTAGCAAAAAAATGCCCCCGCACCGGAAACCGGTACGAGGGCATTTTAGGCGCGGTTAATACCGCTATCGCATGCTTAAGCGATTACGCTTCGCGGCGACGGATCGGCGCATCGCCATCATCACGACGACGGCGCGGAGCACGCTCAGGCGCACGGTCTTCGCTGATTTCCAACGGACGACCGGCGACACGAGCACGGGCCATCTTGGTCAGAATAGTGGAAGGCAAACCGCTAGGCAGCTCAACCACTGAGAAGGCGTTACGGATATCGATACGACCGATACGCGCACCTTCAATGCCGCCTTCATTCGCCAACGCACCAACCAGTTGGCCTGGCTTAACGCCATCTTTATGGCCAACGGATACACGGTAGCGAGTCATGCCTTCGCTAGGTGCGCGCGGACGCTCGCCACGTTCGCCACGCTCACGGCGAGCACCTGGCTTGGCGCTGCCACCTTCACGCGGGGCACGCTCTTTACGCGGCGCTTGCAAGCGGCCAATCGGCGCTTCATCAGCACGTGCCATGGCAGCAAAGGCGCAGGCCAGTTGAATAGCGTCGTGACCTTCTTCTACCAGACGCTCTACCAGTGCCTGCTGCTCTTCGGCGCCTTTGGTAAGCGCTGCCACCACACGGTGGTGGAACACTTCGTCACGGTGAGCGCGAATAGCAGCTTCGTCAGGCAGCGGCATTTCGGCCATTTTCTGACCAGTTGCCTGCTCCATCCAACCTACTTTACGGCCTTCACGGAAACCAGCAAAGGTAATCGCGATGCCGCTACGACCAGCACGACCAGTACGGCCGATACGGTGCGTATACGCTTCTGCATCTTGCGGAAGATCGTAGTTGATAACGTGCGTAATGCGCGGCACGTCAAGACCACGGGCAGCAACGTCAGTCGCAATCAGTACGTCGACCTTGCTACGCTTCAGGCGAGTAATCGTACGCTCGCGCAGGCTTTGGTCCAAGTCACCGGACAGGCCAGCGGCGTTGACGCCACGAGCCGTCAGTTGCTCAACCAGGGTAGTACAAGCGGCACGAGTACGTACGAAGACAATAGCGGCATCGACCGGCTCGACTTCAAGAATACGCGCCAGCGCTTCAAGCTTGGCACCGCCGTCAACGCGTACAATGCGCTGCTCAATGTTTTCGCCAGTGGTCGTGCGCGACTCAATCGCCACTTTTACCGGGTCAACCAGATAGCGGTTAACAATGCGCTCAATTTCAGTCGGCAGTGTGGCCGAGAAGAACACACGCTGTGCATCTTTCGGGGTATCGGCGACCACGCGTTTTACGTCGTCGATAAAGCCCATGCGCAGCATTTCATCAGCTTCGTCTAATACGAGTGCTGACAGGCCGTCCAGCTTCAAGCTGCCACGGTCCAGGTGATCAATAATACGGCCGGGGGTGCCAACGACAACTTGGGCACCACGCTTCAGCGCGCCTAACTGTTCACGGTACTCTTGGCCACCACACAGGATGGCCACTTCAAGGCCCTGCAGGTTTTGACCATACTTACTAAATGAGGCTGCAACCTGCTGAGCAAGCTCGCGGGTTGGGGCCATGACTAATACTTGAGGAGCACGACGCTGAAGATCCAGTCGTGACAATAACGGTAAAGCAAATGCTGCGGTTTTACCGGTACCGGTTTGTGCTTGGCCCAGCATATCGCGACCTTCCAGCAACGCAGGAATAGTTTGCGCCTGGATAGGTGAAGGGGTTACATAGCCCTGTGCTTCAACAGCAGACAGAACGGCAGGCAATAGAGCCAGATCGCCGAAGCTCGGCGAGGCGACAGAAGTCGAGGTCATTAATCACACCTTGGTAGGCCGGCAGTACCGGCAAAAGAGCATCGTAAGCGTCTCTGACTCTGACAACGATGTTGCGCTAAAAAGCAGCATCGAAAAACAGGTTCCGTCAATAAGCGGATAATGTCATCAGTGGAGTCGGAGACGCCGGTCGCACCTGGCATACGGTTGGCAAACCTATATATTCTCAAAGGGCCAACCGCTGTGGCGACCTTCTGCGCCGATTTCACCCGTTTGGTGAAATGCTGGAGGCGCGCCATCTTCACAGCAATGAACATCTGCAATCAGCGAGATGTTCCCGCAAGCCTTGCTACGCATCAAATATAAAAACTACGTAGACATCGCTTATCGTCGTGATGGAGGGGTCAACACATGCGAGGAGCGCGCATCCTAACACCTCAAATAATGAATGACCAGCCTTTTTACTACACCTTTTTTACTTCACCCAAAACAAACATCGTCATTTGCACTTGTGCAAATATCGTCTAACTTAATTAGATGCCTCAACACGTTCAGCAATTCAAGGAGTGATGTATGAACTGGGATCAAATTGAAGGCAAGTGGACGGAAATGAAAGGTAAAGCACGCACTAGCTGGGGCGACTTCACCGATGATGAGCTTGATCAGATTGGTGGCAGGAAAGATCAGCTAGTGGGCAAGCTTCAGCAAAAATATGGCCTGACACGTGAAGAAGCCGAAAGACGTGCTGATGATTGGGCCAACACGCTATAACCCGTCAGCGTCATAAGCCTACTCACTTCTGTTTTAGTCAAACGTTGCAAGTTATTGGCGACTAGCGATGAATGGGCAGCCAATGTTGACCATTCTGTATTTTAGCCACATGGAGAGAAGCTATGCGTAAGACAATGTTAACCACCGCTATCGGTACCGCCCTGTTAGGCAGCCTGGCCTTCGGAGTGCAAGCGTCAGAAGAGCCCCAAGGCATGTACTCCGCTAAAGATATCCTTGACGCTGACGTCTACTTCAACAACGGGTCCGGCGATGAGATCGGTGAAGTCGATAATATTCTGTTCGATGAAGAGATGCGTATCAATGCGCTGGTCATTGAGAGTGGCGCCGTATTAGGCCTTGGTGGTCGTGAGATCGTTGTAGGCACTGACTACTTCTCGCTTGAAACCCACACTGAGAGCGACGGGGATACCGAGCACCGCATTATTCTTGATGCAACCCACGAAGAAGTTGAAGAATTTCCGACCTACAACCATGACTGGTGGGAACAAACGAAAGTAAATGCTCGTGATGCGTGGGAGACTACCCGCGATGGCGCACAAAGCGCTTGGCAATCAACACGTGAAGCCATATCAAATCACGATTAACACCGTCCATCATCAGCTAACGTAATAACAGAAGACCGCCTTTTCGGCGGTCTTCTGGTTTGCAGCGGCCGGCTGTGCTGAACAAGCTGCCTAAGCGCTCTGCTTAGAACGTACCCCACGCCCTGGCAGGCGCTCTCGATCATGGGGGCGTTCAAAGTCAAGCAGCGGCCCAGCAGGTACAATACGTGTTGGGTTAATCGTATCGTGGCTGTAGTAGTAGTGACGTTTTATATGGCCCATATCAATCGTTTCAGCCACCCCCGGCCATTGGTAGATCTCGCGCACATAATTGGACAAATTGGGAAAGTCTTCAATACGCTTGAAATTACACTTGAAATGGCCGTAATACACGGCATCAAAACGAATCAGCGTCGTAAACAGGCGGATATCCGCTTCTGTTAGCCACTCACCCGCCAGATAACGCTGGTTACCCAAACGTTTTTCCACACGCTCTAGTGCTTCAAACAGCGCATGAACATGCTTTTCATACACATTCTGCTCGGTGGCAAAACCGGTCTTGTAAACGCCGTTGTTAATATGGTCATAGACATCGGCATTCACTTGGTCGATCTGTTCGCGCAAATCCTCCGGATAAAAATCCAAATGGTTGCCAGTAAGATCATCAAACGCGACATTCAATATACGTAACAAGTCGGCCGACTCATTATTAACGATGGCACTTCGCTTTTTATCCCAGAGCACCGGGACCGTTACCCGACCGGTATAGGTGGGGTTAGTCATGGTGTATAGCTGATAGTGGTAATCAACGCCGTTAACGGCATCACCGCTTGAGCCTTCATTCTGCTCATAGGTCCACCCTTTATTTAGCATCAAAGGGCTCACATGCGACTCACCTATCAACGACTCCAGCCCTTTTAGCTTACGCATTATGAGGATGCGGTGCGCCCAAGGGCAGGCTAACGAAACGTATAGATGGTAGCGGTCCTTTTCAGCGGGATAGCAGGCCCCGTCAGTTTCCGGTTGATCGCCGACCCAATCACGCAGCTGAGCAGACTCACGGACAAATTCACCGCCGCTCTTTTTCGTGTCGTACCACTGGTCGTGCCATTCACCATTAACAAGCAAGCCCATAAGGCATCTCCTAAAAGGGTAATAAATATCTGACGACGCTACCTTCAGCATACCCCCGGTGCGCAGATGCTCAAGCGGATGTTTTACGGTGCTTCATTCGAGATAATCGAACCATGGGAATAGAGCTCTTCGACCGCTTGCTTTAACGCAGCCGCCATAGCATGAGCGGCAGGCCCTGCACGATCACGATCCCGAAAAATCATCTGAACAGGCACTTCGCGTGTGCCACCCGCCGGAAGCGGCAATGGCTTTAACTCGCCACGCGCTAGCTCTTCTGTAATATGGGATTCAGGCATCCAAGCGAACCCTAGGCCACGCTTTAACATATCCAGAGAGGTGTTCAAATGACCTACCGTCCAACGCTGCTCGGCCTTTAACCACCCTGCATCCAAAGGCTGACGCAAGGCTGAGTCACGAACCACCAACTGGCGATGCTGTGCCAGATCGCGAAGGTCCAATGACCGCCCCAACTGGTGTAGAGCATGGTCCGGATGGGCAACCGCAATAAAGCGAACGAGCACCAGAGGCTCACCTAAAAACCCCTGCGCCGATATACCCGAAACCACGAGGTCTGCGCGGCCGTCATAGAGCATTTCAATTCCACCGTGGAGTACGCTCTCATATAGCTGCACGCGTACTTGAGGATACTCTTCCGAGAAACGCTCTAGTGCCTTCGCCTGGACCGCCGCTGGGAATATCTGCTCGATTGCCACGATAATTTCAGCTTCCAGGCCTGCCGCCAGCCTTGACGCCACATCTTCTAAAGAGGCTGCGCTTTCTACCAATTGACGTGCGCGGCGCAGCAGTAACTCACCAGCCTCCGTCAAGCGTACCTGACGCCCAACCGGCTCAAGCACCTGAACACCTAACTGCTCTTCCAGCTTATGAACGGCATGGTTCAACGTAGAGGGGCTTTTATGGATCGCTTCCGCTGCACGCGCAAATCCTCCATGGTCTACCACGGCTGCCAGCATTTGCCATTGCGCAAGTGTTACCCGGGACATTTCGATTTCCTCGATGCTATACAGCGATACAATCCGCTTAATCTTCGAAAAAATCTCACTAGAATGCCAGTAATCAATAAAAAGTACCGCTTATTCAGTGCTTATTTACGCCATCCGGCACAATACAGCCGGCCTGCCAGTGCATGTTGGTTTTATCTGCGTCGCTCAAATACGCAGCGCGCTCTATTGCTCGTCTGGCCAACGCCCTAACCACGTTAAAACGCTAAAAAAACCCGCAATTAACCTTTTGTTACAAAAAAAACGTCAAGATTAACCCCGCCTTAAGTCTGACAGACAGTATCCACGGCTCACGGTATTATCTTCGCCCAACCTAAAAATTCTTAACTAATATTAACAATAGCTTAAGCGCTTGTTTTCAAACAACAATAATAATAATTCCTATTAGACCTTACTTACCCGACACTCCTAACCGCCACAAAACCTCTACACCATTCCCTTCCTGTCTATGACTAGGTTAGTAATTCTCATGTTTTTCATGATCAGAAGTATGCAATACACAGAGGTAGCCGACTCGCTTTATCCAAGCTTTTATTTACCTTTGTTAGCAAACAGTGTTCACAAACAGTGATATCTGCCATTTACTTATGCTCATATAGCAAAAGTATCTTTTATGTATAGATATACAGTCTATGCACCTTTTGCTCCATGGGGTATGGTTCCGGGGTTTGTTTACTTTCATATTCGTTTTCGATCACGAACTCGGCGGTCTATTTACCCATGTTGCGAATCCTTCATTCGCTGCCCCGCACGCATAAGTTGTTACTGTTACCTGTGGCTACAATGGTCACTGTGCTGGGCGCACAAAAATTAATTACAACGTATCACGATTTAAACCAACCCCATACACCGCTTGAAAGCGTGTTAGTACCGCTTCCCAGCGATTCAGCGCCAGGTCTTCCTTCCCTTGGTCAGGAACGAGCGCCGGTTGCTGATGCCATCAATCGCGCCTCAAGGGCCATTGATGCCACCCGCGAACATATTCCCCTTAGCGATTTAGCGGCAACAGAAATCGTTGATCTTGATCTTATCTCTAGTGCGGATGCGGCGGTAGCAGAACACCAGCCGCCCAGTGCAGTACTCAACGATAGCGCAATCGATAACGGCGCACTGCATATGTCTATTGTCGTAGGCACACTCTCAAGCGGCATGCTCGATATCGATCCGTCGTCCTCTGTCGAAATCGCAGATGCTACTTCTTATGAAGATTACGGCATTGATCTGTTCGATGACGTCTCTTTTCTTGAGCTGGAACTGGCTGCTGAAGAGCCCTATGTCCCTGAATGGAAGACCCACCTTGTTGAGCCAGGTGAAACCTTTGCCGTTCTGGCACAAGATGAGCTGGGGCTAGGCTATAGCGAAGTACTGGCACTGTTGGATGACATGCCAGAATCTCAAATGCTGACAAACTGGCGTGCAGGCCACAGCTTCGACTACCAGCTAGATGAGGACGGCCGCCTGCTTGCGCTTCGCATGATGAAAAACATGCGCGACGGGGTATTAATAGAAAGCGATACTGACAGTTTCGCCATTACGTCTATTGAGCGACAGGGTGAGCCGGTTCAACGCCTTTTTGCGGGTAGTGTTAGCGGTAGTTTCGCCCGTTCAGCTCAGGCAACAGGTTTGAGCAGCAGCTCGGTTACCGAGCTTACTCACTTGCTAGAGAAGAAACTTGATTTTCGCCGGGACAGTCGCCGTGGCGACCAATTCCAGGTGCTGGTTGAGTCCGACATGATTGATGGCGAAACGCTGGGCTCCCGCGTACTAGCAGTAAAGTATGCCGGAGAGCGCATGGACCTCACTGTCGTACGTAATGCCACCGACAATAATTTCTATACGCCCGAAGGCAATAGCCTGGATCCCTCTTTTGCACGCTACCCCTTTGACGGCAGTTACCGCCTTAGCTCCGGTTTCAATCCACGCCGTAAACATCCGGTAACGGGTCGGATCAGCCCACACAACGGTACTGACTTTGCAATGCCTATTGGTACGCCGGTGACTGCCCCCGCCAATGGCCGTGTTGAGAAAATTGCCAACCATCCAGCCGCAGGCCGCTATATTATTATCCGCCATGACAATGGCTATCGTACGCGCTACCTGCACTTGTCCCGGCAGTTGGTAAGCCAGGGCCAACGCGTCACCATGGGCGAGCGCATCGCGCTTTCGGGTAACACTGGCCGCAGTACAGGCCCTCACCTGCATTACGAGGTCATCGTTAATAACTCGCCCGTTAATGCAATGACGATAGACCTTCCTGAAAACATGGGCTTAAACGGCGACACACTAATTGCCTTCCAACGCCAAGCCGAGCCGATGCTTGCTGCGCTTGAAAGTGGCGAAACCGGCACGATTAGCGTGGCGGGCTACCAGTCAGAAAGCGATACTGAGTAATCCAGGTTTTTGTAATCCAAGTTTTGTAATCCAAGCTTTAACACCCTATAACAATGCCGCCCCCAAGGGCGGCATTGTCGTTTTTACCCTCTGAACGGTAGCCACGCACCTTGCGCTATCTACACGCTGGCCTGCCCTCTACGTTCATACAGAACGCTGGAGCGCTGCCAATAGTGACGCATCGCGCCGGTAGATATCCGTGCGAAACTCCACTTCCCCTTGGGCGTTGGGCCATGCGGTCAAGTAATGTAGTGCAACAGGAATGCGCTGAGGCAAGTTCACATTACGGTCGCTGCCACCACTATTTATTAGCGTGCTGAGCTGGTAACGACTGCCACTATCTTGCAAAAGCATTTGGGCAAATTCGCGCACCCCTTCGACGCGTACGCAGCCCGAGCTCAATGCCCGTTGATCACGCTGGAAAAGCCCCTGTGCTGGCGTGTCGTGTAAATAGATCATGTCATTATTGGGAAAGCGCACCACTACCCGACCCAAAGGGTTACTGCTCCCCGCTACCTGGCGCAACATAACGCCCCCAGGGCGTTGCCAATCGACCTCGGCGGGGTCTAGCTGCGCACCGGACATATTGATCACCTGCATATTATGCTGGGCTAAATAGTCGGTGTTCTGACGTATCCGGGGCAGAACATCTTCACGCAGGATGGTAGGCGGAATCGTCCAGCTGGGATTGATCGTTAGGTGGCTGATGGATGAGTGAATAATAGGCGTTTCACGGCGCGGCGACCCAACGACCACCCGGGCATTCCACTGCTGGCCGTTTGGCCGAATATAGTGCAACTGGTAGCCTGCGATATCTACCCAGACCCGCGGCTCACTAGACTGCTGGGGGCCTATCCAGCGAGCACGCTCCAGATTAACCCGCAACTGATCAACACGTGAGGCGGCAGGTGCATTAAGCGCCAAGCGAGTACGATCGCCGACGACGCCATCGGCGGTTAGTTGATGGCGCCGCTGAAAGCGTTTTACGGCCATTTCGAGTTCAGTATCAAAGGTGCGTCTATCGCCGCCTGGCGCCTGAACGCCAATCATGGGATAGGCGCTGCTGTCTGCCGAGACCAGGCCATCTTCTCCCCACATCGCCAGGCGTTGGCGCAGCAGGATTACGTCATCATCCCTATCACCCGGGCGCAGCGAGTCTTCGCGCGACGGCAAATACGGGGTGCTGCCTAGCGTGGCCATCTGACGATAGCGGCTGAGCGCCTCTCGCAACTGCTGATACTCACTTGAGGCTGGACGAGCCAGCTCAAAGGCGCGCTCCAATGCCTGGTCATCAACGGCCTGAGCAACGCGAGCCAGCGAGTAGCGACGCTCAGGGCGTGGGGCATCCCAATTCGGCTCAACGTCACGCGGGTTGACCTTGCCACGCTCCAGGTGATCGAGCGCCAACAACAGCGACGACGTTGCCTGAATATCAAACGCAGCCTGAGCGGACTCTCCAGCGTTCTGGCTACTCTGGAAGGCGCTCAACAATCTATCGGCACGGTAGTCACTAGGGGTCAAACCATCACTTTCAAGCAGGTTAAGCGCATTGGCTAACGCCTCAACCGATGAAGCCTCGCGCCAGGCTAGCTGCTCATTACGCAATTGATAAAATTCACGGATCGGCAGCGACGCCTGATCTTCAGCCGCCAAGCGCTGTATAAGTGCCTGTTTAAGCGGCTCAGAGGCCGCATACGCCGGTGTTAAACCGAAAGGGATATGGGACAGTGCTAGACCTAGAGCGGCCCCTATCGCCCATTGTCTTAGTGACTGCATCTCGTTCATCACCCTCTCCTTGCGTTACTATGAATTCCCATTCGCGGCATGCTTACTTTCATCATAGCCGTTTACTGTTTTTCGTCGTCGCTCTTGTCAGCAGGATTGCTCTGTATGGTAACCCGTTTGCGCCCACTATCGTTGTCATGCTGTTTACCTTTCGCGTTCATTAGCCTCCCTTTATACGCGAGCAGTTTCTTTTCTGATGTCGCCTCAACGCCCCCTCCCGGTGTGTTATCGCTTAATCATCAGTTGCTTCAATTAGCGCCTTCGGCTACCCCAGAAGCGCTGCGCCTTGCCGCCCAAGCGCTTAGCTGTGCGGACCCCGATGTCGAGCGGCTGGCAGTTATCGACTATTCACTGCCTTCCACCGAGCGGCGCATGTGGGTCTTTGATCTGCGCCAGCACACGCTGCTGTTTGAGGAATTGGTTTCCCATGGCCAGGGTTCTGGTGATGCGCAAGCCGACGCCTTCTCGAATATCCCCGAAAGCTATCAATCAAGTCTTGGCTTGTTTCGTACCATGAATAGCTATTACGGACGCAACGGCTACTCCCTTAGGCTTAACGGGCTGGAACCCGAGGTCAATGACCTCGCCTACGAGCGTGCCATTGTGATTCACGGAGCCGACTATGTTAGCGATGACTTTATCGCGCAAACAGGCCGCCTCGGCCGCAGCCATGGCTGCCCCGCTGTACGCCAGGATATCACTTACCCGCTGATTGATAGCTTAAGAGATGATCAGTATGTGTTTGCCTATTACCCCGATGAGGAGTGGCTCGCCAGCTCAAATTTCTTACGCTGCCAAACGCCAGGTGCCCCCCATTTAGCGCAACGTTAAATTCGCGCCTGGTGGCATGTGTCGGTTCTTATGCCATGCTGAGAAGCAGTGCAGCATGAATAAGCTAACTAACGCATGAGGCCTTATGACTCAAGTCAAGAAGTTGGATCTCGCATTGCAAGGCGGCGGGGCACACGGCGCTTATTCATGGGGCGTCATTGACCGCCTGCTTGAAGATGAGCGCATCGAAATAGAAGGTATTAGCGGCACCAGTGCCGGTGCCATGAATGGCGTGGTGATGGCCGATGCCCTTACCAGGGGCGGCAAGCCGTTAGCCAGGCAAGCACTGACGGATTTTTGGCAGGCGGTCAGTCGCGCGGGTATGGCAAGCCCGGTACGTCGTTCGCCGATGGATGTCTGGACCGGCAACTGGAGCCTTGATCATTCGCCAGGCTATATCGCGATGGACCTTATGACGCGCCTGATCTCGCCCTATCAATTCAACCCGTTAAACGTTAACCCACTGCGTGACATCGTTGATGCACACATTGATTTCGAGCGGGTGCGCCAATGCGAGCAGCTTAAGCTGTTTGTGGCGGCTACCAATGTGCGCACGGGCAAACAGCGTGTCTTTCGTCGTGAAGAGATGAGTCTTGATGCTGTGATGGCCTCTGCCTGTTTACCCTTGGTGTTCCAGGCCGTTGAAATTGATGGCGAGGCCTACTGGGATGGTGGCTACATGGGCAATCCTGCGCTGTTTCCCTTAATGGAGGAGTGCAGTTCACGCGATATCCTGCTGGTACAAATTAATCCTATTAGCCGCGACTCAGTGCCGACCTGTGCGTCATCCATCCTGAACAGACTTAATGAAATTACCTTTAACGCCGCACTGATTAAAGAGATACGTATGATTGCGCTGCTGCAACACGCCCTGGAAGAGCAAGGGATCAACAACTGTTACCAGCAGGCACTCTTTCACCGTATTAGCGGCGAGCAAGCGCTGGAAAACCTTTCCGTTTCCAGCAAGATGAATTCGGAATGGCCGTTTCTTTCACATCTTTTTGAACAAGGCCGAGACGCCGCGCAGCGCTGGCTGGATGAGCACTTCGAGGCAATCGGCAACCACTCAACGCTGGATATCGACGCCGTTTACCTGCACGACTAAACAGCACTATTGTGATGCATGCCGCCTACGGCATGCCCATCAACAGCGCATGGGGCTGTTCCTCTTTCTGTAAATCTTCGGCCTATAAAAAGTAACCAACTGATAAGGCTTATAAAAATCCCCGATGGCGAATTAATTGCTTAACTATCTCTTGTGATGGTAGGCGTAGACCAGGCCCAACCGGGTACGAGTGCGTCGAGCCTGACCTTCAATGACGAAGGCATGTTCTCGTGAACACGTAACGCAACAGAGCGATTTGGCGTTGCGTGATGCTCAACTGGTTAAGATCCTGTGAGGCCATCCCATGGACATACGCAATAAAGCCAATCGTATTCGACTGCTAACGTTCTCCACGCCTCAGATGCGTGCCTTCCACTTGTCGTGGTTTGCTTTTCATATCTGTTTTTTTGGCTGGTTCGGCATCGCACCACTTATGGCGGTGGTGCGCGATGACCTTTCCCTGACACAGACACAAATTGGCAACACGATCATCGCGTCTGTCGCGATTACCGTTATCGTACGGCTCCTGATCGGATTGCTGTGTGACCGGTTAGGACCGCGCAAAACCTACACGGGCCTGCTCATTTTAGGTTCCCTTCCGGTCATGGGCATCGGCTTTGCCAATAGTTTTGAGACGTTCCTGCTTGCCCGCTTAGCTATTGGCGCTATCGGTGCCTCGTTCGTGATTACGCAGTACCACACCACCATGATGTTTGCACCGAATGTCGTGGGCACCGCTAATGCAACGAGTGCGGGCTGGGGTAATCTGGGCGGCGGTACCACGCAAATTCTTATGCCGCTTATCTTTGCGGGAATGCTGATGCTGGGTGTTAACGAAGCGCTCGGCTGGCGTCTTGCCATGGTCGTGCCCGGCGTTGTGATGTTTATCACCGGGCTAGGTTATTGGTTTCTCACGCAGGATGCGCCTGACGGCAACTTTAGTGACCTGCGCGCACGGGGAGAATTACCCGAGGCAACGGGCGAGAACAGCGCCACTCAAAGCTTTTTAGCCGCGGCGAAAGATATCCGCGTTTGGGCACTGTTTGTGGTTTATGGACTCTGTTTTGGTGTTGAACTTACGATCAACAATATTGCAGCTATCTACTTCTTCGACAAATTCGACTTAACGCTGGCAATGGCTGGCATGATTGCAGGGCTTTTTGGGTTGATGAATATTTTTGCCCGCACGCTGGGTGGTGTTTTCTCGGATCTGTTCGCCAAACAGGGCGGGTTAAAAGGACGTGTGCGCTGGCTATTTATTGCGCTGGTTTGTGAAGGCATTGCGCTGGTCGCCTTTTCGCAAATGCACGTTCTAAGCCTGGCCATTGGCATCATGCTGGTGTTTAGCCTCTTCGTACAAATGGCCGAAGGCGCCACGTTCGGTGTCGTGCCGTTTATCAATAAAAAAGCCTTGGGCGCAGTTGCCGGGATTGTGGGTGCAGGCGGCAATGTCGGCGCCGTCTCGGCCGCCTTTCTGTTTCGCAGTGAAAGCTTAAGCTATCAACAAGGGCTATTTTACTTGGGCGTGACCGTGCTGGTACTGGCCTCGTGTGTATTAGTCGTTCGGTTTAACGACGTAACGGAAGCACAAGAAGCAAACGCTTACCGTGACGCCGTGGGCGATGATACCGGTGCGGGGGCCCTTTCATTACGTTAACGCTAGGCATTAAGTTAACGCCAGGCATTATGCTCAAGCAGCCCCCTACTCTCCGGCGCAAGCCAGCCATGAGAGAAGGGGCAACGCGGCGAGTAAAAGGAAATCGTTATGTCATCTGCCCAGCAGCTACTCTTAACCGCCATTCGTTGCGATATCGACAATTTTCGTTATTTAGCGACGGCCTCGGAAATCGTTGCGGATATTAGCCGTTTTATCCATGTGCTTCAGCGCGAACGCGGTGCCTCAACGATTTACCTTGCCTCTCAAGGTCAGCGCTTTAAAACACGCCGCCAGACGTATATTAACAAGAGCAAAGAGGCCGAAGCGCTGATGCGCAGGCGCTTAGAGGCGCTAAGCCAAGAAGCACGCCCACAGGCAGCGGCGCGCCTGCTGCGCCGAATAGCCGCCATGTGGAACGCCCTGGACGACTTAAGCGCACTGCGCAGCGCCATTGATAACGTTGCTATTTCTCCCGATGCCGCCACCCAAGCCTTTAATCACCTTATTGGCGGTTTGTTAGCGATTGTCTTCGAAGCTGCCGACACTTCAGACGATCCAGATATTACCCTCGCGCTGGTGGCTATTTTCCATCTCATGCAAGGCAAGGAGCTGGCCGGACAAGAGCGTGCCTGTGGCGCCTTTGGCTATACCCTTGGCCATTTTGATGACAGTCACCGCCAACTTCTCGGCCAACTGGTTAACGACCAGCAGCGCTGTTTTGACACTTTTATCGAATTTGCTACGCCAGACGCCGCGCTTGCCTGGCAGCAAGCCGTTTCAATCAGCACGCTAACCGGTATTCAACAGCTGCGCGAGGCCGCCTGCCAGCCAGCGTCGCCGCACATAGCGTCTAACCCGCTGGGTGAAACCTGGTACGAGCTAACCACGCTGCGCATTGACGCAATCAAAAGCGTCGAAGATACGTTAAACGTACAACTAGCCGCACTTTGCTATCGAAAAATACACCAGGCAGAAGCAACGCTTGAGCAGACCAAAGCCAAGCCTTACGCGCATAAACCCACGCCGTGCGAACCGTTACTGGCCCTTAACCATCCTCAGCCGCTGGGTGATTTAACGGCCAGCGCGCTGACCTCACCGCTTGGCCGCTCCTTGATAGCGTTAACCCAGGCCCAGTCCAGCCGCCTACAAGGGTTAAGCGATGAGCTGGAAAATACCCGCAAGGCACTGCGCGAGCGCAAGCTTATTGAACGCGCGAAAGGGCTTATTATGGCGCACCAATCAATGAGTGAAGAGGAGGCTTACCGCTTCCTTCGCAAGACATCAATGGATCAAAGCAAAAGCATGGCAGACATGGCGCAAGCCATTCTCGACCTCTCCTCCATGCTCAAAGAGGCTCCAGCATACTCACGCTAAACGGGCCATCCACTGATGTCACCTCGTTTGATTGAGCCAGGCATGGTCAATACGCCCTTTTTTTGATGAACCGCCTGAAACGGCGCTGGAAGCTCGCGATATTGCCAACGCGGTTATTTATGCGCTCTCTCAACCGGCTCATGTCGACGTTAACGAGATCCTGGTTCGCCCCACCCCGCCGAGTGACTAACCGATCAAACAGGTTACGCAGCCCAAAAGGGCTGCTCCTTGCATTTGGCCTTCATAGCCCGCATACACTCTACTAACAAGCGTGCTAATGATTTAACCGCGTGCCGCCTCATTGCCTACGCGTCCAAATCTTTAAGCATGCTCCACGTCTTTATTAGTAGGTGAAATATGAGCCAACTCTCTTCGACCGCGCTCTCTGTACTCGACCTTGCCCCTATACGCCAAGGCGGCAGCGCTGCTGAAACGTTCCGGGATAGCGTTTCACTGGCACAGCGAGCCGAGCAGTTGGGCTATACCCGTTACTGGCTTGCCGAACATCACAACATTCCTGGAATCGCCAGTGCCGCCACGTCCGTTCTGATTGGCCATTTGGCAGGCCACACTTCCACTATACGGCTGGGCTCGGGCGGGGTAATGCTGCCTAATCATCCTCCGCTTGTGATTGCTGAGCAGTTTGGCACGCTGGAAACGCTCTATCCTGGGCGCATTGACCTGGGACTTGGGCGGGCGCCCGGTTCTGACGGTGCCACTATGCGTGCCATGCGGCGCAGCATGCATGCGGGCGTAGATGATTTCCCCGAGCAACTAAGCGAGCTGCGTCGCTACCTGGGTGATGCAGAGCCCGGCCAGCAGGTGAAAGCGGTACCTGGCCAAGGAACTAACGTGCCTATCTGGCTGTTGGGTTCAAGCGGCTACAGCGCCCAACTGGCCGCCAGGCTGGGCCTGCCCTTTGCATTTGCGGCGCAGTTTGCACCCGGCTACCTATTTGAAGCGTTACGCCTCTACCGCGATAACTTCCGCCCGTCTGAGCATCTGGATAAGCCTTATGCCATGGTCGGGCTGCCGGTGATGGCCGCAGAGAATGATGCCATGGCGCACTACCTTGCTACCTCCGCCCAGCAGAAGTTTCTGAACCTGATCCGTGGCAAGCCGACTCAGTCGCAGCCTCCGGTAGAGCAGTTGGACTGGTCACCCATGGAGCAGTCGCAAGTCAACCAGTTCCTGGGTGCCGCGATTATTGGTGGTCCAGAAACAGTTAAAGCAGGACTTGAAGACTTTCAGGAACGTACAGGCGCCGATGAGTTAATGATTAATAGTGACTTTTTTGATCATGCCGACCGCGTGCGCAGCTACGAAATCGTTGCTCACGTAGCAAAATAAGCGCAACGTACAGCCACTTAAGGGGCCTCAAGCGCAGATGCCCCTTCCATGTTGACAGCCGCAGGCATCGCTGCGGCCTGGTACCATTCACGCCCCTCACATGCTACTCGGCTTATCTCTACCAGGTATTAACCATGTCTACACTTACCTTCACCTTGATGACGCAAGACGACTTCGCTATTTTCTGGCCCACTTTTAAGGCGATTGTGGCGGAACAATACACCTATGCCATTGACCCCGACATTAGCTACGAGGCGGCCTACTCACTATGGTGCCAAGTCCCCAAAGCCACGTATGCCGTCAGAGATTCAGCAGGCGAACTGGTGGGAAGCTACTACCTCAAAGCCAACGCGGCAGGCCCGGGTGGCCATGTGTGTAACTGCGGCTATATGGTCACCGCTGCTGCCCGCGGTAAAGGCGTTGCGCGCGCGATGTGTGAACACTCTCAGCAACTAGCCCGCACCCATGACTTTAAAGCCATGCAGTTTAACGCTGTTGTTGCCACGAACGAGGCAGCGGTAGCGCTTTGGCAGCGTTTAGGATTTAGTATTGTGGGCACGGTGCCGAAAGCTTATTGTCACGCAACACAAGGACTCGTAGACAGCTACGTGATGCATAAATTCTTATAACTTATTCGACTAAAATATTAATTTTCATAGCTTTATCGATATCACAACCACCCCAACGAACCATGCTCTGGGAGATGCATTAGGTTTTCTCGTTGTCATGTTGATGACAGTGGCGGCGCTTGGCATACCCGCAGAGAAAAGCGCAACAATCGATCCAAAGCAAGGGCGTTTGAGCTTTACATAAACAACACGAATAAGGCGTTATGGCGTTTTACCCGTAGATGCCCGTTGCACTAATGCATCCTGAAGATAGCGCTCTGCCCTACTGCTTCCCATCGCGCTCAAGTGCGCCACATTGCGTTCCGGGATGACCGAGGTATCACCATAAAACTCAATGGCTTTTTCAACGCTCGCTTCGCGCAATAGGTGCACCATTGCGTAGGGTGAGCGGTTGGTGTAGTTCGAAGCGTCCTCTGGCGTGGCGTCCTCAAAGCAGTAGTCCGGGTGAAAAGTCGCCAGCTGATAAACACCTTCATAGCCCTGTTCGGCCAGCATGCTTTCTGCCAGTTCTACATAGTCCAGATAGTGGTCAAAGTGCTTAAAAAGCGTGGGAAAGACCAGCAGCGTGGTTTCTGTTTCCGGATGCTCATCCAACCACTGCACTTCGACCATCAGCTCTTCCAATGCCACCTCAAGCTTTTTTGAGCGTACGACGCCCACACGAATAGTGTCACGCTCTACTTCTCGCTGAGCAAAGGGACATACGTTTTCAGCCACAATAAAGTTGCGCACCCAGCTCAACGTTTGCTCAATGACATCACTATCTGAATATTGCATCGCTCTTTTACATCCGCTTTATCGTGTTTAGTACGCGCCAGTGTACACTGATCGCTGATGGCTTAGCTGATGCTTTTAGCCGTGCTGCGCAAAGCACGTTAGCGCAGCCTCATAGGATTTAAGGATATGCTCATCAAGAAGCTTTCGCGCTGCTTTCACATCGCGCTTTAAAGCAAGCGCCACTAGCTCATGGTGCTGCTGATCCAACTCCTGGCGAATGACCGGCATTTTGGGGCCCAAGCGCCGGTACCGATCAAATTGATCGTGCAGCTGTTCAATAAACCGCAGCGACCATATAGAGCCGCACGATGCGACCAGCGTGCGATGAAACTGGGTATGCAATCGCTCCCACTCATCGTCATTATCCAGCGTCATGTCGGCACATTTCAGGCGATGCTCTGCCGCGAGAAGGTTTGCCTCCCACGCCGCATCCCCCAGCGAAATTGCCTGTTCAAATGCCATACCTTCCAAGGCCAAGCGCGTTTTTACAATATCATCCAGTTCACTGCGTGAAAGAGTCGGCACCCGAAAACCGCGCTGATTTTCCTGTATCAGCAGACCATAGGCGGCCAACTTGTTTAACGCTTCACGCAAGGGGCTTAAGCCCACTTGATACAGCTCTTTAAGCGCATTGATTGCCAACTTTTCGCCAGCAGCAAAACGCCCATTAACCAGGTCTTTGCGTAAAATATCGTAAATACGGCTAGATGCTGTTGTTGTGGAGGGCTGAACGTACTGGTTCATGGTAGGGTCCTTTCATCCACCGGTGAGCGCATATCACTTATTCCGTTTGACGCCTGCTAACGCTCTTGATTATATTATTCTACCCTGAAAAATAATCGATTTTATTACATATAAACGATATAAAGAGAAAATATGGTTTTTCAACGCATCTACTACCGTTTTCGGCCTGCCTACCATAGCGTGACACGCTGATGAAACAGACAGCCCTGTTCTGGGCCTTCTTTCGCGTCGGTATTTTTGGTTTCGGTGGCGGCCCCTCAATGATACCGCTGGTACATGCAGAAGTCGTTACACGCCACCAATGGCTGACGGACGAAGAGTTTGCCGACATATTAGCCATTGGCAACACCTTGCCTGGCCCTATCGCAACTAAAATGCCTGGTTATATCGGCTATCGTGTAGGCGGCATTAGTGGCTGTATAGCGTCGGTACTTGCTGTTTGCTTCCCTATGATAGTTGCCATGGTGGTCATGCTGGGCGTTTTTAGTCGGTATCGGGATGTGGCCTGGATTCGTGGGATGGGGCAAGCCGTGGTGCCCGTCGTCATGGTGATGATGGGGCAACTGGCTTGGGACTTCTTTGATAAATCGCAAAAGGCGCTAGGCTGGCTTGTCAGTAGCCTAATGGCGATTACCGCTGGCCTATTGATTTATTGGCTAGGCATTCACCCCGGTTTTATTATTGGCGCGATTTTGCTGGCGGCGCTGTTACGCCCTTCCACGGCTAAAAAAGCGGAGCGCTCAGCATGATTTATTGGCAGCTCTTCCTGGCATTTTTTGTCCCGAACATTGTTGGCTACGGCGGTGGCCCAGCCATTATCCCCCTGCTTGAAGCCGAAGTAGTCGGCCGCTATGGCTGGATGACGTCTCAAGGGTTTGCGGAAACGCTTGCGCTTGGAAACGCGCTGCCTAGCCCGATTGCTACTAAAATGGCCGGCTACGTGGGTTATGAAGTGGCCGGCATCGGCGGTGCCGCCGTCGCGATAGCGGCAACGGTTGTGCCTTCACTACTGCTGATGATTGCCGCACTAGGGCTTTTGTACCGCCATCGCGAGTCGCCCCAAGTCAAGCGTATGAGCCAATGGGTACGCCCAGTAATCGCCATTATGATGGCTTGGTTAACGTTGGGCTTTTTCCTTGAAGGCGTTAATGGCGCAGGGTGGGCACATACGCTGATTATCGGCGCCATTGCCGCGATTGCGCTGGTACGGTTCAGCGTTCATCCCGCGTTTGTGGTGATGGGTGCGCTTGTGTACGGCGCCTTTATCCTTCCCTAAGGTTTGTACAAAAAGAGCCTGTGTTCATCTTCTTCTCCAGCTTCAACCGCCGCGCGCTATTAAAGCGCCGGCGGTTGGAGTGGCTATTGCGACGCAACCCACGCATCATAATAGCTTCTTTCGCTCTCGGTTCATGTTAACTCCCTATGCCCCCACTGTTTTCCACCTCTGGTAACGCCCCGTCGGTTAACGGTTTTTTCAACGTGTTTCGCTACAGCAAGCGAGCCCTGGGCCTTGTTTGGGAAACCTCCCGTTGGATGATGTTCGGGCTGGCGCTTTGCACGCTGGTGGCTGGCGTGTTGCCTGCGGCGGGTGCCTGGGTGGGCCAACTGATCATTGATGGCGTCGTCAATGCAATGGACACCTATCGCGACAACCCTTCCGCTAACCTGACGGTTATTATTATGCCGGTGCTTGAGCTTGTGGCGTTAGAGGCTCTCGTCATCGCCTTGATCGCACTGGCCCAACGCGGGCTTTCTGCTCAGCAGTCGCTGCTTCGCGCCCTGCTGGGCCAGAAAGTCAATGTCATGATTTTAGAAAAAGCAGGCACGCTATCATTAAGCCAGTTCGAGGATTCAGAGCTTTATGACCAATTAACACGTGCTCGCCGTGAAGCCTCCACGCGGCCTTTAGCGCTGGTTAATAAAACCTTCGGGCTGCTGCAAAATGCCATCTCACTGGTCAGTTTTAGTGTACTGCTTGTGCAGTTTTCCCCTTGGGCGCTGCTGATTCTAGCGGCAGGCGCCCTACCGGTGTTCGTTTCAGAAGCCAAGTTTTCAGGTGATGCATTTCGCTTGTTTCGCAGGCGCTCACCCGAAACGCGTATGCAGGGCTATTTGGAAACCGTACTGGCCCGCGAAGACAGCATTAAAGAAGTCAAACTGTTTGGCCTTGAGCCGCTTTTTTTGCAACGCTATCGCGATATTTTCAACCGACTATTTCGCGAAGACCGGCGGTTGGCACTCCGCCGCGAGGGCTGGGGCTTCTTGCTTGGCTTGCTGGGCACGCTAACGTTCTACGCAGCGTATGGCTGGGTAGTGGTTGAGACGATTGCAGGTGCTATCACGCTGGGTCAGATGACCATGTACTTGATGGTGTTTAAACAGGGCCAGTCTGCGCTTTCTGCAAGCCTTACCGCCATCAGTGGCATGTACGAAGACAATCTCTATCTCTCCAACCTCTACGAGTACCTGGAACAACCTACCCAGCAGGAAGGCGGCACGCGCTTGCAAGGCACGCTTCCCGGCGACGGGCTGCGCTTTGAAGATGTAAGCTTTGCTTACCCAGGCGGCAAGCAGGTATTGCAGCATATCTCACTGCACCTGTCTCCCGGTCAAAGCCTTGCCCTGGTCGGCGAAAACGGCTCCGGAAAAACCACCCTCATTAAGCTTTTAACGCGGCTTTATCACCCTACAGCGGGGCGAATTCTGCTGGATGGCAGTGATCTTCGTGACTGGGAAAACAGTGCGCTACGCAAACGCGTCGGGGTTATTTTTCAGGACTTTGTCCGCTATCAATTGCCGGTTGGCGAAAATCTGGGCGTGGGCGACACCCAGGCGTTTAATAATCAAGCGCGCTGGCAGCAGGCCGCTCGCAATGGCATGGCCGACAGTTTTATCAAACGCATGCCTCAAGGCTATAACACTCAGTTGGGCCGCTGGTTTAAGGATGGACAGGAACTCTCTGGCGGGCAGTGGCAAAAGATAGCGCTCTCGCGCGCTTACATGCGCGAAGAGGCCGATATTTTAGTGCTGGATGAACCCACCGCTGCGATGGACGCCGCCGCTGAAGCCGACGTATTTACAAGGTTTCGGCAGCATAGCCACAATAAAATGACGATTCTCATATCGCACCGCTTCTCAACCGTCCGCAATGCGGATCTCATCCTCGTTATTGACCAAGGAGAGATTATTGAACGCGGCACGCATGAGGCATTATTGGCTATCAATGGTCGTTATGCTCACTTATTTCATCTGCAGGCGAAAGGCTATCGCTAAGTAAATGTTGCAGCATTTTTATCAATACGTTAAAACAAAGAGGTTGCCTGCTGAAGGCAACCTCTTTGTTTTAACTCGCTGTATTAACCGAGAAACTATCATGCGCTGGCAAATCCGCGTCACACGATCCAATAAGCTACCCCGCGTTATGCATAACGTGGCGAGTGCTTATTGTCATCGTGCGCCAGAGTAAGAGAGTTATCACTGGCCGCGACGATCTCGCGGCCAGTCTCAGTTAAAACCCGCCCTTCTCTTAACGACTGACCGCAAGCCCGTCCGGCCTCCCAATGAATGTATGGAGACCGAACTCATGGCAATCACTCTTACCCGTAACTTGTTCAAAATTCTAAGAAAGCACCGCATACAGCGCCGCCTGCCTACAGACCGGCGTCTACACGATGCTCACCTGCTTAACGATATCGGCTTACGTTGGGAGCACGGCCAACTGGTCTCAATTCATGGCGTAGAAGAAGCGGCCGCCCGCACACAGCGTCATCAGGCTGATAATCGCAATGCTTATGAAACGTGTCCCCACTGCGGGAGCCGGTTGACATAGCCAACGCCCCGGCCACAGGAAGTGGTCGGGGCGTTCTGTTTTGATAAAGCCACGCAGAAGTATTGCCAAAACGCTTTATCAAGCGGCTTGGCGATACCCCCGCAGGGCCTTGCGCCCTTTACGGGAGTAGCTGCCTTTACCTTTTTTGGGCGTTTGCTGCTGCATCTTGAACATGGGGGTTCGTAGCTGTGCTTTGAGCGCGTTGTCGCGAATCTTGTGTTGCTTCATGGAGTCTTCCTGTAAAGCGGATTTATTTAAAAGCTGTATAAAATAAAGCTATATAAATAGCGGTGCCTGCTTGTGCAGGCACCGCTATGACATTATGAGATGCCTAACGTTCCCATGCGCTCATTTAATATCACTCATCCCATTTAGGTGCAAAGTCAGGGTTGGCGATGCGCTCCTTGCGGTCCAGCTTGGCAATGTCGTCCATTTCACTGTCGTTTAATACAAGATCAAACGCGGCAATATTGCTTTGGATATTACGCGCCTTGGTGGAAGAAGGAATGGTGATCATGTCGCGCTGATTGACCCAGGCCAAGGCGATTTGCGCAGGCGTTACGCTGTGCGCATCCGCGATCTGCTGGAGCGTGGCATCGTCCATTACCTTACCCACCGCCAGCGGCATAAAGGCCGTTACCTGAATACCGTGATGCTCGCAGCGCTCAACCAGCTTGCGGTTTTGCAGGAAAGGATGCACTTCAATCTGATTGGTGAGGATTTCGCCTTTACCCAAAATCTCCACCGCTTTATCAAGCTGTTCAATAGTGAAGTTGGATACGCCGATGTGGCGCGCCTTACCCAGTGCCTTCACCTCTTTGAAAGCGGCCAGGTACTCTTCCATCGGCACTTCGTTATCCGGCGATGGCCAGTGGATCAGCAGTAGGTCAACGTAATCGGTACCGAGCTTTTCCAGGCTTTCATCAACACTCTCTTTCAAGCGCTGCGGCGCCAGGTTGTCGAACCACACTTTGGTGGTCAGAAAAATGTCGCCACGCGGTACGCTGCTGTCACGAATCGCTTCACCAACGCCCTTCTCATTACCGTAAAACTGAGCGGTGTCGATATGGCGATAGCCTGCTTCAAGCGCCGCATGGATGCTCTCTTTAAGCGTATCGCCTTCCAGGCGAAAAGTACCAAAGCCGGGGTTAGGCATAACCTTTTGCATCATTAACATCCTTTTCTATTGATAGCGTGTTAATTAACATGGGGCGGCCACCGCGTGACTTCAACCACCTATTCAAAAAAGCCCATACCACGTTTGGCGCCATAAGCGATAGAATTATGAAAATTCGCTTGCTAACATTCTCTTGCTAACCAAGATACCGCCCATGCCCCCCGATAACGACACACTTGCAGCGACCGATGCCCCGCTGCTTCCCATTCACCGCCAGCCGGGCTTTTTAAGCTTTCTTCTCTCTCGCCTTGCTGCCGTTTTTGCCATGCAAATTCAAGCCATTGTGGTGGCATGGCAGGTATATGACATTACCCGCGATGCCATGTCGCTTGCCTACGTGGGGCTTGCGCAGTTTCTGCCTATGGTGATTTTACTGCTGCCCGCAGGCGATGTGGTCGACCGTTTTCCGCGCAAGCGCATCCTACAACTCAGTTGGGCGGTACAGGGTATCTGTAGCGCCCTGCTGCTTTTATTGGCGCAGGCCAATCATGGCAGCGTTATTGAATTTTATGCTGTGCTGGCTCTGTTTGGCTGTGCTCGGGCGTTTACCGGCCCCACGCTGCAAAGTATGTTGCCCAACATTGTGCCCCGCACTCAGTTGGCCCAGGCCATTGCGCTGAATAGCTCGATCATGAAAGTCGCCGTGATCAGCGGGCCATTGCTGGGCGGCGTGCTTTACGCCATGGGCGGCGGTAGTCTGGCCTACGCCGTGTGCCTGGGCTGCTTTATCGTCGCGCTGGCCTTACTGGTGCTGGTACCGGTGCGCTATGTCGAGAAAGCCAAGGTATTGGAAAGTACCGCTTGGAAGCGTTTTTCCGCAGGTATTCGTTATATCCGCTATCAGCCGATTATTCTGGGCGCCATTTCGTTGGATCTGTTTGCCGTGCTGCTGGGCGGCGTCGTGGCACTGCTGCCCATTTACGCTCAGGAAGTCTTGCATGTGGGCCCTGAAGGATTGGGTGCTCTGCGCAGCGCAATTGCGGTGGGTGCATTATTGATGGGGCTTTATCTTGGCGTTCGCGGCATCAAGCGACGCGCCGGGCATGTGATGTTTGCCGCCGTGGCCGTGTTCGGGTTGGCGAATCTAGTGTTCGCGTTCTCCACCCTGTTCTGGGTGTCGATGATCGCCATGCTGGTGGCGGGTGCGGCCGATATGATCAGCGTTTATGTACGCACCACCGTGATTCAGCTAGCCACGCCGGATGAAATGCGCGGCCGAGTGAATGCCGTCAATATGCTGTTTATTGGCTCAAGCAATGAGTTAGGCGAGTTCCGCGCGGGCAGCATGGCCGCCGGGTTTGGCGTAGTGCCCGCCGCGGTAATTGGCGGCGTAGGCACGCTGGCGGTGGTCGGCCTGTGGATGCGTCTGTTCCCGACGCTATGTCGGGTCGACCGCTTCGATGATGCCCGCTGAAGCAAGCATATTAGCGGGGCTGCTCGCGACCATACTGACCACGCTGCCCACCAGAATCACACAGGGTGACGGCAGCGGATGATCCGCCAGGCGCTGGGGCATATCATTAAGCGTACCCACCAATGCCTGCTGTTCGGGCAGGCTGGCATTGGCGACCAGCATGATCGGCCACTCATCGGGCAGTCCCGCCTGGCGTAGCCCTGTGCAAATGGCCTCTACCTTGGAAAGCCCCATATAAAATACCAGGGTTTCATCGCGACGGGCCAGGGTTTGCCAGTCGGGCGCGCCGCCCTCACGGCATAGCTGTGCAGTAATAAAGCGCAGTTGCTGAGAGTGGCCCCGGTCGGTCAGCGGAATCCCCAAACTTGCGGCGGCGGCAGACGCCGCAGTAATCCCGGGCACAATGTGTGCGGGCACATTGGCATCCGCCAGGGCGGCAAGCTCTTCGCCCATACGCGCAAATATGCCGGGGTCACCGCCTTTCAAGCGCACCACCGATTTGCCGGCGGTTGCCAATTTGACCATCAAGGTGCCAATTTCCGCTTGCGGCATGCTGTGATGGCCGCTGGCCTTGCCAACGTAGTAACGCTCAGCGGAAAGCGGAACCAGCCCTAACACATCGTCGCCTACCAAACGGTCATACACGATAGCATCGGCCTGCATTAACAGCCGCGCGGCTTTCAGCGTTAACAGCTCCATATCACCACTGCCCGCACCAACCAGATACACATGCCCAGCCGTGCATTCGCCGCGTAGCTTAAGCGAAGGAGTGCTTGAGGCGCTGCGTGGGGAACGCTGGAACGGCGACAGCACGCGCTGCGTAAAGCACAACGTGGCCTCAGGCCACTTCTGTAGTAGACGCTTGCTTAGCACGCGCATGTGAACGCTCCTCTTCAATCAGGGACTTCAATTCAGGCAAACAACTACCGCATTGGGTTCCGCAAGCAAGCCGTGCGCCCAACGCTTCAACGCTGGTATCACCGGCACGAATAGCATTAACAATCGCCGCCTGGCCCACTTGGTGGCAGCTGCATACTACGGGGCCGGTATCCGCAGCGCCATCTTCGCACCCCGCCAGCAGTCGGCGCCGGTGCTTATCACTGATGGCTGTTTCGTTAAAACGCGCTTCAAGCCAGGCAAGCCCGGGCAATTCGCGCGGCGGGCCGACCATCAGCCACCAGCGCAGTTTGCCCCGCACAATAGCCGCAGCGCGCAAGCGGCCATTGCCGCTGTCTTCACACCACAAAGAAGCCCCTTCGGGTAGCCACGTAGTGAGTAGCGCCAGCCAATCATGTACCGGCTTTGCATCAGCCAGCTGCCAACGCTGACAGCCCTGCATGGGTACGCGTGCCCAATAATCGCTTCTGCACCACGGGGGCACTTCCTGACTATTATCCCCTAATGGATGGGCAATCAACAGCGTTGCCTCCCAAGCTGCTTCAAGCGGTGCCAGCGCCACAGCGCCGTGCTTGGCTTCTGGCTGGCCTGACACAGGGTCGGTCAAAGCTTTTAGCATGGCACCGCTACGCGCCGATTTACTGAACGCATCGCTCCAGTGCATGGGAATAAACACCTCGCCACGCCGCTGGGCATTCGAGATTCGCACGCGCCCCCGGTACTCGCCACTGGCGGCGGACAATACTGCCAGTTGCTGGTCGCCAATGCCATAGTTCGCAGCATCGTCTGGATGGAGCTCAATAAACGGCTCGTGGCGATGGTTCATTAGCCGGGGCGCACGCGCCGTGCGCGTCATGGTGTGCCACTGATCACGAATACGCCCGGTGTTCAGGCGCAGCGGGTAGGCGTCACTTAAGCGTTGCTCCGGCAAGCGCGGCGTTATGGCGATGAAGTTGGCGCGCCCATCAGGCGTGGCAAACTTGCCATCTTCAAATAACCGCGCCGTTCCGTGAGGCGCTGAAGACGTCACCGGCCACTGAATAGGCGCCAGCGCGTCGTAGCCCTCGCGCCCAAGTCCCACCAGGCCGGAAATATCGAATAGCCGTTTGCTCTCTCCCTCATTCTCGAAGCCGGAAAGGCGCGCGTGCTCATCAAAAATCTCATGGGGATGGTTATAGTCAAACGCCTCATGAAAGCCCAACCGTTTGGCGGCTTCGCACATAATCCACCAGTCGTGACGTGCCTGGCCAGGCGCAGGTAGCAAACCACGCTGCCGTGAAATACGCCGCTCGGAATTGGTCACCGTGCCGTCTTTTTCAGACCACCCCGTCGCGGGCAGAATGATATCGGCGTACGCCAGCAGGTCGGTATGGCTGGCGCACTCAGACACAATTACCAGTGGGCACTTTTCAAGCGCACGCCGCACGCGGGCGGCATCCGGCAAGCTGACCACCGGGTTGGTGGCCATTATCCACAGCGCCTTTATGTCGCCCCACTCAACTGCTTCAAAAAGCTCAATCGCCTTATAGCCAGGCGCCTGGGGCAATTCAGGCGTTAACGTTTCCGTCGCCCAGAAGCGGGTGACTCGCCTGAGGGCGCCGGGCGTGTGGTAATCCATATGCGCGGCCAGCTGGTTGGCAAGCCCACCCACTTCACGCCCGCCCATGGCATTGGGTTGGCCGGTAATCGAGAAAGGCCCCGCCCCCGGCAAGCCGATTTTGCCGCCCGCCAGATGACAGTTGATGATCGCGTTGCACTTATCAGTACCGCTTGTGGATTGATTGACGCCCTGGGAGTAGAGCGTCACGACATGGAGTTGGCTGGCAAACCAGTAGTAAAAGGTCTCCAGCCGCTCTGGGTCGATATCACATATCGCCGCCACGCCATTAATGTCGCAGTGGCTCGCGGCCAGTAGCGCTTCGTCGAAACCTTGTGTATGGCGGTCCAGATAGAGCTGATCCAGCTTGTTATTCTCAGCCATCCAGGCCAGCAGACCGTTGAACAGCACCGCATCGCTGCCGGGTGCGATGCCGAGGTAAAGGTCGGCAATTTCGCAGCTGTCGGTCACGCGTGGGTCGATGACCACCACCCGCATCAGCGGATTGCGCGTTTTGGCGACCTTCAAGCGCTGATAGAGTACTGGATGGTTCCAGGCCAGATTCGAGCCCACCAGCACCACCAGCTCGGCCTCTTCAATATCTTCATAGTTGCAGGAAACGGCATCCGCGCCCAACGAACGTTTATACGCCGCCACGGCAGAGGCCATGCAGAGCCGTGAGTTGGTATCCAGGTGCGGCGTGCCTAAAAAGCCTTTAAATAGCTTATTGGCCACATAGTAATCTTCGGTCAATAGCTGGCCTGAAAGATAGGCACCGACTGACTCAGCGCCGTAAGTTGCGCGAGTTGTTTGCAACCGCTCTGCCAAGGTGGTTAACGCCACATTCCAGTCAACCGCTTGGCCATCGACCCAGGGCGTGGTGAGCCGGTCATGGTGGCCGAGGGTTTCGTGAAGTGCCGAGCCTTTCACACATAGCCGACCAAAGTTGGCGGGGTGGTCACGGTCGCCTTCAACGGCGCTGATTGTGCCGCTAGCCACAGTGGCGATTACGCCGCAGCCGACACCGCAATAAGGGCACGTTGTGTTTGCTTTACAAGCCGAGCGTGTGGCCTGGGACATACTGATTTCCTCCCGCTTAAAAGCAAAAAGCGCCCAAGCGAGCCTCACAAAAAGCCTGCCTGGACGCCGTTGTCTCAGGGACACCTGCACCGGTGCCAAATGTCGCACTGCTGGGATTGGACATACTTATTAATGGCCTGTCGTCTGATGGCGTTAGCGTTGTTATTTGCCCCTCAAACTCGATGGCTGCATTTTATTGTGCCGATAAACCCATTTGTGCTTTGTTGCTTGTTGCCAAGGTAATAGCAAGGCCTACGCCAACCAACCCATTAAAACAAAAACACCAAATTAAACAGAAGGTTAATAACCAATAAAATATCTTTCGACTTATCTTGTAGGCAGGTTTTTTGCTAACGTTGACTACTCACGGTGCATTCTTACCGCTTAGCGCACCAATAGCGTGCGCAGGCTGAGCGTAAGCGGCTGAAAAGGCGCTGCCTTCAATCTACCTCTTTAAACCAAAGCATTGATAATCAATATAAAAATAAATAATTAACGATATTTGGCTGATTAATTGCCCTGTACTGGTTAGATAAATTTAAGCTTAGCGGGCAGCCAACGGTGGCTGCTCTGTGCGAAACCCAACAAACGGGTTTGGCCTCAGCTACCGGGCAACGAAGCCCCTGATACGGTTTTCCTGGTAATCCACTTGCCCGGGACGCTGACTCAGGGGCTTTTTTTATTGGCTTTTCTTCAGCGCTGCCGAGTATTTGTGGATAGGCATTTGTAGCCAAGCGCTAAACTGTAAGGAGCAACCTATGATCGCTATCTCTCGGTGCTCGTCTGATGATCACTTGGTCATTATCGGCAACGGCATGGCGAGCCAGCGTCTGCTAGAGGCGGTCGTTAAATTGCCTCACCGACCCCAGCAGATAACGGTGATTGGTGCAGAAGCATCTCCCGCTTATAACCGGATACTGCTATCGCCACTGCTCGCCGATGAAATGCCGCCTAGCGCCCTCACCTTGCGGGATGCGCAGTGGTACGCCAAGCAAGGTATCACCCTCCACCTGAATGAATGCGTGCTGGAGATCAACCGCGAAGAGCAGCGTGTTGTCACTACCTGCCGCACGCTGACCTATGACCGCTTGGTGATTACCACCGGCTCACGCCCAACGCTGCCCGAGGTTCCCGGCATTGGCCTTAACGGCGTGTATGGGTTTCGTACCCTGCAAGATGCCGACACGCTCGCAACGCTTGCCCTACAGGGCGGCGAATGTGTCGTAATCGGCGGCGGTTTGTTGGGCCTGGAGGCCGCCGAAGGGCTTCGCAAGCGGGGTGCCAGCGTCAGCGTTCTACAGCGCAGCGAGCGATTGATGAATCGTCAGCTGGATAGCATGGCCGCTGGGCTGCTTGAAACGACGCTTACCCTGCGTGGCTTGACCATCTTAACCAATGCGCGCATCCGCCATTTTGAAGACGATGGCGCAGGCAACTTAGCCGTTGTTGTACTCGGGGATGGCCAGCGTCTGCCTGCTCAGAGCGTCATCGTGGCAACCGGTATTACACCTAACGCAGAACTGGGCCATCTGGCAGGCCTGGCAACGCAGCGCGCCATCATGGTTGATGACACGCTCACCACCTCAGACCCGCGTATTCACGCATTGGGTGAGTGCTGCCAGTTCGAGCAGCACACCTACGGCCTGGTCGAGCCAATCTGGCGCCAAGTAGATGTGTTAGCCAACACGCTGTGTGGCGATGGCAGCGCCCGCTATAGTGAGGCGCCGACCGCCACCAAGCTTAAAATCAGCGGCGTGGCCCTTTACGCGTTTGGCCCCACCGAGGCTGCGCCAGAACACGAAGTACTGCATTACAGCGACCCGGAAAGCGGTGATTACCGCCGTTTGTTACTGCGTAACGAAAGACTTGAAGGCGCGGTGCTGTATGGCGATACCCATTCCGGTCCCTGGTATTTCGCCCAAGCGCTGGCCAAAACCAATCTAGGCACCTGCCGCCAAGCGTTGCTGTTCGGTGAAGCCGATGCCAACGCCCTGCTTCTTGATACCCCACCCACTCCCTCATCGACGCTGGAGGCAGCTTAGCCATGTCCACCACCTCTAAACGCAACGTAATTATTATTGGTAACGGTATGGTCGGCCACCACCTGGTCGAACAGTTGGTTGAAAACGGCGCCTTGTCGCAGATGAGCGTCACCGTGTTTGGCGAAGAGCGCCACCGTGCTTATGATCGCGTGCACCTTTCTGAATACTTCAAGGGCCGCGACGCCGAAGCGCTGGCCCTGTGCGATGGCGACTACTACGCAAGCCATGGCGTGACATTCAACAGCAGCGAAGCGGTGGTCTCCATCGACCGCGCGGCAAAAACGCTAGCCACCGAGCGCGGCCATTACGCCTATGATCAGCTGGTAATGGCCACCGGCTCCTACCCGTTCGTGCCGCCCATTCCCGGTAACGATCGCGAAGGCTGCCTAGTCTATCGCACGCTGGACGACCTGGACGCCATCCGCGAGGCGGCGCAAAGTGCGGCCACCGGCGTTGTGGTGGGCGGCGGCCTGCTGGGTCTGGAAGCGGCTAACGCGCTGCGCGGGTTAAGTCTGGAAACCGCGGTAATCGAGTTTGCTCCACGCCTGATGCCCATGCAGGTGGATAGCGAGGGCGGCGAACTGCTGCGCGAAAAGATCGAAGCACTGGGTGTTCAGGTACTCACCGAGCGTGCCACTCAGCGCATTGAAGATGGCGCAACCAGCCGCCATCGCATGGTCTTTCAGGATGACAAAATACTGGAAACCGACCTGATCGTGTTCTCGGCGGGTATTCGCCCGCGTGATCAGTTGGCCCGGGAGTGTGGCCTGGAAATCGGCGAGCGCGGCGGCGTAGTGATCAACGATCAGTGCCAAACCAGCGACCCGGCGATTTTAGCCATTGGCGAAGTGGCGCTGTGGAATCAGAGTATTTTTGGCCTGGTGGCGCCTGGCTATCAGATGGCCAAGACAGCGCTTTCGACGCTCACCGGCGGCGACGCTTCTTTTACCGGTGCTGATATGAGCACCAAGCTTAAACTTCTGGGGGTAGACGTAGGTTCGATTGGCGATGCCCATGGCAACCAAAACCCCGGCGCGCGGATGTTTCGCTACCTTGACCCACTTACCCAGATTTACCGCAAGATGGTGGTCTCAAGTGACGGCAAGAAGCTTCTGGGGGCCATGCTGGTGGGCGATAACAGCGTCTACGACACACTGCTTCAGTACTACTCCAACGGTATCGAGCTGCCCAAAGAGCCCGCCTCACTGATTCTGCCGCAAAGCGACGCCGCCCCGGCACTTGGCCCGGATGCCCTGCCGAAAACAGCGATGATCTGCTCGTGCCATAACGTCACCAAGGCCAGCATTTGTACGGCCATTGACGCAGGCGCCAGCGACTTGGCATCCGTGAAAGGTGATACCCGCGCCAGCACCGGCTGCGGTGGCTGCGCGTCGCTGTTGAAAAGCGTGGTGGATCATGAATTGGCCGCACGCGGCGTTGAGGTGGATAAGTCGATTTGCGAGCACTTTCAGCACACCCGCCAAGAGCTTTACGACATCGTGCGTGTGGAGGGCATCAAGACCTTCAGCGAGTTGATCGAAAAGCACGGCGCGCCTAGCACCCACCACTTGGGCTGCGATATCTGCAAGCCTGCCGTAGGTTCTATTCTCGCCTCCTGCTTTAACGAGCCGATTACCGATGCCGCGCATATCCCGCTTCAGGATACCAACGACACCTTCATGGCCAATATGCAGAAAAACGGCACCTACTCGGTGGTGCCGCGCATTGCAGGCGGGGAAATCACGCCGGGTAAACTGGTGGTGCTGGGCCAAGTAGCGCAAAAGTATGGCCTTTATAGCAAGATCACTGGCGGCCAGCGGATCGATCTGTTCGGCGCCCGCCTGGAAGACCTGCCTGAGATCTGGGGCGAGCTGATTGAGGCCGGCTTTGAAACCGGCCACGCCTACGGCAAGTCGCTGCGTACGGTGAAATCCTGCGTGGGCAGCACCTGGTGTCGTTACGGCGTGCAGGACAGCGTGGGCATGGCGATCAAACTTGAGAACCGCTACAAGGGTCTTCGTGCACCTCACAAGATCAAGTTCGGTGTTTCCGGCTGCACTCGCGAGTGCGCCGAAGCCCAAAGCAAGGATATTGGGATTATCGCCACTGAAAACGGCTGGAACCTCTACGTGTGCGGTAACGGCGGTATGCGCCCACGCCATGCGGAGCTGTTTGCCACCGATCTTGACGATGAAGCCCTCTACCGCACCATCGACCGCTTTCTGATGTTCTATGTGCGCACGGCGGATCGCTTGCAGCGCACCTCGGTATGGCGGGAAAACCTGGAAGGCGGGCTGGAGTACCTTAAAGAGGTGATTCTCGACGACCGCCTGGGCATGGGCGAGGAACTGGAGCGCCAGATGCAAACCGTAGTGGACAACTATCAGTGCGAATGGGCAGGCGCCATCAGTGACCCGGATAAGCTCAAGCGCTTTAGAAGCTACGTCAACGACAGCCGCCCCGACCCATCGATCATCATGACCAGTGAGCGCGGCCAGCTACGGCCTGCCTAACCACCATCATTTCAAAGGGCTACTCCATGACCGCTACCGCAATGAAGCAAGCACCTGATATACAACGCAGGCACGGCCAGAAACTGTGCAGTAAAGCCGATCTGGTCGCGTTTTCCGGGGTTGCTGCGTGGCTTGAAACGCCACAGGGGCCAAAGCAAGTCGCGCTGTTCTACTTGCCGGGCCTCCCGCGTGAGCTTTACGCCATCGACCACCACGACCCGTTTTCCAACGCCAATGTCATCGCCCACGGTATTGTGGGCGATATAAAGGGCGCCGCCGTGGTGGCTTCACCCATCTACAAGCAGCACTTTCGTTTGGAAGATGGCCAGTGTCTGGAAGATGACAGCGTCACGCTAGGTACCTGGAAGGTGAGCTTTAAAGGGGTGGATGTGTGGGTTGAGGAATCAGCCACATAGGCGAAGATGCCCATGCAAGAAGCAGCTTAATCGTTCTCTGCCGTGCCGTTAACGGGCAAAAATACCCTGGGCAATGCGCATTTTTTCCTGACGCGTGCGCTCCAGGTGTTCCGTTAGATAAACAGCCGCTTGTTGATTATCTCCCGCCTCCAGCAGGTCAAGAATCGCCAAGTGCTCTTTATACTCGGGCACGGGCGATTCGCGCCGGGCATAAACGTGGTATTCAATCAGGCGACGCAACCGGTTAGCGCGTTTAAGGCTCTCAATCAGAAACTGGTTATTTGAGCCATTAACGATGCTTTCATGGAAGTAGGTGCCGTTTATATACATTTGACGCTCAGAGATCGTGTTTCCTTCTTCAGACACGGCCTCCGTTAACGATTCCCTTAACTGCTTGAAGACTTTCTTATTAATCTGGTAGCCAGGCTCTCTTAACGCGGCGGGCTCAATTAGTAACCGAAAACGAAAACACTGATCATACGTTGCCTGAGAGGTTAAGAATTCGTTAAATTCCCAGCCATAGCCCAAAAGCCTGGACACCCAGCCTTCAGCCTCCATGGCATGCATCGCTTGAAGAATCGTGCTGCGGCCAAGCGTATATTTTTTAGCAAGTTCCGCCTCGGTAATTTTCCCGGCGATCTGATTATTTAAATAATCGACGCCAATCGTAAAACACAGTGGCGAGATAGAAGAGCCTTGCTCTAGCGGCTCGACAGCATCGGCAAAAAGCCCACGTTTGGTATCCACTAAAAAGAAGCCGCGATTAGGCTGGCGCTTCACCACCCCCTGCTCTTCCAAAAACTGGAAGGCGGCACGAATGGGCGTCCGCGAGACCTTCAATTTCGTTACATAGCTCGCCTCCGTCAGGTGGCTCCCTACGGGTATAGCCTCTTCATGAATCAACGTGTGAATACGCTTTGCCAAACGCTCAGCGGTAAGAGGTGATGCACTATTAACCACGACCCATCCTTTAAGCGCTTGGCGCGACCGAGGCACCCTGAATATTATGCTTGGCTAACAAGCGAGCGACCTCTCCTTCCGCTTTTGCCTCTTCAATAAACGCGGATAGAAAAGCGGCGGCTTCCTGAGGGCGGTTTTTCGGAACGCCCATCGCCTGCTGGATCGTCATAAAGTGCCCAGGCAACAGCCGCAAACCACCAAACTCCTCAATACCCGCTTCCAGCTGCTGCTTCACGCCTGCGGCGATATCCAGCTTGTGTTCAATAAAGAACTCCACCACTTTCGGAGAAGTAGGTGCTCTAACCAGCTCGGCGTGTTGAATAGCGCGGCTAAGGTAAAGATCATAAGCACTGCCCTTACCAACCACGATCTTCTGACCATGGCGGTCAGCCTCTTGCTGATCCGTAATTGGCGAATCCTCGCGTACCAGATAGCAGCCTTCAATCAGCACATAGGGCGCAGTAAATTGAATACTTTCAGCACGCTTGGGGTCTAGCGCAAAAAAGCCCATATCGGCCTTTTCATCGCTGACAACGGCAACGGCCTCACCGGCGGAGGCATATACTTGAAGCTCAAGCTCAACTTCCAGCCTGTGCGCGATCATCTTTGCCAAATCAACCGAAACGCCGTAGGGCTGCTGATCGGCATCGAGCCCGGCCAAAATGGGGTTACCCACGTTAATAGTGGTGCGCAACACGCCGGTGGGCGCCATTAGATCTCTTAACCGGTTAATATCGTTCACTTATCACTTTCCTTATGAAAGGCTTGGCCAGTATTACTCAGGCCAATGTTTTTTTCAGTAGCGAGGGAATAACGCCGCCTTCTTTAAGCAGTGCAATTTCTGCCTGCGTATCGACCTGGGCGATAGCCATTAGCGTCTCTACCTCGCCTTGCTCTCTGAAAATATTAACCGTAATCCGAGCGCGAGGGGTTAGCGTATCGGCCTGCGCCTGAATCTCGATTTGATCACCCGGCTCAATATTCAGCGTGGTTGAGCTAACGCCCGCGGGTAAGCTCAGCGGCAAAATTCCCATGCCGATCAGGTTTGAGCGGTGAATACGCTCAAAACTTGCGGCAAGTACCGCACGAACGCCTAGCAGCCGCTGGCCTTTTGCAGCCCAGTCTCGCGATGACCCTATACCGTAGCGCTCCCCCGCGATGATCACAACGGACTCATTGGCTTCACGGTAGCGCCTGGCTGCCTCAAAAAGAGGCATAACATCGCCGCTGGGTATATGACGCGTGTGTGCAACCGGTGCATCGAGAGCAAGATAGTTTTTTAACGTTTTATTGTGGAAGGCGGCCCTTACCATGACCTCCCAATTGCCCCGGCGCGAGGCAAAAACGTTCAGATCGTCACGACGTTCACCACGCTCAACCAGATAGTCAGCGACACGGCTATCAGCCGGAATGGCGCTGGCAGGTGAGATATGGTCGGTCGTGACATCATCACCGACTATCAGCAGCGGGTAAGCAGTATAATGGCCTAGCTGACTGCCCTCGGATACCGCAGCAAACGGTGGGCGGCGCAGCGTGTTAGAAGCTTCCTCCCATGGGAAGGTCGCTGTTTTAGGCGCATCCAGAGCCTCCCAACGGGTGTTACGGCTTGCCTGTTTGAAATCTTTTGCAAAATCGGCAGCGTTCAGCGCCTCGGCTAACGCGGCATCGACGTCTTCCCTGGCAGGCCATAGGTCACGCAGGTAGATATTCCTACCTTCATACTCCGCCAGTGGCTTTTTGAAATCATGCTCGGCATTACCGGCCAAGGCAAAACCCACGACCAGCGCAGGCGACATGATAAACCCCAGATCAAGATCTGGGTGCACGCGTCCTGGGAAGTTTCGATTCCCCGACAGCATCGCTACTGCACGGCAGTTGCCTGCTTCCTGTGCCTGCCTGATCCCTGGGGGCAATGGCCCCGAGTTACCGATACAGGTAGTACACCCATACCCGACGATATCAAAACCGATAGCGGCCAGATCTTCCATTAGCCCTGCCCGTTTGAGATAGGTAGCGGCTGCTGGTGAGCCTGGAGCAAGCGAGGTTTTTACCCAAGCAGGCGGTGTTAATCCATAGCGGCGAGCCTTTCTGGCCAATAGCCCTGCGGTGATAATAAGGCGTGGATCGCTCGTGTTGGTGCAGCTAGTAATGGCAGCAATCGCTACGGGGTGGCGGGGCAGGTTTGAAACTGCGCGGTGAGGTGCTGCACTTGGCGTAAATTCAAGCTGTGACAACACTTCTCCCACATCGGTGTAGTCATGCACATCCTGGGGTCGCGTAGGCCCGGCTACCTGTACACCAATACCGCTTAAATCAATCTCTATACACTGTGTATAGGTAGGCTGCTCATCGGCTTCAAACCACAGTCCTGTCGCTTTGCAGTAGTGCTTTACCCGTGCAACGGCTTCTTTTGAACGCCCTGTTTGGTCAAGATAGCGCAGGGTTTGCTCATCCACCGCAAAAAAACCGGTAGTGGCGCCGTACTCAGGCGCCATATTAGCCACGACAGCACGGTCACCGGCCGTTAATGTGCTCACGCCCGGTCCAAAAAACTCAACGAACTTGCCCGTTACGTTCAGCGCCCTCAAGCGCTGAGTAACTATCAGCGCCAAGTCGGTGGCCTGTGCTTGCGGCGCCAGTGTGCCTGTCAGCTTAACCCCCACCACGTCAGGAATGCGTAGCATGGTGGGCACACCAAACATTACCGTTTCCGCCTCCAGGCCACCTACTCCCCAGCCCAATACACCAATGCCGTTAACCATTGGTGTATGGCTATCAGTACCTATCATCGTATCGGGCACCATCCAGCATTCGCCGCCACGCTCTTGAGTGGTTACGACGGTGGCCAGTTGCTCAAGGTTTAGCGTGTGCATAATACCGGTGCCCGGCGGATGAATGGTCACGCCTTCAAGTGCATTAGAGGCCCAGCGTAAAAAACGATACCGCTCGCGGTTACGGCGCATTTCGTGCTGAAGGTTGTCCTCTGAGGCGCTGCTGCTGGCGAACACTTCCACAGCAAGCGAATGATCTACAGAAACATCTACCGGTAAATGCGGTTTAAGCACTTCAGGGTCACCACCCGCCTCACGTATTGCATCACGCATAGCGGCAATATCCACTAACGCAGGTGTGCTCGTTGTATCGTGCATCAATATCCGTCCCGGCTGAAAGGCGATTTCATCACTGCTCGTGCCGTTTTCCAGCCACCTCAAAAGCGCTTGAATACTGCGCTTGCGCTCCTCCCCCATCGTATTACGCATAATATTTTCAAGCAGAAGGCGCAGCACATAGGGCAGCTTATGAAGCGTCTCGCCGAGTAGTTTGGGTAGTTCGATAATCGCGTAATCATGGCCCTTGAACGTCAAATAGCCATGCGTGTAGTGGGTTAGCTTCTCAAGCTTGTGCATAGTTCATGCCGCCGTATCTGACGATTGTCGTTATTAACTGGTGAGTCGATCTCAGGCGCCATAATTGCACTTTATTAATCAAAAATACAATATTTGCTTTAGCCGACTTCCTGTCCTGAAGAGGTCTACTGTTTGATTTTTCCAATGAAAACGCCGCCTGATAGGCGGCGTTAGAAGCAGAAGTGCGTTACAACCATTAGCCGTTAAGCATTAAGAAAATCGATCAACGCTTTATTAAACTCGTCAGCGTGGGTGGTGTTAATCGCATGCGGGCCGCCTTCACTAGCGCTGGTACCTGCTTTTCCCAGGAACGGCCGCTTAATGGCCATCCATGGATAAGCACCACAGGTTTGCCTGCGCCGTATACCTCATAATAAATCTCTACCGGCGTTCCCTGTTCTGTACCCGCGCTTAACACTGGCATCGTTAGCCCCTCCTGATTGGCTGCGTATTGATCAACAGCATGCCTTCAAGGTAGTACACGCTTTTTAACGTTACCAAGGTACGCAGCACAGAGCGTTGCTGGGCCTTATAACGCCGCTTTCAGCAGACTGCCTTCAAGGCACACTGATATACTAGGCAATCAACGCGCTTGTCGGCCACTTGGGAGTGCGCTGGCAAGATATCCATGGCATCGAAGCTGGCTTTCTGCAACACATGCTGAGAGGCATCGTTCTCGACAGAAACAATCGCCGTTAGCGTAGTGAGACCATAGACACCGCGCGCTTCCTTCATTAGATGCTTAAGCGCCCTATAAGCAACTCCTTGACCGCAGGCACTTTTTGCAATGCGATAACCTACCTTCGCTTGGTGTTCGTCAATATCGCGCAAATTGGCGCGGCCGATAAGCATTCCTCTCTTGCGTATCAACAGCGGGCTCATTCGACGCTGGGCATTCAGGGAAAGGCACTCAACAATATGCTGTGAGACGCCTTGAGGCGTATAAAAATGCCTATAACGCGCTTCAATATGCTGCTCAAACCAGGCACGTTCGGCGGTTTCAAACGCCAACAGGTCGACAGCGTCTTCAGGGGTTAATAGCGAAAAGGTTAAGTCCTTGGCATGACGCATAACGTCCTTCTCTTTGTGAGTACTTTGTCACTCGCCTTTGTGGCCTTAATGCATAGCATTCGTTGGTTCAAAGATGAAAAATGTTGCTATGCTTGCGGGTTATATCACTGGCGGTGGGGCCAAATATCCATGAAAACAGAAACGCGTACACTGGCATTTTCCGCCTTTATGGCGCTCTTGATTGGCTGTGCCGGAATTACCGCTACACTCGCCTCCAATTCCCAGGCTATTTTGCTCGATGGGTTATTTAACCTAATCTACTTTAGTGTAGCTTTAGTGACGATCAAGGTGAGTAAATTAGCCAGCCGCCCTGATAGTGAATCTTATCCGTTTGGATACAGTTACTTCGAGTCGCTGGTTAACCTGTGTAAAGGGTTATTAATTCTGGGTGTTTCCATCTTTGCTTTGGTCGATGCCATTGTCGCGCTCCTCTCTGGCGGGCGAGAGATTGCAGCGGGCCTTGCGGTCATCTATGCCCTGTTTGCCACGCTTGCCTGCTCGCTGACCGCTTGGGTAATGCACCGCAGCCAACGCTATACCGCAAGCCCTCTGATCGCGGCCGACAAACTCAACTGGATCGTCAATAGTGTGATTTCCGCAGCAGTTCTCGCGGCATTTTGCCTGGTCGTACTCCTTGAGCAGTTAAATTTGAACACGCTAGTGCCGTATATCGATTCGGTACTGGTTATTGCGGTCGTTGTGCTGTGCCTGGGCGTGCCTGTACGCATGGCCTCCCAAGCGCTGAAGGAGTTACTCAATAAAACGCCCGAAGAAGCCATTGCTGCCCCTGTGCGCGACGCTATTTCCCAAGCACTGGCAGAAACGCATACCCAAGAAGTCCGTGTGCGTATGGTACGTCCAGGGCGCCTGCTTTACGTTATGGTGCACGTGGTGCTGCCTGATGAAGGCATCACCACGTCGTTAACCGCTCAGGATGACCTACGCGCACGGATTGATGAGCAGGTGCGCCGCTGCTACGTACCGGTCGTATGCGATGTGGTGTTTACCGCAGACACGCTGTGGGCAGCGCCCTCTTGTGGGTTGCTGATTGAGCGACACACGTAAGCAAAGCGCACGATTTATGGCTGGCGAATGGCCGTCAGCCGCTTGGAAGGCTTGTTCCGGCCGATGAGCAGCAAACTAACCGTGGCAATGGAACCCACCAGTAACGCCACGCCAAATAGCGTCAATGCGGCTACATGCCCGACTGAATCAACAAGGGCTCCCGTTGTCATTACCGGGAGGCTAAATCCCACATACGCCATCAAAAAATAGCCGGCGCTTGCCTGGTTAGAAGACGGGCCAGCAATGGCTAGCACTCCGCTTAAGCCCCCCAAATAGATAAACCCATAGCAGGCGCTGCTGGCCGCAACTGCTCCCAGTAACACAGCTACCAGGCTTCCTTGAAGGGCGCCCCAAGCAATTAATCCGTAGGCGAGAGGTAAGATCATCAACCCCAGCACCGTGGCCTTCACGGGCGCCAAGGCGCGTGCCCAAGGCTGAAACAATACTCCGCAGCTGCAAATGCCAAACGTGGCAAAACCACTCCAGGGTGTTAAACCGTTCTGGCTTAACGTGGAGGGCAATATAGCAATCACCAACCCTACGGTTGCCCATGCAAGTAAAATGGCTAGCCCAAAGCTCAGTGTTCCCGGCGGATAACCTGGCAGTCGCCACATCGCACTTTGGGTAGCAGCAGGTGCGATATTTTTTAGTGGCATCACTGCAACTAACGCAATGGTGCCTACGCCCAGATACAGCCATAGGCTTGGCGGCGTCACACTGGGCGTATGGAGAATAAACAAACTGGTAACCGCCGCACCCAAACCAAACCCAAGCGCGGTACTGGACGTTACGTACGTCGTTGCCATGCGACTGCCGTCACTATTAAGTAACTGATGCATATATCCAGGCGCGACGGCTGAGGTCAGCCCGGTACCAATGCCTAATAAAAAGCGCGCAACCCCCAGCGTTATCAAGCCAGGCATCAACAGGGTTAGCGCAGTGGCACTTAAACAGAGCAGAAGTGCGACAATGATTAGCGGTTTAGGACCCACCCGATCCGCCAGCCCATTAAGCCCCAGCAATACCGGCATGACGCCCGCGACGTAACAAGCAAACGCGAGTGTGGCTGCGCCCACGCCGACGCCTGCTTTCGCCGCCAGGATATCGTAAAGCGGTGCCTGTAAATTAACCGCAGTGGTAATCATACATAGTGCAAAAGCCAACCGGGGCGCGTTATATCGGTCCATCTGTTTTCCTAAACGGGTCATGGGTTAAGCCATTACGCTCGCACCCATCCCACCTAGAGGTAAGGTACACTTGTCCATCATTACCCAAGCACTGTTCCTGCGTTTGTGAGAACAGTGGCCGGCAGCAGAGATGTTTATGAAACTTCAGGTCGACCGACATGCCGCTTCCCCAATTGCGCAGCAGCTTGAAAAGAGTATTCGCCATTGGATTCAAGAGAATGGAGCGGGCGGGCGTCGCTTACCTTCCATACGCCGCCTAGCGGCAGAGCTCGATATTAGCCGTAATGCGGTTATTGACGCCTACGAACGGTTGGTGGCTATTGGCCTGGTTCGCTCAAGACCCGGCTCCGGATTCTTTATCGCTGATGGCGCTGCCGTTACCCCCCAACCATCGTTAGCCTCTCCCCCTCTTCAAGAAGTTACCAATGGACTATGGGGGCTTTTTAGCGCTAATGAGCACTCGCTAAAACTGGGCTGCGGGTGGTTGCCTAATGCTTGGCGCGAGAGCGAAGACCTGACCTACGCCATTCGCCAAGTGGCGCGTAAAAGCCAATCAGGAATTTTTGAATACAGCACGCCCCAAGGACTGCAGGAGCTTCGCAGCTTGATCCAGGAGCGCTTGCGCCCCCTCGCAATATCAGCAAGTGCTGAGCAAATTGTCATGACCAGCGGCGGCAGCCATTCACTGGATTTATTGGTGAGAATGCTGCTTGAGCCCGGCGACGTGGTGTTTGTGGAATCGCCGGGCTATTACAACCTATTCGGCTTGCTGCATTTACAGCGCGTTCGCGTGATAGGGATACCGCGCCTTGCTGATGGGCCGGATATTAACCGTTTGGAAGCCCTCTTAGCAGAGTACCGTCCCAAGCTTTTTTACGTGAACAGCGTGTTTCAAAACCCTACCGGCAGTACGCTCACACCGGCGATTGCACATCGCGTTTTACAGCTCGCCGAGCAGTACGATTTCACGATTGTAGAAGACGATATCTACGCTGACTTTCAGCACACCCCGACCACACGGCTCGCCGCACTGGATGGTCTTAAACGAGTTATTTACCTGTCCAGCTTTTCCAAAACGCTCACCTCATCGCTGCGGGTCGGCTTTATAGCCGCCCCGCCTTCACTAGTGCAACGGCTTGTGGATATCAAGATGTTAACCAGCATTTCCTCCTCGCGCTTTGCTGAGCAGGTGCTGATCACGCTGCTTCAAAACGGCAGCTATCGAAAACTCACTGAACGCTTAAGAACCCGGCTCTCCAACCAGATGGCACTGGCGCTTACGCAGCTCAAGCAAGTCGGTTGGGAGGTATTCACTGAACCGGCAGGCGGCATGTTTGTATGAGCCAAATCGCCGGTGGAGAAGGAAGCACTAATGGCGAGCGCACGCCGTTTTGACATCATGCTATCGCCCAGCCACTTGTTTTTCCCTGACAATCAAACAACGCCATGGCTGCGCCTGAATATCGCCTATCTGCAGGACCCAAGAGCTAAAGCGTTTATTGCCGCCAATAGCGATCAAGGCAACACGCCAAAATAGGTCATCAAACCAACAATGACGCTGATGGTGACAAAGGACATGAGCGTGCTCGCCATCAGTGCACCGGCAGCCACGTTTCCCATACCATAACGCTGCCCCAGTAAAGGATAGACACTTGCCATGGGCGCGCTGGCAGTTACGCCACGTAGTTGCAGCCCATAGAGTGAGATAGAAAGAGCCGATAGATATGCTCTGCACTATTTTAAATCACGATACTGGGCATAGGTATCTCGAGCCCGGCCAAGATGCTGACGCATCATTTCTCGTGCGGCATTGCCATCACGGCATAAAATAGCATTGAGAATTTGGACATGCTCTTCTTGCACCCGCTCCAGATAGCGCTGAGAAGAAAGCGGATTAATATCATTACTCAGAAGCTTGGCTCGTGGAATCACGCTTTGACTCCACTGCTCATAGAACGATTGAAAAAAAGGGTTTTTAGTCGCCGTAGCAATTGCAAAATGAAATAGATAGTCTTCTTCCCGAGCCTGGGACTTGGTTTCATAAGCATTGGCAAACGCTTGGTGTTGGAATTCCAAGCGCTGCCGGTCTTCCTCATCGTAGCGCAGGGCTGCCAACTCGGCAGCCGCAGGCTCCAATGTTAAGCGCAGCTCCAAAAGATGCAAAATATCTTCCACCGTAGTGGGATTGATACGCTCTGCTGGAAGCGCCTTCAATTTAGAAGAACGCAGAACGGACGTACCTACACCACGTCGGGTTTCTACCAACCCTAATGATTTTAGATGAGTAATGGCTTCTCGGATAACGGTACGGCTTACACCAAAGGATTCACAAAGGCTATTTTCTGTTGGCAGTTTATCGCCTACCGCCACCTTGCCTTGTGTGATAAGCGCCTCTAACTGATCCGCCACATGAACAGACAAACTGCCCTGCTGAGCGACTTTATTGACCTTAAATGACGCCGTACCAGGTGTCTGTTTGATCATATCAACGATCCTTTCCATTTATTTACCTGCTTGTACTATATCGTACAAACAAAGCTCTATAAGTACTATTAGGCTTTATAAGGGTGACCAATTGCGGCAAGCTTTCCTCCTCGATACCGCATTGCCCCATCATTGCGGTCAATAGTCACAAACATGATATTCCGTCTTTCCACGCTGTGGCTAAGAGTTACCCTCGAAGTACCTAGCCTAAAAAAACCAGCATGGGAGTTATCTCAACGCTATTGGGCGCCCCATAAACAACGGCATGTTCTAAACGCGGTGTTAAAAAAGCACGTTTTAACAAGCCGATAAAGTCATTCAGGCTCAGCCATGTGGCCATCATGCGAATATCTGCGGGCTTGTCAAAACAGGAGACAATCCGCATGCTCAACGTTTCAACACCGGGAAAGAGGCGGGTAAGACCGTCAGCACGGGGCTCTTTCGTCGAGCGTTGAAAAAAATGACTTCAGCTTCAAACACATCCGGCACTCACTCAAGGCACTGCGTGACGGGCTGGGTTCCCCCCCCAAGGCCTTCTCAAGACACTCCAACAGCAGGAAACCCAGGGTGAGCACGAGATCTATTACTTTGATGAGCTAGGCTTTTCACAATCGTCATCAGTACCCTATGCGTGGTGTCCTATCGGCCTACTCGCCGGAGCTGAATCTGATTGAGATACTATGGCGTCAGATAAAATACGCATGTCTGCCGTTGAGTGCTTACCTTTTTGCGCGATTAATTTTGATCAAGCTTAGCCGTCGATACAAAAAAGCGGCCCGCAGGCCGCTTTATCTATCACTTCACTTTCGATTAGAGGCTAGTGCTCACGCTTACCATCAACGAGACGGCTGACGTTCAGCGGGTTATCTTCTTTAAGGGCTTCTGGCAGCAGTTCAGCAGAGAGCGACTGGTAACATACCGGACGTAGGAAGCGCTTAATAGCGGCACTGCCCACTGACGTTGTCCGGCTATCAGATGTTGAGGGGAACGGGCCCCCGTGGACCATAGCGTGACAGACCTCAACACCGGTCGGCCAACCATTGGCCATGATACGACCCGCTTTACGCTCTAGCGTCGGGATTAACGATTTTGCTAGATCAGTATCGGCATCATCCATATGCAGTGTGGCCGTTAGCTGGCCTTCCAGCTGTTCAGCTACTTGCTTAACTTCAGTCATATCCTGGCATTCGATAACCAGCGAGCTTGCGCCGAATACTTCAGCCTGAAGCGCTTCTGAGCTCAGGAAATCGCTTGCAGCGGTCGCAAACAGACCTGTTTGGCACTGGTAGTCACCACTACCCATTTGGCCACGGGCAATTTCACGTACTTTAGCTTCACTGGATAGTGCAGAAACGCCTTCTTGATAAGCCTTGTGGATACCCGGCGACAGCATCGTTTGAGCTGCACTACCCTCAACGGCAGCTTGCGCGGCGCTCATGAACTTATCCAGATCAGGTCCTTTAACAGCAATTACTAAGCCAGGGTTGGTACAGAATTGACCAGCACCCATGTTCAGCGAGCCGACGAACGCTTCACCTAATGCTTCGCTGCGTGCCTTCAATGCTTCAGGCAGCAGGAAGACCGGGTTGATACTGCTCATTTCAGCATAAACCGGAATCGGCTGAGCGCGCCCTTGGGCCGTTTTCATAAGCGCCATACCACCACTACGAGAGCCGGTAAACCCAACAGCCTGAATACGCGGGTCCGCAACCAAGGCTTGGCCTATTTCGCTACCCGACCCAAAGAGCAGGGAGAACACACCTTCAGGCAGTTGGCAGGCATTTACTGCTTTTTGAATTGCGCGTCCAACAAGCTCCGAGGTCCCCGGGTGAGCCGAGTGCGCCTTGACCACTACCGGGCAGCCCGCTGCCAATGCAGACGCTGTATCACCACCGGCTACAGAGAAAGCCAGCGGGAAGTTACTTGCACCGAAAACAGCAACCGGGCCAAGAGCGATATGGCGTTGGCGCAAATCAGGGCGCGGCATCGGCTGACGATCCGGCATGGCAGGGTCAACACGCACATCCAACCACTCTCCCGCGCGTACAACAGAAGCGAACAAACGTAGCTGACCGCAGGTTCTGCCACGCTCACCTTCGATGCGCGCCTGGGGCAGGCCGGTTTCAGCCATAGCGCGTTCAATCAACTCGCTACCGATGGCCTCGATTTCATCGGCAATCTTTTCAAGAAAGGCGGCACGCGCCTCTAGAGGTATTTCACGGTAAGTATCAAATGCCTCCCAGGCGAGTGATGTTGCCTCCTCAACATGCGCCTGATTCAACCCCTTATACTCGGGTGAAAGTGTCTCACCGGTAGATGGATCAATCGCCTGGATAACAACTCGATCACCTTCAACAGCGCGCTGCCCAATTAGTGAGGTACCTTGCAATGTCATCATTCACTCCTTTCGGATGGCTTGTATTGTGCATACATTTCTAATGCTCGATTAAGATGTTGAAACATCGTTTCTCGGGCTGCTTCTGCATCACGCGACAAGATTGCCTCAAGTATGAAGGTATGTTCTTCGCGAACACGCTCCAAATAACGCTCTGCCGCTTGCGGGTTAATATCAATGCTGAGCAATTTAGCACGCGGTATCACGCGATGATCCAATTGCCCAAACATCGCTTCGAATACTGGGTTCTTGGTGGCTCTTGCAATCGCTTTATGGAAAGCAAAATCTTCATCCCTGGCCTGGGTTTTCGCAGCGTGTGCCGCGATAAAAGCAGTATGCCTAACACGAAGGTCTAGAGCATCCTGCTCATCATAGCGCAGGGCAGCAAGCTCAGCGGCTGCAGGCTCTATGGCTAGGCGCAGCTCAAGCACATGAAGAATATCCAACACCATGGTCGGGTTAATCCGCTCGGCGGGCCTTGCCTCAACCGCGTTAGAGCGCAGTACTGTCGTACCGACTCCGCGCCGCGTTTCCACCAGCCCAAGCGATTTAAGGTGCGTAATGGCTTCGCGAACGACCGTTCGGCTAACCCCGAATGACTCACATAGTCGGTTTTCAGTAGGCAGCTTTTGGCCAGCAACGATTTTTTGTTGGACAATTAGCGTTTCCAGTTGATCAGCCACATGGGCTGAAAGACTTCCCTGTCTTTTAACTCGATGAAAACCTAAATGTGCAATATCCGGTGGCATAGTCAGCCTCTGCGTCTTGTTTCACCCTAAACCCAAGGTAGTTTTGGTTAGCGCACCAACGCTGGCCGTTTGGGATCAAACTCCCACCCAGGCACTAAGTACTGCATGGCCATGGCATCATTACGCTGAGTCACGTCTAACGACTTATACAAGCGATGAGCCTCCATGAGCTTTTCTTCATCAAGTTCCACCCCTAGCCCTGGCGTTGTCGGTACTTTTAGCTTGCCGTCTCGAATCAAAAAAGGCTCTTTGGTGATACGCTGATCGTCTTGCCAAATCCAGTGCGTATCAATGGCGGTAATGTCGCCAGGGCAGGCGGCTGCCACGTGGGTCATCATCGCCAGCGAAATATCAAAATGGTTATTGCTATGTGAGCCCCAAGTCATACCCCACTCGTTGCATAATTCGCCAACCATGACCGCTCCCTGCATGGTCCAGAAATGGCAATCAGCAAGCGGAATATCCACGGCATTAAGCTGTACGGCGTACTGCAATTGCTTAAAGTCGGTCGCAATCATGTTTGTTGCTGTAGGCAGGCCTGTACGCTTCTTGAACTCAGCCATGGTCTCACGCCCAGAGTAGCCTTCTTCCTGACCGCAGGGGTCTTCTGCATAGCTGAGCAGATGCTTGATTGGCTCCAGCGTGCGTACCGCTTCATCAAGCTTCCATGCACCGTTGGGGTCAAGCGTCAAACGGGCTTCCGGGAATGCTTCATGTAGCGCGCGAATGCAGTCGGCTTCTTCCTCACCACGCAACACACCACCTTTGAGCTTAAAGTCTTTGAAGCCGTAGCGCTCGTAAGCAGCCTTGGCAAGGTTCGCCACAGCGTCTGGGGTCAGGGCTTCCTGATAGCGTACTTCATCCCAAGAATCTTTAGGCGACGTTGCTTTTGGATACGGCAGGTCAGTCTTGTCAGGGTCCCCCAACAAGAACAGATAACCTAGGGCTTCCACTTCGTCACGCTGGCGACCATATTGGCCCAGCAAATCTGCAACAGGCAGTTGCAGCGCTTGGCCGTAAAGATCAAGCAGTGCAGACTCGAGTCCGGTGATGACGTGAACCGCTACACGCAAGTCAAATGTTTGTCGGCCGCGCTCTTCACGACCATTCCTGGCTAGCACCAAGCGGGCGTTATTCAGCGTTTGCTTGATATTATTGATGGTGGAGTCTTCAACGATATCCCGACACTGCTCCAAGCCTTTAAGAATACCAGCACTAGAGGGGATCTCACCGACGCCCTTGTTACCAGCATCATCTTCAAGAATAACGATGCAACGAATAAACCAGGGCGCATGACCGCCGCTCAAGTTAAGCAAAAATCCATCGTACCCAGCAACAGGCACCACTTTCATTGATTTGATTTTAGGAAACATAGTTATTAACCCTAAGCTGATGTCGTTTTATGTTTAGCGTTTTGCCACAGGCTGAATGCCAGGAATAGCATGGCGACGACGAGGAATGCCAAGCTGATCGGTCGGGAGATAAACACTGACCAATCCCCGCCTGATACCAGCAGCGCTCGTCGCAGGTTTGATTCTGCAATGGGGCCAAGGATCAGTCCCAAAATGACCGGCGCAGTGCCAAAGCCGTATTTGTTCAGAAAGTACCCTAGTACACCAAAGGCCAACATCAGGTAAACATTGAAGATATTGGAGTCCACCGCGTAGACACCAATGACGCAGAATACCAGTATCATCGCCATCAAGAGCTTACGCGGAATTTGCAGGATCTTGATAAAGAGTCGGATACCAAACCACTGGAAGAGCATCATGAAGATATTGGCCACGAAAAAGGCGATGAAAATACCGTAGATAACGGCGCCCTGTTCGGCAAATAGCGTGGGGCCCGGACGTATGCCCTGAATCATGAGCCCGCCCATCAACACGGCAGTCGCCGCCTCGCCCGGTACACCAAGCGTTAGCATGGGGATCAGTGAGCCACCAGCCAGAGAGTTGTTGGAAGATTCCGAGGCGATGATACCCTCCGAGTGGCCCTTGCCAAATTTCTCCGGCGTTTTGGACATCTTTTTGGCCTGATCGTAGGACAGAAACGATGCAATGCTGCCACCGGCACCGGGAATCGCGCCAACAATTGTACCGATTGCCGAGCTGCTGAGGACGACCTTCCAGTGTTTAAGCACTTCGAGCCAGCGGGGCGCCGCTTTATCCACTGGTGTACTAGCGGTATCGGGTTTTTCGGTTTTAAAGTAGTCGACTACATCGGCTAGCACTTGTGAGACGGCAAACAGACCAATAAGCGCGGGCAGCAGATTGATCCCCGTCAGTAGCGACATGTTGCCGTAAGTAAAGCGCATGCTACCAACCATGGGGTCCGAGCCGACCGTAGCCAACAGCAAACCAATCAGACCGGCGGCAAGGCCTTTCGCCAGATTTTTGGAAACCGAGGCGATAATGACCAAGCCGAAAATACTCAACGCGAAGTACTCGGGTGCGCCAAAGCGCAGCGCAAATTCAGCGATAGGCGGCGCAAGCACGCTCAGTACTACCGCACTAAATATGCCCCCTAAAAACGAAGCAACGATTGCAATGCCTAGCGCTCGTCCCGCTTGGCCGCTACGCGCCATGGGAAAGGCGTCAAGCGTGGTCGCCACCGAAGAAGGCGTGCCTGGTATATTCAAAAGCGTGGCCGACACCGAACCACCAGCGATGGCCCCGCACAGCGTACCCAGCAGCATGCCGACACCCATTACGGGTGGCATACCAAAGGTCAAGGGCAGCAAAAGCGCGATCGCCATGGCAGCGGTCAGTCCAGGTAGCGCTCCCATAATGAGGCCCAACAGGGTTCCACCTGCAATCGCAAGTAAGACGTATCCCTGGAAAACGAGCCCTAGGGCATCAATGTAATCACTCATGATCAAACTCCGGCGATTCCCAGGGTAGGTAAAATAATGCTAAAGCCTTTGGTGAAAAGCATAAAAATGGCAAGCGAGGTTACGATTGAGAAACCGGCAAGCCCTGCCACCCCTTTTGGAGTCACTTTTCGTTCCTGCTTATTGAGCATTACCAGCACAGAGACCATGGAAAATATCATTAGGGCGGTGGTAATGACGTAGCCTAGTGGCTCCAGTAAAAACGCATAAAGCACTAAAAGACCTAGTACAGCGGTCCAGGCAATGACTGAAACAACCAGACTACCCTTTTGAGGGGCCGCTATGTCTTCGTCACTCGGGCCTTCAGAAATCCTTGGAGCTGCACTTGTAATAATCGTTGTCAATAAGGAGACTAAAAGCATAACGATTAGAAAAACACAGATAGCCTTTGGGAAAAATGCCGGCGACAAGCTGCCGCCGGCTGCACTTCCTCGGATAGAATAACTTTCCATCAGGAAGTAACCCACAAGGCCTATTAGAACAATATGAAACGTTGCTTCTGCAATAGGCCGCTGCATAACTTCCTCACTGAGCCAGTTTTTCAGCTTCTTGAATCATTACCTGAGAGGTGTTCTCGACAAAGGCGTCGAGCTCATCGCCATAAAGCGGCATAATGTCAGAACCCATCATTTCCGCAGCGCGCTGAAATTCAGGGTCTTCAACGGCAGCTTGAATCGCTTCTACCCAGCGATCTTCAGTTTCCTGGCTGATTCCCTTAGGTGCCGCCACGCCACGCCACTGACTGATGTTAAAGTCGTAGCCCTCTTCCAACATGGTGGGGGCATCTGGCAGGGCACCGCTACGCTCTTCGCCAGTGGTAACGATGGCGCTAAGCCGACCAGAATCGATACCTGACACTACTTCAGAGGGGTTCAGAACGACCGCGTCAATATGACCACCCATGGCAGCAGTCACTGCATTAGCACCGCTGTCGTAGGGTACTACCTGGAAGTTAGCACCCAACTCTTCAGCCAGCGCTACGGCCATCACATGCGTTGAAGAACCAACACCGGATGCACCCACCATCAAGGGACGGCCAAGCTCTTCAAGGCCTGCGAGCATCTCCTCAAGGGATGTCCAGCCGTTTTGGCTATTAACGGCCAAAACGTATGGCTCGACCAGTACGCGGGCGATGTACTCGAAATCACTGTAGGTATAACCAACGTTGCCCAGACCTTCTAGAGTGAAGGTGGCATTGGTCGGAATCGTCATGACGTAACCGTCGGGTTTTGCGTTAACGGCGGTTGAGAAACCCACCGCGCCGCCGCCGCCGGAAACGTTACGTACCACGATAGTGGTACCCAGCGCTTCTTCAACCGGGTTCTGCAGCGCACGTACTACGTTGTCGGCACCACCACCTGCATTCCAGGGCACGATAAACTCGATGTTTTTCTCTGGATAGTCCGCATAGGAGAGAGCAGAGGAAAGAGCAGCGGTAGCGACTGAAATAGCCAGTATTGTCTTTTTCATTATTTCCACCTGTTACTGTGAGCGTGAGCGCCCTATTTATCAACGGGCGATTACTTTACTGCCTCAATCAATTTTTCCAGCTGTTTGCGCTCTTCTTGAGCAGGCATTACTAGAGGTGCGCGAACACTGCCCGCCGGACGGCCGACGATATCGGCACCCGCTTTGACCAAACTGACGGCATAACCTGCTTTCTGGTCACGCAGATCGATAAATGGAATAAAGAAGTCGTTCGTAATTTGTTTAACAACGTCTGAGTTACCAGCACGCAGTGCTTTATAAAAAGTTACTGCCATATCTGGCACGAAGTTAAATACCGCAGACGAGTAGGTATTAACGCCAATCGATAGATAAGCTTCTGCAAAGATTTCTGCTGTCGGCACACCACCGATGTAAACCAAGCGGTCGCCTACTTGTTTGACGATCTTGTTAAGCGCCTGAATGTCGCCTTTGCCGTCTTTAAGACCAATTAAGTTAGGGCAGGCATCAGCAAGCATTTGTACAGCTTCTGCGCCCATGATGCCGTTACCACGGTTGTAATAGACCACATTGATGGCGGTGGAATCACAGATCTGGCGGGCATACTCGACCAGGCCATCCTGGGGGCACTCGGTCAGGTACGGAGGCATCAGCAGAATACCGTCAGCGCCTGCTGCTTCTGCAGCATTGGCAAAAACCTTACCTGCTTCCACGCTGAGGCCTGCGCTGGCGATAACAGGCAACTTTCCGTCGACGACTTCAACAGCCACGCGCACAATTTCGCGATACTCATCAAGTGTCAAGTTGAAGAACTCTCCGGTACCGCCAGCAATAAACACAGCAGAAATATCGTGACTGATAAACCATGCTAGCCGCTGGCGGTAGCTCTGCTCGTCAAATTTACCGTTTTCGTCGAAGTCGGTAATAGGAAACGATAACAGGCCATCACTAATTGCTTTAGTTACTTCTTGTTTAGAAAACTTCACGTAAACGCCCTCATGGTTTTAGCGCCACCCACATGGATTTGAACATATACTAGCAGCGCAGATAATTGTCATACATCATACAAGTAACAACTTAAACAACTACGCTTATCCCCGCAAGCATAAAACCCTACGCCTCGACTAAAGTTTAATGCACCGATATTTGTGCTAAAATCTATTAAATTTCGCCAACAGCATATAAATCTTCCGGTTAATTTATAGACTTCAACATTTCTTTTTCCAAAGCGTTCTTTAGCAGCAGACATGGAGAGGCAGCCGTCAGACAGCTGTAAAAATATTGCCTAACCACTGGGGCATACAATAAGTGCAGCTGGCATTGCTGGAGTCAGGCGTGTTGAACAGGGATAAAGGGCATCTCTCCATTGGTCCAATGTCACTGTACGGGTAGCCACCCCGTTGCGTTCAGGGTCACGTAACCGGTGCAGGATTAAATAACACTAGATCGTTATGGATACCCAATCGATCAGCAGCGGCTTGCTTGCGCCCACTCGCCACATCGAGAATCAGATGAAAAAGCTCCCATCCAACGTCTTCAATGCTGGCATCACCCGTGGCGATCCGCCCGGCGTCCAAATCGATAATGTCGTGCCAACGTCTTCCTAACTGTGAATTAGTAGAGACCTTTAGCACCGGCACCATTGCCAAACCATAGGGCGTTCCGCGCCCTGTGGTGAACACCTGCAGGTTCATGCCTGCCGCCAATTGCAGAGTCCCGCAAATAAAGTCGCTCGCCGGTGTAGCTGCAAAGGTGAGCCCTTTACGCCGTAAGCGCTCACCAGGACCAATCACATCCACAATGGGCGAGTTACCCGACTTAATCACCGAGCCAAGCGCCTTTTCAACGACATTACTTAACCCGCCTTTCTTGTTGCCAGGCGAGGGGTTGGCACTACGATCAGCCTGTCCTTGAGAGAGGTAATCATCGTACCAAGCCATCTGTTCAATCAGCGCTTTTCCCACTTCCTTGTTAATAGCTCGCGGCGTTAGCAGGTGGATGGCATCGCGTACTTCCGTGACTTCAGAGAACATCACGCTACCGCCGGCTCTTACGATCAGATCAGTAGCAAAGCCGACGGCTGGGTTCGCAGTGACGCCAGAGAAAGCATCACTTCCTCCACACTGCATACCCACCACAAGATCAGATGCAGGGCAGGTCTCACGACTGCGCTTGTTGAGCCGTTCCAAATGGCGCTCGGCCATGGCTAAAATACCGTCGACCATGTCACCAAACCCTTCAAAGCTCTCATCCTGAAGACTCAGTACGTTGGCTTCCGGATCGGCGGCTTCGCTGTTTTCATAGATTTTGACCGGGCGATCTTCGAGCAGTGTCGAGGGCTGAAGCTTTTCGCAACCCAATCCGATCACCATGATCTCGTTACCGAAGTTGGGGTTCAGCGCAATATTTTTTAGCGTACGAATGGGCACAATCGCCGCCGGTGCGTTGATCGCCACGCCGCAGCCATAGCTATGGTTGAGCCCGACCACATCATCAACATTGGGAAAGCGTGGCAGCAATTCACGCTTGATACGACTGACTACGTAATCCACGGTGCCGGCCACGCACTGAACGCTGGTGGTAATCCCCAGCACGTTCTTGGTGCCCACGCCGCCGTCCGGATTGCGAAACCCTTCAAAGGTATAGCCTTCGAGCGGTTCGGAAGCTGGCGCCTGTCGCGTGGCCAACGAGAGCTCGTCAAGGCCTGGGGCCGTCGGCAAGCGCACATTGGTTTCATTGACGTGGCCGCCACGCTCGATAGCCACCACGGCGGTGCCGATGACCTCGTTATAGCGAATCACTGGGCTATCCTGGGCAATCGCTGTCAATGCCACCTTGTGGCCCTGCGGAATAGGCATCAAGGTAGTACACCCCTCGCTGATACTCACACCTTCAGCCACCCCGCCCTGCTCAATCACAATGGCAACATTATCGTTCGGATGTACTTTAATTACGCGCGAATTAGTCATTGTTTGAGCCATGGTGTTTTCCTGAAACGATGTGCGGGCCCGAGGCTTGGCTTAGCTCCATTTTTTGGCGAGCACGAGACCTGATGCCCATGATGATTGCAAACACCACAGAGGCAGCGATCAAACCCCACAGCACCATCGCAATCGGGCTTTTAGTGAAGAAGACTGAGTAGGTGCCAAAGGACTCAAGGCTTTTTACAAAATATACTTCGGCCTGACTTCCCAGAATAAAGCCGATGATTAGTGGCGCTATTTCAAGGCCGATTTTCTGAATCAAATACCCCAGAACGCCAAAGATAAGCAGAGTCCAAACATCGAACATGATGCCGTAATTAATGGCGTAAGCGCCCACTACGCACATCATCACAATAATGGGATAGAGAATATGCTTGGGCACCATTACCACTTTGGCAATGTACTTGATGGCAAAGAACATCAAAAAGAACATCACGACATTGGCAAGCACCAAAGCCGTCATCATGACGTACCATGTTTCATGATTTTCCGGGATGAACAGCGGCCCGACCTGTATTCCCTGTAGTGTAAAGGCGCCAATCAGTACTGCCGTGGTAGCATCACCTGGAATGCCAAGCGAGAGCAGGGGGATGAGCGCACCACCGGTCAGCGCGTTATTAGCAGACTCCGAGGCGATTAACCCTTGTGGCGCTCCTTTGCCCATCTGAGACGAGTTACGTGCCAGGTTTTTCTCTTGGGTATAGGCGAGAACGGAAGCGGCACTGCCACCCACGCCCGGCAACATCCCCACAAAAGTGCCAATAAAAGAAGAGCGTGTCAGATTCGTCAGGCTGCCCTTAAAGATAGACAGCGAAAACCCACCTTCTTTACCAATTTTAATACGTTGCCCAGCGACATCGCGTTTTACGCCTTTTTCAGCCTCCAGCAAAATGGTGGAAATACCGAAAATGCCGATTAGCACCGGTAGCAGCGAGAAGCCTTCAAACAGGTAAGGTTCCATGAAGTCGAACATCAGCCGCGTATGACCATTACCACCGTCAGAAATGCTGTAATCGCCAATGAGGCTTAGCCAGACGCCAATGACGCCGCTAAATATACCGATCAGCATGCTATTTGAAAGAGAGGCAATAACGCTCAATGCCAGCAAGATAATCAGGAACTTCTCTACATAAGAGAATTTGATCGAAAAATCCGCCAGCAGTGGCGCAAACAGGAACAGTACGGCTGCGCTAATAAGACCGCCAATGACAGAGGCAATGACACAAATGCGCAATGCCTTTTCACCCTCCCCTTTACGCGCCATAGGGTAGCCGTCGAAGGTGGTGGTTATCGAAGAAGGCGTACCGGGGATATTCAGAAGTACCGCTGGTACCATACCGCCTGAAATTCCGCCCACATAGAGGCCCAGCAACAGTGCCAAGCCATGGTTCAACCCCAAAGCATAGGTAAGTGGCAGACAGACAGCGACGGCCATGGTAGCCGTCATGCCTGGGATCGCGCCGAAAATGATACCTACAAGGGTGCCAAATCCAACGAGTAGAAAAAAAGTAAAATCGAGAACTGACAAAAATTCCATGGCGGTACTCGCGTCGGTTATGGCAGTGTGATGGTGAATAGCTTGGCGAGCACAAACCAAGCCAGCGTAGGAGCGACAACAGCATTGATGACGACAATAACGAGGGCTTTTTTCGTCCACTCATGCAGATAAAGTAGCGACATGAGAAGTACAAACGCTATTGAGACAAACAGAAAGCCATAGCCCGTATAGGGGAACAGATCACCGACAACCGCCATCAGATAAAAGTACGCGGCTATCAAAGCAAAGGTGCCGAAGAAACGAAAATTGTCTCTTGATTCACCAATAATGGGTAAAGTGCGCTCTCCTCGCTTAACCGCAGCCATAAAGGGGGCTACCTTGGTTATTAGAATCAAGGCAAACAGCCCACCCAGAATCCAGTGGATAATGGTGGGAAAGAATAAGTGTGAAGTCCCGAAATCTATCGAAACACTAAACAGACCTGACTCCATATTTACTCCAGAAGTATTAACACAGCGTGCGTATAAGTAAGGTATATACGCTTGGCCCCTACCCATGCTCAGCGCATGGATAGGGCGCTAGTAACAAGCTACTAGCGCCCGCCCGTTTAGTTGATGTTGCTGATGATGTCTTCGTAGCGGAACATTTTCTCTTGAAGGTATTCAGAAGCCTCTTCTGAAGGCTTGAAGTCAGGAATAAAGAAGGCATTCAGCTGCGCCTCCTGAATGCTGCCTTCGTCATATATTGCAACAAGCGCCTCATCAATCTGATCTACGATACCTTGGTCCATCTCTTTGTTGTAAATGAAGAAGAACTCTTTATCGAAGGTAAAGTTTTCGTCTTCACCCATGGTGACATTCACATTAGGCTCGACGTATTCAAGAAGTTGCTCGCGGGTCGTCTGGCCAAGCCCCTCTTCCGGCGCCTGCTCGATAGTGCCTTGGCGTGCCGTCAACCATACAAAGCGCATGGCTTTCTGGTCATCTTCGGGTAAACGGGTGTATTGCTCATTGGCCTGGACACTGCCATTAATGACATCGGCTTGACCGTCAAACAGTTGCTGATTTTTATCAGACTGAGAGCCCGTATTAACGGCTACCAGATTGTCTTCCTGTCCCGGGTGCTCAATAGCAATGGCGTTTTTCAATGCACTGAAGCCAATCTCGGAAACGCCGCCGGGCTGGATAGCTACGCGCACGGTTTCGCCGTTACCTACCGCCTCGATGATATCGTCGAGTGTCTCATAAGGAGAGTCTTTGGCCACGAGATAGGCGTTACCGGGGTTGATCGCGATAGTCGGCCCAATCGTGTACTTTTCAAAGACATCGTCATAGCCTTGCACGCCATAGAGATGACCAAGATAGGATTGGTCATGAAAGATCATCAGGGTATTGCCCCGAGAATCCCTATCCAGCGTGCGAAACGCTGAGCTTGCGCCTACGGCATCAACCTTCATATTTAAACCGAGGTGCTCGGCTAGACGATCAACTACGATGCTGGCGTTTTGGTAAGTGTCGCCACCAGTAGAAGTAGAGCCAATTACGACGCGGATATTGCCTCGCATCTGGGCCTCTTGTGCCATGGCAATGCCAGAGTGCATGGCTAATGCTGCAATCAAGCCAGCAGAGCCAACGCCCATCATTGTTTTCTTTGATAGCAACATAAATTCACCTTTTGCGTTCATTGTTGATTTTATCGGTTTGAAGATACTTATTCGTTGGCACTATCAAAAAACTGCTCCAACGACTTCTGCCATCGATTCAGCACACCTATCTTTACGAAAACCAAGCATTCTTCACAAACCTGCGAATACAGCCGCATCAACTCATTTCACAAGCTAATAAGTGATTAGTTAAAACCTTGAGAGCAGAGTCGCCTCTCACACATGGCTCTATTACGGCTTATCGTCATACATCATACAAACAAACATTATTGCCAAGTACCGAGTGTCGCAAGGTTTATTGCTTAAATTGAGACCAAAGTTTTAACTACACATAACATAGACTTTTGTCTCAAGAAAAAATAAAAAACTATCAAAACAAACGGTTGAACACAGAGTGCAGTGCAGCAAATATAAGCAGCAAAACTATTAGCCATGCTCCAGAAAATAGTGCATGTTGACCCACAGCTAACCAACAGACCCAACAATAACAGTGCAAGCTCATGCGTTAGCCTAGACAGCACTTAGTGGGAGGCTGCGAGCTACTCCAGGAGTAAGCGCTAACGTAGTGGCGGTGACGGAGCTTTAAAGCCAGACATGTGACCATGGGCTTTAGCTTTGGGATTACACGTCAGTTCACCAGCGAACGGCTAAAAAACATCCAATTCCTGGCACCCTGAGGCTTTTTTTATATTGTTTGTGAAACCCTTTTTCATTCAACAATGTAAGCACTCATCTACTCAATCTGTAAGCCATTACTTACAGTCCATCGTCTTTTACCTACAACGTTAGGACTAGCGCCAATCCTCAAAAGCGCCTACTATCCTCCGCCGCAGCCAATGCTGCGACGCACAACCAAAAATTCTCATAACAAGAACCGTTGTTAACTCCCCTGCTAACAGGAGTGCATGCTATGCAACACTCAATGACTCAGTACCCGGCCACTAATGCGGACATTATGGAAGTATGGGCACAGCACGCGCTTGCGCAGCGCGCAGCGTTTGATGCCTTTGCCGCTTATCTTTGTGATTACTAAAGTCCGCGGCTGTTTACCCCCTATCAACGCCTCCCCTTGGAGGCGTTATTTTTTGTACATGAGCAGTCGATTCAAGCCATCCATCAGCCAACCACTAGGTAGCGTCGCTTTCAAGCGCTGCTAAATAAGCCTCCTGCAGGATATACATCCGCTTTACGTCTCGGTATTTGCCGTTGATAAAGAACTCCTGAACCAGATGTCCTTCTTCGATGAACCCACTCTCTTCATAAAGGTGAATCGCCTTAACGTTCTCCACTGCGACGATGAGAAACACCTTATGAAGGTTCAGGATGGTAAACGAGTAGTGCAGGGCCTGGCGGATCAGCGAGCGTGCAAACCCTTTTCCCTGATGGTCCGGAGTAATAATGATTTGGAACTCTGCGCTGCGATGGATGTAGTCAATTTCAATCAGTTCCACCAAGCCAATCGCCGTTCCGGTGCTGTCTTCCGCTACAAAACGTCGCTCGGCATTATCATGGATATGTTTGTTATAAAGCTCCTCCAGCTCATCAAATGATTCGTAGGGCTCCTCAAACCAGTACGACATAATACTTTGATTATTATTAAGTTCATGCACAAAGCGCAGGTCACCGCGCTCAAGGGCACGTAAAAATAGCAAGTGGTTCATGGGCGCTGATCTCATCGTGTAACGACAATGTGGGGTGGTAATATCACATAGCCCGTTACGTGGCTTAAATATGGCGTTTAAACGAAAATAACTCTGCCAGCGGATGCGGTTTTCCTTCAATTAAAGCGCGCAGTAGCTTGGCCCCTATCATGCTGTAACTAATGCCGTTTCCGCCGTACGCCATGGCAAAGTGCACGTTTGGCCCATGGGAATCATGAGGACCAAAATAAGGCAGTCCATCGCATGTTTCGGCAAACGTGCCCGCCCAACTAAAGGTAGGATTAATCGTTAACGACGGCCAGAGCGTCTTGACCTTGTCTGCCAACCCCTCGGCTTTTTCCAGTACTCGTTCATCGCGGCGCTTGGGAATATCCTGCTCATCATCATCACCGCCCACCAGCAGCCTTCCCTCCTGAGTCGTGCGCAGGTAAAGATAGGGCCGCGCAGACTCCCAGACGAGGGTATGTTTAAGCTCGCCCAGCATGTCAGGCGTTAGCGGGTCGGTAACGAATGCGTAGCTGCTCCGGTTTTTAGCCACCGGCTTAGGCAGCCACGCTTGAGACTCATAGCCTGCGGCCACCACAACCTGCTGACAGTTGAGCGTTGCGCCGTTCGTCAACGTAAGCGCTATATGCTCACCGTGCTGGGTCATGCGCTCCACCTGGGTACGGTCGTATACCTCGCTACCCCGCGTGGTTATCTTGCCAAACAGCTGATAGACCATTCGATAAGGGTCCATGCGTGCGGCAAGCTCGGTTAAAATAGCGCCTGGCGCATCAAAGCCGTAGCGTTCCAAAAGCGTTGCCCGCTCAAGCCACTTGGCCTTAAAACCATTTTTCTGACGCAGCCAAAGTTCCTCTTTCAACGACGCTACGTCTTCCCCACTGCTTGCATAATAGAGGCTTTGCTGGCGTTCAAACTCCACATCCTCCAGTTCAAGCGCCAAGGCTTCAAGCTCAAAAATTGATTCGGCACACGCTCGATAAGCAAGCACCGCGTTTGCCTCGCCGTAACGCTGGGCAAGCTCGGTCATATGGGTATCAATTTCATACTGCAGCAGTGCGGTACTGGCGGCCGTGCTTCCCCAGCCTATATCACGGCGCTCAACCACCACCACGTGATGGCCATGCTGGCTTAGTTCATTGGCAATCAGCGCCCCGGTTATGCCGCCGCCGATGACGGCCACCTCGCATTGATGGTCATGGGTTAGCTGTGGGAAAGTAGCCAACAAACCGTTCTTTACTGTCCAAAACGGATAGCCGCTTTTAAGATCCATCATGTTCCCTTTGCAACGCCTTTATCGGTAGCTTTAACACTAGTGGGTTAACGTAGAAATCACTTATTTATAAAGGAAATCTTTATGATCGATTTACGCAGTGACACGGTCACCCGACCCGATGCCGCCATGCTAGAAGCCATGATGAGTGCGCCTGTTGGTGACGATGTCTGGGGCGATGATCCTACGGTCAATGCGTTTCAGGAGCATCTTGCCACCTTAACCGGCAAGCAGGCGGCACTGCTGTTTCCAAGCGGCACCCAGAGCAACCTGGTGGGCCTAATGGCGCATTGTGAGCGGGGTGATGAGTATATCGTTGGGCAGTCAGCCCACACCTATCGCTATGAAGGGGGCGGCGCTGCGGTGTTGGGCAGTATTCAGCCACAACCAATTGAAAATGCCAGTGATGGCAGCCTGCCGTTAGAGAAAATCAGCGCAGCGATTAAAGCCGATGATGTTCACTTTGCCCGCACGCGTCTCTTGGCGTTGGAAAATACCATCGCCGGTAAAGTACTGCCCGAAACCTACGTTCATCAAGCCACCGAGTTTGCCCGTTCACGAGGTTTGGCAACGCATCTGGACGGCGCGCGGCTTTTTAATGCGGCCGTTGCAAGCCAAGTGCCGCTTGAACAGCTGTGCCGCCCCTTTGATAGCGTTTCACTGTGCTTCTCAAAAGGGATGGGGGCACCGATCGGCTCGGCGTTGATAGGCCCACGAGACTTCATCGAGCGCGCCCGCCGCTGGCGTAAGGTAGCGGGAGGCGGTATGCGCCAGGCAGGAATCATAGCCGCCGCCTGCCAGTATGCGTTAGATAACAATATTCAGGACCTGGCCGACGACCACCGCCGCGCAGCACGCCTGGCCGAAGGCTTGGCCCTGCTTCCCGGTATTGAGGTGACGTCTCAAGCCACCAACATGCTGTTTGTACACATTTCGGAAGAGCACCTTCAGCCTCTTTCAACATGGCTTAAACAGCACGATATTTTAATTGAGCTTTTATACGCCACGCGTCTTGTCGTGCACCGCGATATCAATGATGCCGATATCGAAAAGGTACTCGACGTGATGGCCGCTTACTTCAATCAACACCCTTAGGCGTAACGCTTAAGCGCGTAAGCCTCATAAACGCCGCAGGCCCCACATAAAGTAGGCGCCGCCAATCAACGAGGCAACAAGGCCTGCGGGAATCTCATACGGAAACATAATCTGGCGGCCGACCCAGTCGGCCAGCACCATGAGCAACATTCCGATCAATGCGGCGCCAACCAGTTGCTGCCGAGCGCGGGAAAAACCCACCAAACGCGCCATGTGCGGTGCCAGCAGGCCGATAAACGAGAGCGGCCCGACGACCAGCGTGGCACACGCGGTTAACAGTGCCACCAGCAGCAACAGCCCCAACCGCGCTCGGTTCAGGGACACACCCAGCGCTTGAGCCATCGGCGCGCCCAACGGTAGGATGTCGAGCCAGCGGGTAAAAGGAAGGGTTATCACTGCCAACACAGCGGCGATGCTTCCCACCACCACCGCACTGGTCACATCCACGTAATACGTAGAGCCTGCCAGCCAGGCAATAACCTGCTGCCCTCGCGGGTCGCCGCCCGCCAGCAGCACGCTACGCACTGCATCAAACAGTGCGCCAATTGCAACGCCGCTAAGCAACAGCCGCTCAGGCACAAAGCCACTACGGCGATTCAAGATCACTAGCACGGCCAGTGTGGTCAATGCCCCCAGGGTCCCAATGCCGATCAGCGCTGCGTTGCTCGGTGCAGGCAGCACGTAAATACCCAGGATCAACGCAATCGCGCAGCCCCCACTGATACCCAGCACTTCGGGGCTCGCCATAGGGTTAGCGGAAAGGCGTTGAAGCACTGTTCCGGCGATGGCTAACATCAAGCCACTGGCTGCCGCGGCGATGACTCGGGGCAGGCGCCACTCCATCACCTGCCAGTGGGCCGGACTAATCCACTCCCAGCCGTTAGCGCCCAGGCCTGACAGCAGTCCCAGGCACACTGCCATTGATAACGCGATTAAAAGCCCCATCGCCAAGCGGTACGGCATTGGATGACGGCTTACCAGCATCCCCGGGGGTTGCGGAGGCCTGTCCCCCTGAAGCTTCAGCCGAGGAATGAGCCATAAAAGCAGCGGTGCACCCAGCGCGCCGGTAATGGCGCCGGTGGGAACCAGCGTCGTCAGCATGCCCGAAAAGCGCTGTAGTAGAAGATCCGTGGTCGCCAGCAGTACCGCGCCCAGCAGCGTCGACCAGAGTATGCGGCTGCCTAACCGGCGTGCCCCGGCCATGCGCACAATATTGGGTGCCGCCAAGCCAATAAAGCCAATAATACCGACAACGCTGACCACGCTGCCGGTAATAAACACCGCAAGCCCGAGCCCAGCAAAACGCAGATATTTAAGCGAGATACCCAAGCTCTTGGCGCTGGCATCGTCAAGTTCCAACACAGCCAGTGGGCGTAACAACAGCCCTGCGGCCACAGCACTGATGGCCAAGTGGGGCCATAAGGTGGCTACCCCACTCCAGCCGTTCTGGGCAAGCGACCCCGCCCCCCAAATCAATAGCCCCGCCAGCGTCTCATGGTTGAACAGCAACAGCGCGGTCGAAAGTGCGCCCAAATATAGATTAACCACCAACCCAGCCAATACCACGACCACAGGCGCTAGCCCACGCCGCCAGGTCAGCGCAAACACTAGCCCAACGGCTAAACCGCCACCGATTAACGCCACCCACTCACGTCCGATGACCAGCAGCCCTGGCGCCATCAACGTGGTAGCTAGCAACGCCAGGTTAGCACCCGATGCCACCCCAAGCGTAGTGGGTGATGCCAGCGGGTTTCGCAGCACCTGCTGCATCAACACACCCGCCAGCGCCAAACCGCCGCCAGCCAAAAGCGCCACGCCTATTCGTGGCCACCAAGCATAATAGAGTAACACCTCATTGGTACTTCCAAACGAAGGCGCCAGCAGTGCCTGAAACCCGGAAACAATACCGCCCTGAACATGAAGGCTAATGCCGAACAGCACCAACAGCGGCAAGCTAAGTAACCAAACGGCCTTGGCAGGCGACATACGGCACGCTTTTTGAAGGACGGCTGCACTTAGCATGGCAGGTTATCTCGGATAGTCGTCCACGCTTGGGCGGTGGACGCGATAGGCAGCACGGTCATTTAAGCGCCTTGGCTTTTTAATCAGTCATGGGTGAATATAAGCGCGTGATTTTAAATGATAACGATTAGCACTACAATTGATGCCCTCGTTAGTGAGCCCTCCGCAGGGCTGTAATAGCGTGTCATCAAAACAGTTAATGAACCGAGAACGATAATAATGGCCGACATAACCTCCCCTGCTGCTCTAACAAACCCTCACTCCTGCTGGCGAGACAGTGCTACGCGCTATGGCCTCATAAGCCGCACTCTGCACTGGATAACGGCCGCTATCGTACTGCTTCAGTTCAGCGTTGTGCTGGCGTGGCGCGGGTTTGGCGAAACGCCCCTCACCTTACTGCTATCAAGCATCGGCCCCCACGGCTCGTTGGGCGTTATACTTTTAGTGATAACGTTACTGCGTGCGGACTGGGCATGGCTAAATCGCCAGCAGCGTCCTTCGTATGCGCCTGGGATAAGGGGTGCGCTAGCGCATGGCGGGCATGTCACGTTGTATGCACTGCTGATCGCGCTACCCACGCTTGCCATCTTGCGCCAGTACGGCAGAGGCGGTGCGTTGGATGTCTACGGCCTACCGCTTTTCAATGCAGCCGAGCGCGAGATCCCATGGATGATAGCGACAGCCAACGCACTACATAGTCCGCTCGCCTGGCTGCTTTTAGCGCTGGTGGCTGGGCACGTGATAATGGCACTTATACACCGTACGGTGCTCAAGGACGGTGTGTTTTCCCGGATGGCCAGCCCGCTTTCGTGATAGACAGCCGTTTGTGCGAAGCGTTGGAGCAGCGCTACTAAATGATAACCATTAACGATACAATCGGGTTTTCGTAATCACCTTCTGACGGCCAGGAGTCCTCCATGTTCGAGGTCAAAGGCGCTACCTTTGCGATCAACGGCAAGCCCCTTTTACAGCCCATTGAGCATACCTTTCAGCAAGGCAAGGTCTACGGCCTGATTGGTCATAACGGCTCGGGAAAATCGACTCTGATCAAGCTACTGGCCCAGCAGCAGCCGGTAAGCCAGGGCGAGATCTATTTTGACCAACGCTCGCTCAGTGCCTGGGGCAACCGGGAGTTTGCGCGCCAGGTGGCCTATCTTCCCCAGCATTTGCCCAGCGCCGAAAATTTAACCGGCCGAGAATTGGTCGCTTTTGGCCGCTACCCGTGGCACGGCCTACTGGGCCATCATAACCAGAAAGATAAAGACGCGATTGACCGAGCCATCACGCTCACCCATACCGAAGCGTTTGCCGACCGCTTGGTCGATACGCTTTCTGGAGGTGAGCGCCAACGCGTTTGGCTTGCCATGCTATTGGCACAGGGTAGCCGCTTTTTGCTGCTTGATGAGCCGCTGGCCGCGCTGGATATTGCCCACCAGATGGAAGTCCTCGCACTCATTCGCAAGCTCTGCGATGAGCTCGGCTTGGGGGTTATTATCGTTCTGCACGATATTAATATGGCCTCGCGCTACTGCGATGAGCTGATGGCCCTACACAGCGGCCGCTTGCTCGCTCACGGCACGCCAGGTGACATGATGAGTAATAGCACCCTGGAAGCTATTTATGGGTTGCCCATGCAGGTCATGCAACACCCTAACGGCGAGCATAATATCGCGGTCGCTCAATAAACGCGCTTTTGTAAAACGCACTGATTCGCAACTAACACTTCAACTGATAAGCATTATCGATTAAGCTGACTCCTTCACTTTCAACCTGCGCTAACGCCACATCGTTACTGTTTGCGCAAGTGTGCTTGAACTTTTACAAGTTCATGTCGGGAGTTTTGTTATGCCACCGCTAGCCCTGACCCACTCTGCCTGTACCTTGCCCTCGCTCGCTGACTGCTATCAGGGCGCACTTGTGCTGCTTACCCCGCCCTTGATTGGCGGCACGCCACCGGCCGGTGCAGTAAAGGCTTCGCGCTGGCGCAATGCAGCACTGCTGGAACAGGATCTGGAGCGCTACGCTGCTCGCTACCCGGGTGGCGACAAGCGCGCCATTACGTCGCTGTGGTCGAAGTGGCATTTCAGCGCGTTGACCGTGCCTACCCTCGCTTCTCACCTGCTTCTTAACCGTGATCTACCGGTAGAGCAGGATGATGTACACGTCATTTTGAATGATGAAGGCTGTACAACACAGCTTTGGCTGCCCCATGAAGGCGCGTTGATGGATGCTCAGGACTCCAGCGAGCGCTTTGCCAAATTGATTACCCAGCACTGGGCGCCACTTATTGAACGCTTGTCCGCCATTTCAGGCGCAGCCCCCCGGGTGTTCTGGAGCAACGCCGGTGGCTATCTGGATTACTATGTGAAGGTACTTGCCGAACACCCGGAAGTGAACCAGGCGGCGCTTAGTGCTGCCCGAGCACTGCTGGAATCGCGCCATATTGATGGCCAGCGCAATCCGCTCTTTGAGCCTGTACGCACGTATACGCCCAAGGGCAGCGATGAGGTGAAGCAAGTACGCAAGCTTTGCTGCCTGCGCTATTTATTGGATGAGTTCAGCGTGTGCAGCAATTGTCCGCTGGAAGGGTGTGACCGAGTGGCCCGCAAACGAGCCACCTAACGGCTGTCTAGCTGTATATTTTTTAACTTCAGATCTCTAACCTCAGATTTTTAACATCAACTGTTAATCTGAGTGACCGCATCCTGGCTTGCCAGATCGCGCTGCGCGCCGGTTAATTCTCTTAGCTGCCCTTGGGACATCTCCAGCAAACGGTCGGCATGTACGAAGTAGCTATCATCGTGGCTGATCGCAAACACCGTTTTGCCCATACCACGCAGGTGCGGCAATAGTTCTCGGTAGAACAACCGCCTGAACTGAGGGTCCTGGTCGGCGGCCCACTCATCAAGTAGTAAAATATCCCGCTCTTCGGCAATCGCCAGTAACAGTGCCAGGCGCTTGCGCTGCCCTTGGGAAAGTTGGGTATTAATGACCCGATTATCCTCCCACTTCAGCTTTTGCTGCATTTGTAACCGCTCAAGCCAGGTCGCTACCAGCACAGGGTCGGCATTTTTCCCGTCCGCCCCCATCGCCAGGTCAAACTGATGAAAGTCGGTAAATACACTGGCAAATCGCGCTCGAAACCCTTGCCACTGCGCCTGTGTGAGCGTCTGTCCATCCACCTTGATATGCCCGCTTTGCGGCTGATACAAGCCAGTTAACAAACGCGCCAGGGTGGATTTTCCGCTGCCGTTACCGCCAATCAAAAATACCTGCTCACCGCGCTCAAGCGTCAAATTGACGGGCCCAACGTGAAACCCTTCGCCCTGCTCACTGCCAGGATAGTGATAAGTCACATCCACAAGCTCAAGGCGCTGCCAGGCAGCAAAGGCGTCATCAACCGCAAAGCCCGGCTGATACTCGGCAAGCTCCAGGCTTGCCAGCTTATCAAACGCGACCTGTGCGCTGATCAAGGTGGGCCAGGCGCCGATGGCTTGAATTAAAGGCGTGCGTAAGAACAGTAACGTCAATGCAAAGGTAGCGGCAACGGCAGGTGTCGCCCAGCCCAGCCCGTTGGCCATGAAAAACACCACGCCAATGGCTCCCAGCATCATAATGTTGGACCAGTTCCCCGCACTTAGATGATACGTATCCGCGCGAATAATATGGTAGCGGTACTCGCGCGCGTTGCGGGTGAAGGTGGCATCAAAGAAGCGCTGAGCCCGGTCACGGTTGAGCGCTAACTCTTTGCGCCCTTCAATGGCGGATTGGTAATCTTTGTAGAGACGATCTTCGCTTTCGCGTACCAGGCTAAAGTGCCGATATACCTTCGAAATCAGCACCCAGCCCACCCCCATCGTGGCCGCAATCCATATCACGGTAATGACCACCATTTTCGGTGAAAGCCACGCCAAATAGGCGACCGAAGCAAGCGCCAACACGGCACCCTGCACAAGCTCAGGCAGGCGCACAAAACCAATGGTGATATTACGCACATCACTTGAAAGACTCGCCAGCAGCGTGGCATTACCCAACTGCTCAAGCCGCTCGATATCAGTGTCCAGAATGCGCTTCACAAGCCTTGTGCGCAGGTCATACACAAAGTAGTGCCCCAGCAGGGTAATCGCTAACTGGGTCCCCAGCGTCACAACGAGCAACACAAATAGCAAACCCAAAAACTGGGGCAGCGCTGAAAGCGGGCTGCCAACTTCAATCAAGCGCTGATTAATAAAGGCAATGACGCCAACCCCGAGGCCCGCGCTTAAAAGGCTTAACCCAATGGCCCCTAAAAATGGCCAGCGGTAATGACGAAAGACAACCTGCAACAACTCCATTAGCGCTTCCTGACAGAAAGATAGGCAGCAAATTGTGACGGACTACCTCGTCAAGTCAATGCGCAAAGTGATTTTCATTTGCAAATGAGGCGTTCATACGCAGCGACCAAACGGCCAATGAGCCAAATAGTAAATGAGCACCTACAGATCGACGCAAGAATCTACGAAAACACTAGCAGCACGGTACTGATAAGCGCGCCTAACGCGAAGGGCCAAAAGCGGCTATGGCGGTCTTCCGGCAACTCCTCTTTCAACACGTTAAGCACAATACCACCGGCCACAAACGCATAAAGCAGGCTGACAATGGGTTCAGAGACATCTACCGTTAACCCCAGTAGCCAGCCGACAACCACCGCCGTAGCCAGCACCCAACGGCCCTTGCTTAAGTAGACATCCCGGTGATGACGCACCAAGCCATGGTCGTTGACCAAAAAGTGCGCGCTCATCGCCAGAAAGAAAAAGATAATGGCAGGAAGCTCATTATTGCGATAAACCAGTAAGTAGCCGATAAGCGCGTTATAAAGCGAAAAAGAGCCAATATGTATCCAAAAAACGCCTTTCAGCTTTTGAAAATTAACCGACTCATCCTGCTGACCTTTATGTGAGTGCTTTGTCGCAGCTTGCTCAAGCCCATAAAATACCGCCAGCCCAATGAGCGCCACGATATAGGCGTTATGCTCCAGCACCGCCAGCAGGCCGTGTGCGTTAATGGTTTCGTGAGCATCGCTTAGGGTAGGAAATATATGAATAAAGACATAAGCAACAGAGACGCCACCTGCTAACGAAAGCCAAGCGCTGCGAGGCACAGCGCTTAGCTTTCGAAGCCTGCTGGCAAAGATATGCACGGCGGCCAAACCGATAACGAAAGCAATCTGCAGGCCCATATATCATCGCTCCCTGCGAGGGTTTGGGCTTGAAACCTGGTCGCTTGAAACCCAGTCGTTTGAAACCTAGTCGAATAGGCTCATACGTTTGGTGACATTATCGCGCTTTACCCGCCAATGAAATAACGCTCCCGCCACGTGCAAAACGATTAACACCACAATGGCCCAGCCAAGACGCGCGTGCCATGTGTAGAGCTGGTCAGAAAGCGCTGGGCGTTCACTGATCAGTGCAGGCAGTTGCCACTGAAAGAATTCAACCGGATACCCACCGCTGGCGGTCGCGACCCAACCCAGTAGCGGCATCACCACCAACGCCAAATAAAGCAGGTGATGCACGCTGGTACTGACAATACGCTCAAACGCATTCAAGGGCGGGTCGTGGTCAGGTACGACAAACGCCATGCGGGTCATTATGCGCAGGGTCATTAGCAGTAAAATCGTTAAACCCAGGGTTTTATGGCTGGTATAAAGCAGGTTAGTGAGCGTGTTGCCTACCAGCGCCACCGTGCGTTCATACCCTATCGTTCCGATGGTTAAGCCACTGGCCAAAGCAAGTAGCACGGCGACAGCCACCAGCCAATGCAGCACCCGGTGTGGATAAATGTAGTGATCCAATTCGTGCATTGAGCACTCCTGGCAGCAACGTTATATGGCGTTTAGTCTAGCTATATTAAGTCGATTAATCATTCAACGCTTTACACTTGATCTTATAGCGCCTCACTGGGAGCCGCTAGCTGCTCACGAATCAACTCGCCCAAGCGCCGGGCTGGCTCGGATGGCCGATGAGGCGCACGGTGCAGCGCCAGCTCGATCATGGGCAAGGCGGGCAGGCCGCTACTTTCATCCAGCGGACGCAGTGAAGGGGTCAACATGCTGCGTGTCACCACGACAACGGCAAGCCCGGCAATGACTATCGGTGCCAACCCCGCCATCGACTGGCTGGTATACGCCACCCGCCAGTCACGCCCCTCGCCATGCAGTGCCTGCTCGGCGACTTCCCTAAACACATCAGCACCTGGTGAGTAAAGCGCCAGCGGGATAGGGTCACTGAGTAACGGCTGCTGGTTAACGCCCACCGCCCAAACCAGCGGCTCGCGGCGGATAACATCGCCACCGGGTGAGTTACGTTGGCGCGTCACCAGGGCTAAATCAAGCTCAGCGGCTTTTACCTGTTCAACCAAGTGGGCACTTGTTCCGCAAATAACCTTAAGCCCCACCGCTGGATAAAGCTGGTGAAAGTAGGCAAATACCGACGGCAGCAGCGATGCGTAATCTTCTGGAATGCCCAAGGTCAGATCCCCGGTTACCTGCTGGGCCTGCATATCGCCCCATGCTTCGTCGTTAAGCGCCAGGATGCGCCGTGCGTGAGTAAGTAACCGCTCACCATCTGGTGTGAACCGGATACGCCGTCCATCACGTTCGTGCAGGCTGAGCGACAGCTGAGCCTCCAAACGCTGAAGCTGCATGCTCACCGTGGACTGCGTGTAATCCAGCCGTTTCGCCGCCGCCGTGACGCTACCGGTATCGGCAATCGCCACTAGCGTACGTAGCAGCGTGAGGTCTAACGTTGGCGCCCGCATATATCACCATTATTGATTAAAACAATCACAAAAGATCGATATTGTGATGTGTTATTAACGAGTATGCTGCGTTGCATATGTTCCAGGCAAGGAGATCATTGATGCAACGTACACATTCCCCTATCGTGTTTCCTCGTTGGTATAGTGTTGGCGCCGCGTTAGTGGCTGTCATCCTGTGGAGCGTGGCCCCCTTGCTTGCTGAACGTGCTCACTCGTCTTCGCCCTTGCAGCTAACCGCTTTAACACTGCTAGCTGGCGCATTTGCCACACTGCCGCTAAGCCGCCGCGTTACTACCACTCACTGCAGCCTGAACTGGCAGTTAGGCATCTGGGTAGGTATTCCGTTGTTGATACTGGGCGCAGTAAGCACTTACTTTATAGGTATGCGCCTTGCGCCTGCGGCCGAGGCTGCGCTTATCACGTACACTTGGCCAGTACTTTTTGTGTTGTTAAGCCAGTGGAGCCGCTTTGGTCGGATACGCTTGGCCGGTATTACCGGGGCGCTGGTTGCCTTTTCAGGGGCTGCCATTCTGCTCGTGCCGCAGGCATTAAGTAATGGTTTGGGAGGAGCAACGCTGGGCTATGGGCTCGCCTTGCTTGCCGCCTGCTGCTGGGCACTCTATTCATGGTTAAGCCAGGCCGCCCCCGTGTGCATTACGCCACTTCTCCCTCGCCTGCTGCTGATTGCCTGCGCCATCGCGACGCTTGCCAGTATCGGAATGGAAGGCCAGCTGGTTCTACCCAGCAGTGAAGCGCTACTGGCGGGCGTTGCGTTGGGGTTAGGGCCTTACGGAATCGCCATGGTAGCCTGGGATAAAGCCCTGCGCTGGGGGCATGCAAGCCTGGTTGGCAGCCTTGCCTATGGCGTGCCCATTTTAGCGGGCCTTTTGCTGGTACTTGCGGGCGTTAGCGTACTGGATTGGCGCTTACCCACTGCGGCGCTGCTGGTAGTGGTGGGCTGTTTAAACGCTGGCCGATGAGACTCATCGCCATACCCATGCCTGCTTATTAATTAATGAATAAGCAGCAGAGCAGGAGCATTGAGATACTGATTAGCTCCTGCCCCGCACGGGCTGTTTACTTCTCCAAACAGCCAATTACCTTACCGATTCTCATTGGCCTAAATAGCGAGGCTCAACAATCCCTTTTAATTCCTCAACAGGGATCGTTAACTCAGGCTGCCCCATCACATAGGGAGCAATTTCGTACACGTTGTATTTTACCATCCACTCCTTTTCAAGCGGTGCCACGTTGGTGCTGTCAGTAAATGGCCAGCTGGACGCAAAATCCTCGCCAACATCCTGCTCACTCATCCAGCGCTCATGCGCCTCGGCTAACGCTTCATCAAAACCCTCCTGGCCGCCAGCCATGAGCATATCATCGAGAGTCACCACCTCATTCAAACGCTCATCAATGACCATGAACTGCGTGGATGGTAAACCGTGGGCCTGGCCTGCATAAATCACATAGCTATCAAGTTCAAGCACCAGAAGGTCGTTCTGACGGGAAAACACGCTGGCACTCAGCTGTGCTTCACTCGCCATCGGGTGAGGCAGCCTGGTATTGTCCTCTTCAGCACGATGAAAAAACTCATCCGCGAAGTGATCCCAGTCGTCAGCGGGCGTGTCGTCGCCATCGGTGATACCCAAGGCAAGCGCAAGCAGACGTTCTTGCACCTGCTCTGTTAATGCGGAGTTATCAGGAAACGTTAATGCAGAGATCTTTACCGTTGAACAGTGCTCATCCTGACAATCAGGAGATGAATACTGCTTATCCAATGGCTGGTATGCGAGGGCGCTGGTATCGGCCGTTTCAGCATTAGCTGATTGGCAGACACTAAGCAGCAGAACCGCAGCGGGACATACACTCATTTTCCAACGAAGCATATTGTATCTCCATGTAAGGCATTTTGTCGGGCGCCAAGTTGAGTCTAGTCATACTTAAGCGCCCTTGCCCACCAAGAAGAGAAACAACAGCTTAAAATAGCGTAATCAGTTACATACTGGGCTGCATTTGCGCCGGCTCAGCGGTTACGTCAAGTTCAAACAACCCGCTGCTCGCCGTGCTAAAGCCACGTGCAATGACCGTATAGGTACCCGGCAGCAATTGCTGTTGCAGTTGCGCATTGGTACCGGCACCACCATCGTCATCACTAACAGCGACACCTTCGCCCTCAAGTTCCAGATAAGCATCAAAGTCGCTGGAGCGCATACCAATGGTGACTAATGAGCTTTCGGCTAGCTCAAGCTCGTACACCAATGACTCACCGGTATACCAACCGTTTAACGTTTCACCAAGCGTGATTGCACCGCTGTTACGCAGCTCGACCCCTTCAGGTAGCTCTTGCGGTGCCAAGGTAATTCTGAACAAACCGCTATCACTGCCATAAGCAGTACGCGCCGTTAACTGATAAGTACCGGGCTCAAAAAAATCAGCAATACGGGCATTCAGGTTATCGCCGCCATCGTCATTTTCACGGTAATAGCCATCAGGACCTTCGAGCACTAGATAAGCATCAATATCATCCGACATCATGTCAATCTGGTACATGCCCGCTTCTTCAATTTCAACCTGATAGCTAAGATCCTGGCCGCTATACAAACCATTTAATGAGTCGTTGGGCACAATGCTGCCGTCGTTGCGCAGCTCGCCATCGCCGGGTAATTCGCGCGACTCAGCAGTCAGCGTGAAAAGGCCAGCACCTTCGTCATAAGGTGTGCGCGCCGTCACGGTGTAGTCACCCGGCACCAGGAAGTCTGAAATTCGGGCATCCAAATTACCCGCGCTATCGTCGTCCTCTCGGAAATAGCCATTTGGCCCGCTAAGCTCAAGATACGCATCAAATTCATCGGAACGCATTTCCAACTGATACATGCCCGCTTCTTCGATGGTCAGCGTATACTCACTAGAAGTGCCATCCAACCAGCTGTCCAGTGGAGCATCAAGGGTCAATACTGTGCTATCGCTTAGTTCAACCACTCGGCTGTTCAACGTATAAGGGCCGTAACTGCTGCTATCAGCACCGCTGACCACCACCATGTAATCGCCCGCTTGCTCAATACGGTGGCGTGCAGTAGGCGCTACGCTCAACAGCTGAAGCTGATCATCATAAAGCGCTACGATGCCATTCAGGGCACCGCGCAAACTAAACTCAACCAGATCACTCTCATCAAGCGTCATCATGTAGCGGTCATAGCGGCTTCCATCATTGCCATTAAGCAGGTCACTGGCCGTAATTTCCCCACGCAGTTGCTCGCCAAGCGTAATGCTATCCAGCCCCGCCAGTGCAGTTTGTTCGGCGGTTTGAGACGCCACCGAGGAAGAGGAAGATGCATCGGAAGAGAGCGTCTGTGCAGCTAAAAAGCCGACAACAGCTCCCCCTACCGCAACCACGATTAGCGCAAAAGGAGAGGATTTAGCCATTAGGGCGTCCTTGATCAATGACGGAAGGATGGGTCGTTCAGCAAGATTAATAATACGTAATGGTAAGTAAAATGCTCAATGAGCGGTATCATTTTAATGTACCAGAAGAACTTTACTTATATTCCTACACCTCCCGTTAACCCCCTGAAATGCAAGGTCATAACGGGAACATCAAAAAATACGCAACTTTGGGGTCAATTGCACCGAACGTCTTAAAGCTTGCTGACTCTGAAAGAGCGCGTTACCATCCCTTCGCCTATCCGGCACCTCATTGATGCTTGCGAGACTCTCGACCGACACGAATAACTGAGGTACTCCAATGGGAGCCCCTACACGACTATTTCGAACGAGTTGTTTAGCTGTCCTGCTTATCGCCATGACAGCAAATAGCGCGTTTGCCAACGACACAGATACACAGGAAGGCGTTGCTTCCTACTATAGTGACCGCTTTCAAGGCGCGCTCACTGCCAGCGGAGAAGCGTTTGACCAGCAGGCACTCACCGCTGCTCATCCTAGCTTACCGTTTGGGACGAAAGTGCTGGTAACCCGCCCTGATACAGGGCAAGAAGTAGAAGTGCTGATCAATGACCGCGGCCCCTTTGTAAAAGGGCGGATTATTGATCTATCCAAACGAGCAGCACGCACACTGGGCATGCTGAACCAGGGAGTAGCCCCGGTTATGGTAACGTTGCTGGATTAACGGATAGCACACCCCCTAAGTGTGTGGTACCCCTTAGCCGCTCAACGACACATCACTTCTGTTATTCGCTGAATCCTACAGGGCGCTCATTTGAGCGCCCTGTTTTTTTGTCTCCTGTTCTTGCCTGGTGTTTTAGATGCTTGGCTTACCGCATAAATGACTTCAAAAAAAACGAACTTACGCGCAAGGTAATGATCTCTATGCTTCAAGTACATCTGTTTCAAGTACGTTAATACGCTTTCACGTGACTGGAGGTATGCATGAAGTCTCATTTCTTTACCCTCACCGATTACCCCAACGGCTTACCCGAACGTGAACTGTTCACCCTGGACTCCCAATCACTTCCTGATCTCAGCCCAGGTGAAGTGCGTATTCGCAACCGCTGGCTCTCGGTAGACCCCTACATGCGCGGCCGTATGAGCGGGCAACATACGTATGTCGCACCGTTCAGGCTGGGTCAGCCGATGGAAGGTGGCGCAATAGGCGAAGTGATTGCCTCCAGCGATGAACGCTTAAAAGAGGGCGATATTGTTAGCCATATGGGTGGCTGGCGCGATATCGCTCAGCTCTCTTCAGCAGGCGTTTACCCATTACCCAACGCTGATGTACCCGAGCAGGCGTATCTTGGGGTATTGGGTATGCCTGGCATGACGGCCTGGACCGGCCTTAACCGCATTGCCGAGTGTCGCCCTGGCGACAACGTGTTGGTAAGTGCTGCCAGCGGTGCGGTAGGCTCACTAGTGGTGCAACTTGCCAAGGCCAAGGGTTGTCACGTGGTCGGTATTGCAGGTGCAGCGCATAAGCTTGCGTGGCTTGAGTCGTTGGGTGTTGAGCCCGTTAGCTACCGCGACCGCAGCGCTCACGAGTTAAGCGATGCGATACAGCTGGCCAGCCCCGAAGGCATTGACGTTTATTTTGAAAATGTGGGAGGCATTTGCCTGGAAGCCGCATTAAGCCAGCTAAATGAAGGCGCTCGTATTGCGGTCTGCGGCATGATCGGAAGTTATAACGCCGAAAAACCCACGCCAGGCCCCAGCAATCTGTCTCAAATGGTGGTACGCAAAGCGAAGATGCAAGGATTTATTGTGGCAGACCATTGGGATCACTACCCTGAGTTCCTCAAGGAAGTAGCTCCCCAGGTAACGGCGGGTAAAATTGATTACAAGGAAACGGTTAAAGAGGGCTTGGAGAGCACACCAGAGGCGTTTTTGGAGCTGTTCAAAGGTGGTAATACTGGCAAGATGCTAGTGGCACTAGAGCGCTAACACCGTGTTAGAATGAATAAATAGTAGCAACACACCATGGCCACGCTATCTTTATAGCGTGGCTTTTTTATGCGCTATCCAACGCCGTTTGATCAGTTCACATCCATTACTGGTACTTTCGGCGCAGCTCAGTCACCTGTTTGATGGGTAAACCCCGTCGAAGCCGGTACCAAGCCTAGCCATCAACAGCTATCAAACGTAATAAGCTGTCAATCGTAATAAACAGGGGGAACACTCATGGATGAAAATACGCGAACACGCGGGAAATGGCCTGCCTTACTGCTAGGCCTCTTACTGATTGTTGCAGGCCTGGCGTTAGCGGTAGGCGGCGGCAAACTCATTAGCCTCGGCGGCAGTGCCTACTATTTGATAGTTGGCATTGGCATTACCGCCACCGGTATTTTACTCGCTATGCGCAGGGGCGCTGCCCTTTGGCTTTATGCGCTAATTTTAATAGCGACGCTGCTTTGGGCACTGTGGGAAGTTGGCCTGGACTGGTGGCAGTTGGTTCCCCGCGTCGCCGTTCTTGCGCTCATCGGCATCATTATGCTGCTTCCCTGGTGGCGAAAGCCGCTTCGTTCGCGAGGCGGAAGTCTCGCGCTGACCGCCAGCATTGCAGCCGCTATAGTGGTGGCTATCGCCAGCCAATTTGATGACCCCACGACCATTGATGGCACGCTTGCCAATAACAGCACGTCGGGTAGTGAGAGCGTCAACCCCGCCCAGGTAGCCGGCGATGACTGGCCTGCCTATGGCGGCACCAACGCGGGCACGCACTACTCATCGTTAAGTCAAATCACCCCTGAAAATATTGGTCAACTGGAAGAAGTATGGCGTATTCAGACCGGTGACCAGGCGGGCCCCGACGCCCCTCCTGAAATTACCAACCAGAATACGCCGTTAAAAGCTAACGACAGTCTGTATATCTGCACCTCCCACAGTCGCGCTATGGCGCTTTCTCCCGAAACCGGTGAAACCCTGTGGGAGTTTGACCCGCAAATCAGCACCCAGGGCGCCGACGACTTCTCGGGCTGGGCGCACATGACCTGCCGAGGCCTTGCGTACTACGATGCTGCCAACTACGCAGACAGCGGTACAGATGATGCGAGCGAAGCAGGCGTTCAGGCGTCTGAACTTTTTGCGGATGCCAGCGCCTTTGATATCGACGTTGCTATTCTTAGTGGTTTGACCGAAACCGCTGCAGGTGATGCTGACAATGCGCCCTCGGCAATTATTAGCCAAACCGATGTGATGTGCCCGCGCCGTCTTTACCTGCCCACCGCCGATGCCCGCTTGATCGCCCTGAATGCCGACACCGGTGAGCCTTGCGAAGGGTTTGGGGTAAACGGCGAAGTTGATCTAACCCGCAACATCGGCAGCTTCAACCCAGGCGGCTACTACTCCACCTCCCCTGCCACCGTGACCGAGAACCTGGTCATCCTGGGCGGCCACGTGACGGATAACAGCTCAACCGATGAGCCGTCAGGCGTTATCCGCGCCTTTGATGTGCGCACTGGCGAGCTGGTATGGAACTGGGATAGCGGCAACCCGGAAGAAACAGAACCGCTTGCCGATGACGAAACCTACACGCGCAACTCGCCCAACGTATGGGCGCCCATTAGCGTTGATGAAACGCTGGGGCTGGTGTACCTGCCAATGGGCAATGCAACGCCCGACCAGTATGGCGCGGACCGTACCGAAAACGATGAAATCTACAGCGCAGGCTTGGTGGCGCTTGAACTCGAAACCGGCCAGGTTGCTTGGGTCTATCAGTTCGTTCATCACGACCTGTGGGATATGGATATGCCCGCTCAACCCGTACTGATTGATTTGGCGACCAGTGACGGAGTTCAACCCGCGGTGATCCAGCCAACAAAGCAGGGCAGCCTTTACGTGCTTAACCGGGAAACCGGCGAAGCGATCGTGCCGATTGAAGAAATCCCTGCGCCCCAAGGCGCCATTGAAGGCGACTGGACAGCAGAAACTCAGCCGCGTTCGGCACTCAATCTGCTACCCCCACCGCTAACCGAGCGCGACATGTGGGGTGCATCACCGTTTGATCAAATGATGTGTCGTATTCAATTCAACTCACTGCGCTATGAAGGCCAGTACACGCCTCCCTCGCTTGAAGGCAGCATCATCTACCCGGGTAACGTCGGGGTGATGAACTGGGGCGGCGTTGCGGTTGACCCTGAGCGCCAGGCGCTCTTCACCGGGGCCAAGTACTTGGCATTTATCTCGCGCTTGATTCCTCGTGATGAGGTTGAAGAAGGCCAGGGGTCTGCCAGCGAACAAGGGCTACAGCCAAACGCAGGAGCCCCGTACGCCGTTGAACTAGGGCCGCTGCTGTCGATATTTGATTTGCCCTGCCAGGCACCGCCCTGGGGCGATGTAGCGGGTATCGATCTGCAAAATGCCGAGGTCGTGTGGAAGCACCGCAACGGCACTACGCGTGACAGCATGCCCTTTGATTTGCCGATTGGTTTGCCGGTGGGTGTTCCGGCACTAGGCGGCCCGCTCTCCACCGCCAGCGGCGTTGTCTTTATGTCGGGCACGCTGGACCAGTATCTGCGTGGTTACGACATCACCACGGGCGAAGAGCTCTTTAAAGCACGCTTGCCCGCCGGTGGCCAGGCCACCCCCATGACTTATACCGGCGCCGATGGCCGTCAATACGTGGTGGTAACGGCGGGTGGTCACGGCACCTTCGGAACTAAAATGGGCGATTACGTTATCGGGTACGCACTACCTGAATAAGCGTTTACTCATCGTCTCGTCATAACACAGCGGGCAGCCCTTGGGCTGCCCGCTGTCATTACAGTGTAGTGGCCATTACCGAAGCCTTCGCCGATTAAAGCCGAAGGCTTGAAACCTCGGGCTTAAAAGCGCATTTCTACCCCACCGTAAACGCTGCGCCCCGGTGCCGGTTCATAGTAACGACCATAGGTGCCGTTCAAGCGAACGTTGGCATAGTGCTCTTGATCAAGCAGGTTACGCACGCCCACATAAGCGTTTAAACGTGAGTCGCTTCCCAGTTGCCAACCATCCCCCACGCGAAGGTTCACCAGCCAATAGCTATCTATATCCGTTTCATTAGCGTTATCAGCGACCATATCGCCGGTGTATTGCGTTTCAAGCGTGGCAAAGCGGTGCGCTGAGCTCTCCCAGGTAAGCTGGTTGACCCAGGTTTGCTCCGGCAAGCCGGGAATACGCTTGCCATCAAAGCGCTCATCAGGCGTGGAAAACCGATCGAACTCATAGCGCGCCAGCGTCAACGCACTGTCTAACCGCCACTGATCGGCAAGCTGCCAGCCCAGCGCTACTTCCAGGCCGTCCCGATTGGTATCGCCCGCATTTTGATAGAAGGTACGCCCGCCCTCATCATAAGGCACTAGCTCATCACGCACACGTACCGAGAACAAGGCAACGTCGTAATCCATCGCTAGCGGCTCAATATACCCGCGCATACCCACTTCACGGTTCCAGGCCTTTTGCGGCTCAATGGATGGATTAAAGCCGCCGCCTGCCGGGTTAGCAAATTCAGCGAATGTAGGCGTTTCAAAGGCCGTCCCGGTATTGATATACACCTGATGCTGAGGACGATAGCGGTAGCTAAGCCCGGCAGAGCCGCTCCACTCATTAAAGGTACGCTCACCGCTTTGATCGCCATCGTCAAAATACTGGTCACCCACATCCAAATCCACACGGTCAAACCGCGCGCCTAACGACAGCGTTACCTGCTCGGTGATATCCAAATCGCCCTGAGCAAAAACACCCGCCGACGTGGCCTTTTGGGTTTCATCCGCCACTTGATCACCTACCGCGCCCTGGGCGTTCACATCATTGCGGAAGCGATCATCACTCTGGCGCGCGACATCAATTCCCGCGACATAGCTCAGCGGTAGCTCGCCCAGAGTAATATCATGATGGTATTCAGCGCTGGCACCCATGTAATCACGCTTATACCCTAATCGGCTGTCGCCCACGTAGGGCAACTGCTGCTCAAAATCGCGTCGCGCAATAAACCCTTTAAGGTAGAGCCCCCCTGGGCCTGCGGCCAAATCTTCATACTGCAAACCGACTAGCTGCTGGTCGACTTTTTGGTGTGAATCAAGCGCCAATGCATTGGGTGCCGCCTGATGGCGCCCGCTAGCCACTTCGCCAGCATTGAGTGCACCGGGATCTTCCGAGCGCGGGTTTTCCAGCAAGTTGACAATCGCGGTTAGCGCACGCTCGCTACCCAGCTCCCGGCGTAGCTTGGCATTCAACAAATACTTTTCAGTTGAGCTCTGATCGCGATAGCCATCCACGTTTAAGGCTGAAAAACTGACGTGGTGTGACCACTCCCCTTGGGCGCCACCGGTTTGCAGGGCAGCTTTACGATACCCATCACTGCCCACCCCTACTCGCAGCCGCGTGCCTGGATTATCACGCCCGTCAGCGGTCGTCACATCAATCACCCCACCGGCGGCATTGCCATAAAGTACCGAGGAAGGCCCACGAATCACCTCAATGCGCTCGGCACTGTCCAGATCAATGGCGTCCAGCTGCGCTTGGCCATCGGGCAAGGTATAAGGAATACCATCAACCATCACCGTAATACCGCGCACGCCAAACGGCGCACGCGCACCAAAGCCACGTATTGCAATACGCTGGCCCTGGGCAAAATTATCCCGGTTTTGGACAAACACACCCGGCACGCGTACCAGCGATTCATCCAGCCGCACACGCTGCTGGCCCTGAGCAATGGCGTCTCGATCCAGAATTGAAACCGCAGCCGGTGTGGCATAAAGCTCACGTGCTAAACGGGGTGCACTCACTTCAACAGTGGGCAGCGCTTGGGTAGATACCGGCTCGGCTTGTGCCCAAAGCGGGCCAGAAACAGCGCAGCTTGCAAGTAGTAGTGATGGCGGTAGTAACTTATACATGGATTCCCTTCCCCGTTTTTCTGATAAAAGAATGATAGTTAAGGATGTTGAAAAAAAGCGTTAATTAAAGATAGAAATAACGCCGCAGATAACAATTCATATAAGTAAAGGAGGTGTTGTGGCGTTGGCATCAACGGATCCGGTCAAGATGATGTTTGCCATCATCCTACCGCCGTTAGGTGTATTTTAGAGGTTGGCCTAAAAGGCTATTTTTGGCAAAACACCATCCTGACGCTGCTTGGCTTTATCCCCGGCATCATTCATGCGTTTTATGTGATTTTAAAGCACCGTATTGTACAACATAGAACCCTGAAGCCGCCTGGACAAATGCCTAGGCGGCTCTTTTATTGCTGCTAGCTAAACCGCATGGCGCCGTTGGTGCAGCACATGGACCTTTTCATCCCACCCCGCTAACGGGCCTGCTACTTCAAGCCCTGGCACAATGTGCTGAATAGGGAAGGAGGCTACCGCAGGTGGGGCGACACCCAGGTCATCTAGCCAACGCCCTAACTGTTCAGATGAGCTGATATAAACGATCCGACCAAGCCCTGCCCACCCATGCGCGGCTGCGCACATGGCGCAGTGCTCGCCTGTGGTATACACCGTTGCCTTGGCGCGCGCCTCTGGCGTCATGTGCTGTGCTGCCCAACGTGCCAGCGTGAACTCGGGATGCTGCGTCACGTCACCGCTGACAATTCGGTTACGGTCCTCGGCAAGAATATCTCCTTGTGCACTTACCAGCACGCTGCCAAAGGGTTCATCACCCGCATCAAGAGCTTCTTCAGCCAGCTCAATGGCACGGGTCAAGTAAGTGAGTTCCTGGTCATTCATCCCGTCGTCTCCTGTCGATTAATGGCCTTGCTCGTTACTCTTTCACTGTGGAAGAGATATCGTCTAAAGGCACGTCTTTCTGTTTGCCTTCTTCACTTTTGGCGATCACTGCCGTGCCCACTAAATCGCCGGTTATATTCAGAGCGGTAGCGCCCATTCCTACCAACGCATCAATAGCGGTTAACAGTACGACGGTTTCGATCGGCAGCCCTACCTGAGCAAACACGGTGGCAATCATGATGATACCCGCCCCCGGCACGCCCGCCGTGCCAACTGAGATCAGCGTACCGATCACGACAATTTGAGCCATGCTGGCAAGATCCAGCGGTGCGCCGATCACATTAGCAGCAAACACCGCGGAAATAGCGATCCGAATCGCCGCGCCATCCATGTTCATGGTCGCTCCCAGCGGCAGGCTAAACCCGTACACACTTTGCGCGATGCCCATACGGCGGGCGGCATTCATGGTCAGTGGCAGCACGCCCGCACTACTTTGCGTGGCAAACGCCGTGGCCATCGGTGTGCGAGCCTCCCGAAAAAAGCGGCGCAGTTTCACCCCAAAAAGACGCATGATGACGCAGTAAATCGCCAGTTGAACGGCCAAGGCAATGTAAAGCACGATCACCATGTCACCCAATGATAGTAGCGTTTCAAACCCCTGCTGGCTGACAGTTTCCGCCACGATAGCGAACACCCCAATCGGTACGACATGCAGCACGCCCGACATCACCTTCAGCGTCACAGCATTCAAGCCTTCGATCATTTCATACAACCGCTCGGCGCTTTTGCCGTGCGTTTCGCTTTGGCGCACTTTCATCAAAGCGATACCGAATACCAACGCGGTAAAAATGATGCCGAGCAGGTTCTGATCAGCCAACGCGCCAATAATGTTGTTCGGTACGATATTAAGCAGTACATCAACGAGTCCCGGATTCTCCGGCACTGAGAAGCTCGCACTGTCATCCAGCGTCATGCCACTGCCTGGATTAAGTAGTGAGGCCACCGATAGCCCCACCACAATTGCGAACGCGGAAGAGGCCAGGTAATACAGCAGCACCTTTTGACCAACGCGGCCGACGCCACCCACCGTTGACTGGTTGACCCCGACCATCAGCGTAAACAGTACAATGGGTACAATTAGAAACGTCAGCAAACGCAGCAGTAGATCGCCGACCGGCCCCAGTCAAGTGGCGATGGTTTCCCCACCCAACAAACCCACCACCACACCCAGCAGCAACGCGATCGTGACACGTAGAATCAACGAAGAGCGCATATACCCTTTCAAAAGCGCCGCCATGTTAGCCACCTTTACCCAGAAAGCTTATTAAAGCCCGCCAACTGAAAACGTCACCCTACGGAGCCAGTGAACCTCCAGCCGCTGTCTGATGGTTCAGGCTCGCGATACAAGCACACGTATTGGGGACTGCGCTGATTGGCATTGAAAGAGGCTCCTCTACTGCGCCATTGAAGCCTGATTTATAAATCGAATACCAGCGAATGGTGCGCTGCCTGCCCGGCCAAGGCGCCGTCGCTAACGGCAAGCGAAAGATTACCCACAGGCCGTGCAATGTCACCACAAGCAAAAACACCAGGCACGGAGGTTGCCTGAGCAGCACTGGTTTTGATAACACGCCCCAGCGGCGTGGTCTCAATTTCGCACCCAAGGCGCAGCGCCAGCGTGCTGGGGATCGTTTGAGTGACAACAAACAGCCCCTCCAAGGGAAATACCCGGCTATCGGCCATTACTACCTTCACGCCTTCCCCTGCCAGGCGTTCAACAGCGCCATGTTCGATATGCGTACCGCGCTCGTCGAGTTTTTGTAATTGCCACTTATCAGGCGCAAACGCGTCGTTCAAAAATAGCGTTGTTTTGCCCCAGTCGGGCAGCATCAGCGCAAGGTGCATCGCCGCTTCTGAATGGGCCAACACACCAATATGCCCACGGTTTAGATCAAAACCATGACAGTAAGGGCAATGAAAAATATGCGTGCCCCAGCGCTCTTTAAGCCCTGGCAACGCGGGAAGATCATCGTCTACGCCAGCGGCCAGAATAACGCGACGGGCGCGAAATGACGACGCCGTTGCCCGTGGCTCGGCAAGCGTTAGCGTAAAGTCGCCCACTTCGCCGACAATCGTTTTAACCTCCCCTTTGTGCCAGTCAACTGTCGGGTATTGAGCCAGTTCCGAGTAGCCTGCCGCCACAATGTCCTCGGGCGACTTACCATCCTGCGTCAAAAATCCCCGCGACCGAGCGGAAAAGCGGTTACGCGGCTGGTCAGCATCCACCACTACTATATGGCGCCGTGTCTGGGCCAGCTGCAGCCCTGCGGCCATCCCGGCATAGCTACCGCCTACAATTGCCACGTCGTACATCATGGTTTGCTCTCTTTCCATTGAGTGCCTATTGCGCGTATCTAGCGAGATACAAAATCCTTGTCAGAAAGTGTAGATCAGCAGGCAGGTAGCGCGGCAAAGGTCTTGGAAAAGCAACATAAGTTGACTAGGCTAGAAGCCTTCCCTCTGATTAAAGGTATTCGTCCAATGCGCTATTAATGCTGCCGTCCTGTTTCCGACGGTCACGTTCTCCATCCCTTATCAAAAGGGGAACGTTTGGCATTGATAGGTACATCCGATGACGAAGACGTTTATTTCGCTCGATAGCGTTTCTTATACGCTTCCCACCTGCCACGTATCGTTGAGCTGTCAACGTTGGGGCTACGCAGCTATGGCGGCAATTACACCTTTTACGCCGAACAAAAGGCGAGCGAACAAGCAGCGGCTCAAGCTAGCCTGGAACACCATCAAAAAGAGAAAAAACGTGCAGAGCGCGTGGTGCATCAACAACATGAACGCCAAGCGCAACGTCAGGCACGTGGCAACCGCCAGCGACATGATGCCAATCAGGCAAAAATCCTGCTGGATCGTCAAAAAGAGCGCAGCGAACTTTCTGCTGGGCGCCTTGCCCACCAGCAGGCAGAAACACGCAGCCAGCACCTGAGCGCTATTCAGCAAGCTCGGGAGCAGCTTTCTGAAGATACACATATCGCGCTGCATGACATTCCCGTGCAGCCTGCCCAGCGGATCATTGCTGAGTTCACGGATATCACACTTCCTTACGTTGCCGGAAAGCTTAATCTCAGCCTCACGGGGCAGCAGCGTTTAGGCATTGTTGGCCCCAACGGCTCGGGTAAATCCACGCTGCTTAAACTCCTGGCTGAACAGCGCCCATCCCTAAAGGGTGAACGCCGTGTGCATGTCAGAAGCGCCTATCTCGATCAACACCTGGCTCAGTTGGATAAAACCCGGAGCGCTATAGAGCAGTTAACCGTAGCCAACCGAGCAGCACCGACCAGCCTGCTGCGAACACGGTTAGTACACCTTGGGCTAACGGCTGAGAAAATTAGCGTTGCCTGCGGGAAGCTAAGCGGTGGTGAGCAGCTAAAGGTAGCGCTGGCGTGCGCGCTATATGCCGACCCGCCCGCGCAACTGTTACTGCTGGATGAGCCCAGCAACCATCTCGACCTACCCTCGCTACAGGCATTGGAAAGCATGTTAAGAGGCTACCCAGGTGCGCTGGTAGTGGCCTCTCATGACCTGGAGTTCTTGCACAACCTCGCGCTGACCGACTACCTATGCGCTACGCCAGAGGGCTGGGTATTGGAAAAAGCCTAAAACCACTCATTATGATGCTGGCGTTTGGGCGTCCTGAAGCCAGCGATTAAACGCCTCTTCGTTGCCCATACCATTGGTAGCGGCGTCGTTTTCAGTAGCGCCGTTTTTAATAACGTAATAGACCAGCCGCAGGTGGCGGTCTTCGTCAACCAACAACGAGGTATGCTCAAAATCGAGCGCCCCTAACGGCGCGAAGTGAAAGTGCCGAACGCCGTGGCAAGGCCCGTGGATATCCTGTCCTGCCCACCACGTTTTAAAATCTTTATCCACGTGGATCAGCATTTTGATCAACGCATTGATCGCCGGGTCTTCAGGCGCGCGGGCCGCATCGCGTTTAAAACTGGCGAGCATTTGGCGGGCCTGCTCTTCCCAAGGGTCGAAAAGTCCGCGAGTGGCTGCATCGGCAAACAGTAGCCACAGAAGATTGCGCTGCTCCGGTGGGTGTTTAGAGAAGCCAAACAGACGATCACCCGCGTGGTTCCAGGCCAGCACATCCCAGCGCAAATTCAACACGTAGGCAGGCCGAGTAGGTAAATCGTTCATCAGACGATGTATCAAGGGCGGCACTATGCACCACGTTTTTCCCGGCTCAGCGGGGAGGCGTTGGTGCGCCAGCAAAAACAGATGGCGCCGCTCGGTGGCATCAAACTTAAGCGTACGCGCAAGGCGGTCGAGAAAATCCGCCGAGGCGCGAATATCGCGCCCTTGCTCCAGCCACGTGTACCAAGTCAACCCAACCCCGGCGAGTGCCGCGACTTCCTCGCGGCGTAAGCCAGGCGTGCGCCGCCGCTTACCCACGGGCAAGCCAACCTCTTCAGGTGTTACCTGCTCGCGTCGACTACGCAGGAATTCCCCAAGCTCGGTGCGGGTGCGGTTTAACGAACGTACTGCCGCCATCTTGTTGCCTTTAGTAATAGTATAAATAGTTAAATTGTACCCCCTTTAAAGCCTCTCCAGAATAGCGCCCTCACCGCTTGGAGCCGTCTGCAAGATACGGCTGCCAAGTAATGTATGAGCCTGACTGGAGAGCCTAATGGCACTTTCTTCTCGACTATCGATTTACTTAATTGCCTTGGGCGCCTTTTCTTTGGGGATGGCGTCTTATGTTACTGCAGGCCTTATTCCCCTGATTACTCACGATTTTTTAGTATCAGATGCCATGGCGGCACAACTGGTAACGGCGTTTACGCTAGCGTATGGCCTGGTTTCCCCCATCGTGGTCGCGCTCCTGCCAGGTCATCAGCAGCGCACAGGGTTAATCATCGCATTGGCGATATTCGTTATTGCAAATGTGGCAAGCGCGCTGACCACAAGTTTTGTCATGCTGATGGCCTGGAGAGCACTCGCTGGCGTGGGAGCAGGGGTTTATCTGGCGCTAGGGATTGCAGCCTCGGCGGCACTCGTACCTGAAACGCAGCGCGGCAACGCCATCGCGATGATTATGGGCGGGATGGCGAGCGGCACCGTGCTTGGCGTGCCGCTTAGTCTGTTGCTCGCCGGACAGTTGGGCTGGGCCTCGGCCATGTGGCTGATTGCACTGCTCGGCGCAATTTCCCTGGCAGGCCTGTACTACAAGCTCCCCAATATTCCCGCAGCGCCTTCTATATCGTTGCGGCGCAAATTGGTCATTTTGAAGCACCCCGCGACCATGACCATTCTAGCTGTCTCGCTGTTAGCTGCCGTAGCAAGCCTTGGTATGTACACCTTTATTTCACCGCTTATAGCAGCATCGACGTCTGGCAGCTCTCCCTCTATGGCACTTTATCTATGGGTTTGGGGCGTTGGCGGGATTTTGGGCAGCTTTTTAATTGGTCCGATTGTGGATAAAAGCCAAGGCTCCAGCATTGTCCTGGCTATTATGCTGGTCTTGGCCGTTTCGCTGATAAGCCTGCCAATTGCTGCAGCTCTGCATCCATGGCTTGCACTTGTGCCTATCGCCCTATGGGGAGCCGTCGGCTGGGCGTTACAGGTGCCGCAAAATAACGCGCTAATGCACGTTCGTAAACCGCATGGCGATGGCAATCTCGCCGTAGCCCTGAACGAGTCAGCGCTTTACCTGGGTAGCGCGATTGGGGCGGCGATAGGCGGGCTTATGCTTGCCAGTGCCTTTCCGCTTTGGACGCTTGCGTTAAGTGCCGGTGCGCTTGCTGCAAGCGGTGCGTTATTACAGCTCACCATGCGCAAGCGAAGCCACTAAACAATTAATATTAAGCACTTAGCACTCGCGATATGACCTGTTGCGCGTAGGAGTGAAGTATTGCCTTGGGATTAGAAAATAAATACAAAAACCCTTTGACGCGTGCCGCGAAACATGGCACTGTAGCGCCAGTTGGTTAGCAAGCAGCATGGTTTCAGAAGCGTACGATTCTTTCGGCAGCCTGACATTGTATTCCTTGTTTCACCCGCTACTTCAATCTGGGTAATACCAGGAATTTTATTACGGCGCTTATGCGCGAAAGGATTTAATCATGGCAACTGGCACAGTTAAATGGTTCAACGACACTAAAGGCTTCGGTTTCATCGCTCCTTCTGACGGCAGCGACGACCTGTTTGCACACTTCTCCGAAATTCAGTCTGACGGCTTCAAAACCCTTCAAGAAGGCGCTAGCGTTTCTTTTGACGTTACCCAGGGTAAAAAAGGCCTTCAGGCTTCTAACATCAAGCAAACTTCTTAATATTTATTATTAAGTGTTTGTTCAGACCTTAGGGTCTGACTGACAAGGCCCGCCTCGGCGGGCCTTGTTGCGTTTGGGCCTGGCAAAACAAGACAAGCCTCACCCACGACTTGTCCGCTTCTCGCTTTTATATATTTTTAATCCACGTAATAAGCCGTACATCAACGCTCACGGTTAGCGTTTCAAGTGCTGCTGCCCTTTCACGGCCCTCTGCACTTGCTCGGTAAAGATGCGGCGTCATGGCCAAAAGATCCGCAATGCTATCTTTGTCATTCAGTGTCAGCGGATAGCGGATCGTGTCGGTTGCCTGCAGGCTAAACCCTTCTGGCACAGCGGGTTCTGCATTGCGCTCGGGTTTAAGCGTTGGATAAATAATCTCACGCAATTCGCGCAGGTGATTTGCCCCTGCCTCTACTTGCAGCAACAAGCCTCCCGGCTTAAGCGCTCTGGCAAACTCGCTCATCACGGGAAAGCCGAACATGCAGAGCAGCCTATCCAGCGTGCCCGACTGTACGGGCAAATTGGCATTACTGCCCACTACCCACGTGGCTGAATGCCGACGGCCCTGTCCTGGCTGATGATCCTGCCCTTGTTGACGACTCTGCTCTTGCTGATGATCCTGCTTGGCCGCCGCCATAACCGCCCATTTGGAAATGTCCAGGCCAATCAAAGCAAGCGGTATTTGCAGCGCAGTGCTAGCCAATTGACGCAAGTAGTAGCCTTCACCACATCCCGCATCCAGGCAGCTAAGCCATTCGTTTTCCGAGGCATCGCTCAAGGCAGCGTGACGAACAGCTTCGGCAACAGGCTGGTAATACCCGGCATTCAAAAAACGCTGCCGTGCCGCCACCATGGCCTTACTGTCACCGGGGTCGTTTGAACGCTTGTTCTGAACAGGCAGTAGATTTACATAACCTTGTTTGGCAATATCAAAACTGTGCCCAACCGTGCAGCGCCATACGCCTTCCGCTTGAGTGAGCGGGCCGCCGTCCAGCGGGCAGGCCAGTGATTGAAAAGAAAAAGTGCTCATAAAATGTCATCATATAAAAGAAGAAGGCAATATGGCCGTTAGCTTAACGGCGCGTATAGTCCTGAAACAACGCATATTTCCATTGGCGCACCGCTAATACTGACGTGGTACCAAAGCGCTTATGCAGAGGCAAACTACTTTCTCTTTCGCACAGGGCGTGAAACTCCTTGGCCAAGCGCTGCATTATCTGCTGCCACTCGTCATTGCCTGCTCGGGATAGCAGACCATTGAGGACCAGCAGTTGCTCGCTTTCGCCATCAAAGCGTGAGCGAAAAAATTCATTCGCAATATACGTTTGGAAGAACTGCTGAATGGGGCCGCCAGAGCGCCAGCGGAAATTGGCGGCTACGCGGCGGCGTATACGATTGCCAGGTAGCAACTCAATAAGCTTTAGCCGCTCAAGCTTAAGCAGCTGACGTGTACACTCCGTCTCGCTTAACTGATACTGATGATGAATTTCGTCAAAGCTATAGCCATTAACAACACAGACAGCGACCAGAAATAGCTCACGATCGTCAACGATGCTCTGCTCCTGAGCCTGGGTCAATTGCTGGGGCCGTAGCTCTTCTGCCTGCATGGCTTGTACCAGCTCGGCAAATTCGATATTGAGTTGATCACAGATGCACTCAAGCCGCGCCAGGGTAAAGTGCTTTTCAGCAAACAAACGCTTAACGGACGCCTCGCTTAGGCCCAGCCACTGAGCCACATCGGCATAGGTTTTACCCTGAGCACGAAGCTGGCGCTTCAACGTATCAATTAAACACCCCACTTGGGACATAAGCGCCTCCAGACACCTCAACGTAGCAAATAATGATACTTTAAAGCACGTATAACACAACCTGGTCTAACAAGGTTGCACCCAAGGCCTGACTTGGACAGATTGCTACCATCTAAAGGGGTTTATAAGGCTTAGTGAACATGCAAAGAGTGCTACAGATGAAGGGCGCATGGCCCTACTTCATCGCTATCTTTCTTAATGCTTTTCTCGACTTGGGGCATAAGATCGTTATTCAGAATTCGATCTTCAAAAGTTACGATGGCACCACCCAAATAGTGCTTACTGCGCTGGTAAACGGGTTAATCCTGCTCCCGTTCATTGCGCTGTTTAGCCCATCAGGTCACGCGGCTGATACCTATCCCAAAGTACGTATTCTACGCATTTCGGCGTGGGCAGCGGTCGTGGTATCACTAGGCATTACGGCGGCTTATTATCAAGGCTGGTTTTGGCTGGCTTTTGCGATGACGCTACTGCTAGCGATACAGTCAGCCTTTTACTCGCCTGCCAAATACGGCATGGTCAAGACGCTGTTTGGAAAACCCCGATTGGCCGAAGCGAACGGCATCGTCCAGGCCGTTACCATTGGTGCCATTTTAGCGGGCACCGTGGTGTTTACCGCCTTCTTTGAAGCATGGACACCCTTGGCCAACCAACCCCCAGAGCAGTTGCTGCGCCAAATTGCTCCGCTAGGCTGGCTATTAGTGCTCAATAGCATCATTCAGGTGATGGCGCTTTATCGGCTGCCGCTGGATACCCCACAGCCGCCCAGCACACCGCTGACCTGGAAGCGCTATATAAAAGGCAGCGCGCTTAAAGACAATCTACGCATCGTTGCACACCAACCCGTGTTAAGGCTGTCGATTATCGGTCTTGCCACCTTCTGGTCTGTTGGCCAAGTGCTGTTAGCCGCCTTCCCTGCCTACGCCAAATCCGCGCTCAGCATTGATAACACGCTGGTGCTGCAAGGTATTCTCGCCGCTAGCGGCATCGGTATTGCGCTGGGTTCGGTGCTGGCCAGTCGTCTTTCACGCAACCGTATTGAAACCGGCTTAATTCCAGTGGGCGCTCTAGGCGTTGCCGTTGGTTTATGGTGCTTACCGCTACTCACAACGCCACTCAGCCAAGCGCTTAATTTTGTGTTTATCGGCTTAATGGGCGGGCTGTTTATTGTGCCGCTCAACGCCCTGATCCAGTTCCACGCTGCGGATAACGAGCTGGGCACGGTGTTGGCAGCCAATAACTGGATTCAAAATATCGCCATGCTGGGCTTTTTGGTGCTCACGGCGCTGTTCGCTTTGGCGGGCGTGGATAGCCACTATTTATTACTTGTGATCGCTAGCGTAGCGATGATAGGGGGCGGCTACACCATTCTAAAACTGCCCCAAAGTCTGGTGCGTTTTTTACTGGGCTTTCTGCTGACCCGCCGCTATCGCGTTGATGTTTACGGTTTGGAAAACCTGCCTGCCCAGGGCGGCGTGCTGTTACTGGGCAACCATATCAGTTGGATTGATTGGGCCATGGTACAGATCGCAAGCCCTCGGCCGGTGCGTTTTGTGATGCTAAAAAGCATTTATCAGCGCTGGTATTTGCGCTGGTTTTTTAAAGCACTGGGCTGTATCCCCATTGAGCGCGGCGCTGCCGCCGAGCGGGCACTTAATAGCGTTGCTGAGTTGCTCAACGCAGGTGAAGTGGTCTGCCTGTTTCCGGAAGGCGCTATCAGCCGCACCGGGCAGTTGGGCGAATTTCGCCGAGGCTATGAGCGGGCCTGCAAAATGGCCAATCCCGACGTAAAAATCGTTCCGTTTTATTTACGTGGACTATGGGGCAGCCAGTTCTCGCACTCTTCCAGCAAACTTAAAGAACTACGCCATGCACCGCTACACCGCTCTATCGTTGTGGTCTTTGGCCAAACGCTGCCAAAAGAGACCCCAGCCGATGTACTCAAGCGGCGCATCTTTGAGCAGGCTACCCGCTCCTGGCAGCTCTCGATGGAGAACCTGCACACCCTGCCGGATGCCTGGATACGCAGCGTAAAACGCCGCCCAGGAAAGCTGGCGCTCACGGACACGATCAGCCGCCCATTAAGTGCCGCTAAAGCCCTCACGGCGAGTATTCTGATGGCCAAGCGCATCCGCAAGCAGAGCAAAGCGCAAAACATCGGCTTATTGCTGCCTACCAGTAGCGCGGGGGTACTCGCCAATATGGCCACGCTGCTGGCGGGCAAAACGGTGGTCAACCTTAACTACACCGCCAGCGGCGATGCGTTGGCTTCGGCCCTCTCGCAAGCCGGGATAGATACCGTTCTCACGTCTGCGCGTTTCGTGGAAAAACTTAACGCCCGTGGGCTTGATGTATCGGCGTTACTAGCCAATCAAAACGTTGTTTACCTGGAAACACTACAAGCCTCCATGGGCCGGGCTGAACGCTTAGGCACATGGCTTAGCGTCCGCTTGCTGCCGTCCTGGCTGCTGCGCCTCTGCTACTGCCGAGCACATGATGCCGAGGGCACCGCCGCCATCCTGTTTTCCAGCGGCAGCGAAGGACAGCCAAAAGGCGTGATGTTAAGCCACCGCAACCTGATGGCGAACGTCAAGCAAACGTCCGACGCGCTGAATACCGAGCATAACGACGTCATGATGGCCTCGCTTCCGCTGTTTCATGCATTCGGCCTCACGGTTACTCAGTTCTTACCGTTAATTGAGGGCCTGCCCCTGGTGTGCCACCCGGACCCGACCGATGCGGCAGGTATTGCAAAAGCGGTTGCCAAGCACCGGGCAACCATTATGTGTGGCACGTCGACGTTTCTGCGCTTGTTCACTCGCAGCTCCAACGTTCATCCGCTCATGCTGGATAGCATCAGAGTGGTGGTCGCCGGTGCGGAAAAGGTCGACGACAGCGTACGCAGCGCGTTCCAGCTTAAATTTCATAAGCTGATTTATGAAGGATACGGCGCAACCGAAACCTCGCCGGTAGCGGCGGTTAATCTTCCCGATACGCTGGATGTGAACTACCTGCAAGTGCAGCGGGGGGCCAAGATAGGCACGGTTGGCATGCCGCTACCCGGCACGAGTTTCAAAATTGTTGATCCTGAAAGTTATGAAGAGCTTTCCACTAACGAAGCAGGCATGATTTTGATTAGCGGGCCTCAGGTCATGCAGGGCTACCTGAACGATGCTGAACGTACCGCCAAGGTGGTGTGCAATCTCAACGACCAGCGCTGGTATATCACCGGAGACAAGGGTTATCTGGATGAAGATGGTTTTCTGACCATTGTGGATCGCTACTCACGCTTCGCTAAAATTGGCGGTGAGATGATTGGCCTCGGCGCGGTGGAGCAGGCTATTAACGCCACGCTTGCCGACCCCGATACCGCCATCATGGCGGTCAACATACCGGATGCTAATAAGGGCGAGCGTATTGTCTTACTCTCGGAAACCCCGCTGGATGCACAGGCTGTCAGAACGGCCCTACGCGGCCAGGGTCTCTCATCGCTAATGATTCCCAGCCACTGGCTCACCGTTGATCAATTACCGCAACTGGGTTCCGGTAAGCCCGATATTGCCGGCGCCAGACACCTGGCGCAGGAACAACTAGCCGAAAACGAGCAGTTCTCACGGCATTAATCCAATAGCGAGTAATGGTCCCGTTACTGGAATAAACCGGCGGTGTCTGGACGAACCGCCTGATTTCAGAGCCCCAATTACCCGTGGGGAAAAGCGCTTTTTTATCCGAGCCGGTGATTTTTTACTTATATCATCCAGAACAAATGTGTATAAGTTAAGCTAATAGTCCTATGGAATTACTGCTTCGTAAAGGCTCCTACCCACTAAAAGAGGAATGCTTTATGTCCAACCCAGCCATCAATATTTACAAGCAACGTCGTACTCAATACGCTATTGGTAAAAACATTTCCATCGGTCAAACCGACGCCACTTCCCTGATCAAGGAAGCGGTAAAACTGGCACCCACTGCCTTCAATTCCCAAAGCTCGCGCGCAGTAATTCTGTTCAACGAGCAGCACGACAAGTTCTGGCAACTGGTGATGGATAAGCTGCGTGCCATCGTGCCTGCTGAATCCTTTGCGCCGACCGAGCAAAAGATCAATAGCTTTTCCGCTGGCGCGGGCACCGTACTGTTTTTTGAAGATCAGGACGTTGTCAAAGGATTACAGGAGAAGTTTCCATCTTACGCCGACAACTTCCCTGCCTGGTCAGAACACGCCACGGGCATCGCCCAGTTTGCCGTTTGGACCGCCCTTGCCGAGGCCGATATCGGCGCCAGCCTGCAGCACTATAACCCGATTATCGACGACGCCGTATTTGAGACTTGGGACCTGCCAGCTTCCTGGAAACTGCGTGCGCAAATGCCCTTCGGCTCTCATGAGGCGCCGTTAGGCGAGAAGACATTTATGGATGACGAGGAACGTTTCCGCATCTTCTCTTAAGTAGCGACATCTTAACGTCTCACTGCATAGAAATATGCCAACGCCCGCCCGCCGGTTTACCCAAAACCGCGGGTGGTAGCGTTTTAAAAGCGGGCTTTTTCCGGCAACAAAGACGGTCGGAAAAGGCCCATCTCCTGAAGGTCCATATCTGGTTCCCCATTTTCACAAGGTTACTCTTCCTTACGCGGCTCAGAGTCTGTGGCTGGCTTTTCACTGCTTGTCCCCATAATTGTTTTGTGGGGCTTGGTGCCTTCTGCGCGAGCGACGTCCTGATGGCTAATCACCATAACGTCTCGTGGCCACCAATCGGGATGATCTTCACGTATAAAGGTCAGCAGCTTTTCCCGGATATTCATTTCAGCGGTCCAGCCCGACATGGGATCAGAAGCCACAAAGTAGCAGGTAATCACCAGCGTTGTCGCCGTTTGCCCCGTCGCGTAGCACAGAAGTTTATGATGCTCGATGACACTATCTTCCATCTCGGCATACTCTAGAAACTTTTTGCGCAATAACGCAATATCGGTACTTAGATGCAGAATCAGCTCCATACTGCGGTACATTTTCGCGCTCTTGACCGACAGATTCTGGAAAGGCCTGGAGACAAAGTACGTTACCGGAACAACGATTCGCCGGTCATCCCACACCCGCAGCCGAATAAAGGTATAGAAAATACCCTCCACATAGCACCACTCATCTTCAAAAATCACCAAATCGCCGATACGAATCGGCTTGGCAAGCGATAACTGCATCGATGAAAGAATATTGCCCAGCACGGCCTGCCCGGCGATACCCACCAGCACCGCCAACACACTGGCCGAGGCCAGCAATGAAAGACCAAGCGTCTCAAAGAGCTGGATCTGACTTAACACGTAGATGGTCACCGCCGACACCATCACCAATATCACGGCCCGACGCACCGCATAGAGCGTGGTGAGAAGCCTGCGTTCATCCTTTGGTTTGGTGTCGTCGATTTCCCCCACTAGCCGCCGGGCCATGCGCAGCATAATGGTGTCCACCAAACGCAGCGCAATCGTGCCGGCTCCCCACGCCATAACAGTAATCAGCAGAACACGGAATGTGGTCATTGCCACTGCAGAGAAAGAGACGACATACTCAAGCAGCATCTGCGTGACGAGCGACATGGCGATGAGCGACACCGGCCCCTTGATACGCGCGGCAAAAATACTGAGCGCGCCAGAAGGTAGCCATCGGGCCATCAGGCCCACAAAGGTGTAGATGCCCCAGCCCAGCAGTACAATTAATACAAGAAAGGCGGGAACGGCAATCCACTCCCATACCATTAGAAAGCCGAACGTGGTTTTAAATCGGTCGGGTATATACTCCTCCACCATGGAGGGGCCATACTCATCGTAGAGTAAAGGGATTGAGGTAACGCTTCCCGGCATGATCAGCCAGATGGGGTCTTCGTCTTCTACTCGGTATCGCCCCAGGCGAATGTCGTAGGCTTCACCATCGGCTTGCAGTGAGGCCAGCTCAATATCCCGTCGCGGATTACCAGCGAGCGGGTTTTCGCCCGTAGTGTCTTCGATAACGGCATCCTGGCGGCCTGAAAGGTTCGACGCACTCAGCCACTCTCCGCGCCGAAATACCTCGGCTAACTGCCTGGCCAGCACATGTCCACGCTCCTGCTGCTCTTCTGGTGACAGTTCGGCAAGATTCAGTACGTGGGCGGCACCCTGATAGTCCTCCTCCTCAGTCAGCTCAAGAAAACTCCGAATCGCCTCCCTCGGCGACATACGGTTAATCTCGTCGGGCGCTTCACCCAGCCCTACATTCAGTTCATCCGTGGTAAACCACTGTGTAGCTTCTTCGCCTTCTTCGCCCTGAGTTTGCGCGGCACAGAGGTTAGAAAACGCGAATACAATTACCAGTACCACCCATGTAGGCCACGAGCCATGTGCTTTCATAAGCCCCATATTCACTTGGGAGTCAAAATTTCTACACTAACATCCAGCATTACTGGACTATCCATGTCAGTGAAGGTGAAAAATCAAGTACAGCCTACCTTTAGGTAGGACGCAAGGCGAAGTCATAAACAGCAATATTAATACGGCCCACCGACTCACGCATAAAGAGTCGGCCTGTTATGCCTACGCGTAAGTCCTTACAACAAAGCTGCATAGCGTCGCTTAGGTTGGGTGAAGACAGTGTGACTAGCGTCATATTAGCGACTTGCAAAGCATCTAACCTCACGATAGCTTAATCTAACGAGGCCGATAAAACGTCTCCCCAAAACGGCGTTGGGATAAGCAGAGTGTTAATCAAAAAAGAGCGGAAACCGAATAAAACACAGCAGGGGAACCTTTAGATGCGTCGATTGCGGTCATTTTCAGCCATTATAGGTCTTATCGCAGCAGGCCTTGCCCTGCCCACCAACGCTGATGACATTAATGAGGAGAGCTGGCGCTTTCAGCTTACCCCCTATGTCTGGATGGCCGGATTGGCAGGCGATGTGCGCCCGCTTGAAAATGCCCCTACCGTTAGTACTTCACGCTCTTTCAGCAGCATTTTGGATGACCTGGATGGCGCCTTTTTCATGACCGGCACCGCTCGCCAGGACCGCTTGGTACTTTTTGGCGATATTTCCTGGGCCTCCCTTAGCCAGGCAAGCACGCTACCCTTCGGCATTGTCGCGAATAGTAAGCTACGCCAGCGCTTTATAACGGCCGCTGCGGGCTATCAAGTGATGACGACACCAACACAGCAGCTTGATTTATTGGCAGGCGCACGTGCTTGGCAAATTGATACCGACATCAACATTCCTGCGCTAGGCGTTAATGCAGCCAAAACCAAACAGTGGATAGATCCTATTGTGGTGGCACGCCTGCGATCACACTGGGCGCCCAACTGGTCCACACTGCTTCATGCGGATATTGGCGGTCTGGATGTATCGAAAAAAAACACCTGGCAAGTTGTCGCTACACTCAACTACCAGTTCAGCGATACGCTTTATCTTTCAGGCGGCTATCGCCATTTATCGGTTAAACGCGATGAAACAGACTCACTCATCGATATCGAAATGGGCGGACCTCTCGCTGGCATTACGTGGCGCTTTTAGTTAACCCAAGGGCACGATGCTTACGAGGTTACTGGGTAAATTGACTCAAGAAGTACAAGATCGCTAATCCCGTAATAACATCAATTCACTTAGCCGAACAGGCGCGTCAGGTGCTGGGCATAAGCGGCCATATCACGTGCAACGTCTGGCGCCTTGATTACATCGTTGGCGATAAACGTAGGCAGCGCTTCCAGGCCAATAAATTCCTGAGACTTATGGAACGGGAAGTAAACGCCATCGACACCGCGCCCTTCAAAGAAGTTATCGGCCTCATCAAAGGCGGCCAGCGGCGCATTCCAGGTGAGCGACAGCATATAGCGCCGCCCTTGCAGCAAGCCGCCACTGCCGTACTGCCTGGTGGGATCCTGGCGCGAGCGGCCGTCGCTGGCATAAAGCGAGCCATGCCCAGCGGTGAAGACTTCATCAATGTAGCGTTTAACGCTCCAGGGCGCGCCCATCCACCAACCCGGCATCTGATAGACGATGGTATCTGCCCAGAGGAATTTTTCCACCTCGGCCTCTGCTTCGTAACCCTGTTCAATTACCGTCTCGCGAACTTCATGGCCCAACTCGGCGAGCGTACGCCACGCGACATCATGCAGCGTATTATTGAGTTCACCGCCAGAATGTGCGAACGGCTTGCCACCATTGATTAACAGAACCTTCATCGTTAAAACCTCTCGTCCAATAGATAGACTTGCCTGTTGGTAGGCGGTAGTCCTGCCAACATGGCTTGAATGCCGCCGATTATGGGGTACTTAAAAGCATGGAAAAACCCGTCCACGGGCAAGAGACTTTTGATATAAAATCAACAACGACATTTAACCTGGACAGGCAAGAGCAACGCTTATGAAAACCACGCTTGAAGAGCAGCAAGCATTTATCACCGTGGTGGACAGCGGCTCGATCACCGGCGCCGCCGAACGGCTGGGCATTACGGTATCGGGCGTTAGCCGAGCGCTTAACCGCCTGGAGCGCAAGCTTGGCGCCACCCTGCTACGCCGAACCACCCGCCGCCTGGAGCTAACGGAAGAGGGAGAAACGTTTTTACAACACTGCCGCCGCATACTAACGGCGGTAGAAGCCGCAGAAGAGTCCGTTCAGCATCACCACGGCCAACCTCAAGGGCGGCTACGGGTGAACGCCGCGCCCAGCTTTATGCAGTTTGTCATTGTGCCGGTACTTGGTGAGTTTCGTGCCCGCTACCCCGGCATTACGCTACAGCTGGATACCCACGACCGTTTTGTTGACCTGCTGGAACAGCGTGTGGACCTCGCCATTCGTATCGGGGAGTTGGACGACTCTTCGTTACATGCCCGGCGCCTGGGTCATAGCCCGCTTCGCCTCTTGGCAAGCCCTGCTTACCTTGAGCGCGCGGGCACTCCTCAAAGTATTGAAGATCTTAAGCACCATAGTCTGCTCGGCTTCAGCCAGCTTGAACACCTTAACCATTGGCCGCTGCGCCGTGCCAATGGTAAGTGCTTACATATTACGCCCGCCCTCTCCGCCTCCAGCGGCAGCACGCTGATAGAGCTAGCACTTAAAGGTGAAGGGATCGTCTGCCTTGCCGACTTCATGACCATCAAGCCCCGCAAGGCGGGCACACTTGTCGATGTGCTGCCCAGTCATACCGAACTTCAAATGCAGGCCGTCAATGCTGTTTACTACCGCCAAGCCACACTTTCACAGCGCGCCCGGCTGTTTATGGACTTTCTGGCCGAACGCCTGCCGGAGGAGTATTTGCAGAGTTAAAGCGGCAAATAGTGAATCAAGGGTTCTGGAACAAGATATTCACTATTCTGAACCTGACGCTCTACACTCTCTTTACGAATGACGTTTATTTTGAAACGCAGCGGCCAAAATGCCGGTGGGCATAGCAATAAGGCCGATACCGGCCACGGCGCCTATAACGCGAAGCCCCGGCCTGGGGCCGGGGCGTGACAAACACCTGCGCTTACAGCGTTACGCTTAGGACTCTACATGGAATGCCATGGTAGCGTTGACGGCCTTTTTCCAGCCGGCATAAAGCTCATCGCGCTTTTCATCTTTCATCTGCGGCTCAAAGCGACGCTCCAACGCCCACTGTGCAACGATTTCATCCCGCGACTTCCAGAAGCCAACGGCGAGGCCAGCAAGATACGCCGCGCCAAGTGCAGTGGTTTCGTTTATTTCGCAGCGTAGAACATCCACTCCCAGTATGTCGGCCTGGAACTGAGCAAGGAAATCGTTGGAGATCGCCCCACCGTCGGTGCGAAGCTCGGTTAGCGCAATGTCGGCATCCGCCTGCATGGCTTTGAGAACATCGGTGCTTTGATAGGCAAGTGATTCGACCGCCGCGCGCACAAAGTGCTCTTTTTGAGTCCCCCGGGAGAGCCCAAACATGGCGCCGCGTACGTTAGAGTTCCAGTAAGGCGCACCCAGCCCGGTAAAGGCGGGCACCATATAAACGCCGTCATTATCCTTAGCGCGCGTGGCGTACGCTTCGGAATCAGACGCTTTGCCCAGCATTCTCAGGCCATCACGCAACCACTGAATCACCGAGCCCGCCACAAATACGCTACCTTCAAGGGCGTATTCCAGCGTGCCATCCACTTCCCACGCAACGGTGGTAAGAAGGCCGTTCTTGGAGGGCGTGGCCTGGGTGCCCGTGTTCATTAGAGTAAAGCAGCCCGTGCCATAGGTGTTTTTCGCCATACCCGGCTCGAAACAGGCTTGGCCGAACAGCGCGGCGTTCTGGTCGCCAGCGATACCGGCAATCGGCACTTCCTGGCCCATCAGGAATTTAGGCAGCACGTTGCCGTAAACTTCACTGCTGGACTTAACTTCGGGCAGCATCGACTCAGGTACACCAAACAGTGCCAGTAGCTCCGGGTCCCACTTCCGGTCACGGATGTTAAACAGCATCGTGCGCGATGCGTTGCTGACATCGGTCGCATGCACAGCGCCGCCGGTCAGGTTCCACACCAGCCAAGAATCAATAGTGCCGAACAGCAAATCGCCCTTTTCCGCTTTTGCCTTAACGCCCGCTACGTTGTCGAAAATCCACTTCAATTTGGTGGCGGAGAAGTAAGCATCAATGACCAGCCCGGTTTTATCGCGAATCATATCGGCATGGCCCGCTTCGCGCAGCTCATCGCAGATCTCGGCGGAATGACGCGACTGCCAGACGATGGCGTTATGTACCGCCTGCCCGGTATTTTTATCCCATACCACGGTGGTTTCACGCTGGTTGGTAATACCGATAGAGGCAACTTCGGAGACATCAACGCCGCTGTTGTTAATCACCTCGGTCAAGGTGGTCAGCACGCTGGTCATGATTTCGCGAGGGCAGTGTTCGACCCAACCCGGGCGCGTAAAAATCTGCTCAAACTCATGCTGGGCTACGCTGACAACCCGGCCCTCATGGTCAAACAGTATCGTCCGCGTGCTGGTGGTGCCTTGGTCAATAGCGAGAACGTAGTTTTTCTGGCTCATGAAATGCCTCTCAAGCGTTAACGTTAAATGATTGTTTTAAAAAGAATCAAATCAGCAGGCTGGCTTAATAAACCCGGCTGACTTAATAAACATACGCGGCAAGCCCGGCAAGGACACTGCCGATAAAGGGTCCTAAAATAGGGACCCAAGCGTAAGACCAGTTGTTCGTCCCCTTGTGCTTAATGGGAAGTAATGCGTGGGCAATGCGCGGCCCCAAATCCCGAGCGGGGTTGATCGCATAGCCTGTAGGCCCACCCAGCGAAGCACCAATGGATACTACCAGCAACGCCACCGCCAACGGGCCAAGCCCAGAAGGCGTATGTCCAAACATGATAATGACGAACACCAGCACAAAGGTACCGATGATCTCAGTGACCAGATTCCACCCGTAAGAAGGAATCGCCGGGCCTGTAGAGAACGTCGCCAGTATGCTTGACGCGTCTTCGGTCGCGTCGTAATGCTTTTTATAGGCCAGATAGCAAACAGTGGCACCCAACCAGGCACCGATGAGCTCAGCCGCAAAGTAGGCCGCAGTGGTCACAGCGTTAATAGGGATGCCGGGGGCGTATTCCGTCGCCGGGCCGACGAGCAATCCAAGCGTAACGGCGGGATTGATATGTGCCCCAGTCTCATAGGCGACATAAACCGCGCAAAAGACCGCGAGCCCCCAACCAAAGAAGATAACGATGCCATCGCTGCCATTCCCGTTGGTTTTGTTCAGCAGCACGTTAGCGACTACGCCACACCCCAAGAGCGTCAATATGGCCGTACCCACTATTTCGTATAGAAAAATTGTTTCAAGCATCGTAACCAGCTACTCCATGTGATCGGTTTGCTCTGTTTAGAACGATTGAATGTTCTTTTTAGAAAATATCGTTTTCCTTTTGGCATCCTATAGGGGGTATTGAAAAAAACAATACAAAAAAATAACTCTCTTTAAATTTACCAACTATGCTTTTGATTAATATAAATTTTCAAACAAATAGACATTAGTTCAACACCCCTTTCCTTATGATAATTAATCATTACCTGCTCACATAAAATAACCTCACGTCAACTAACGAACATATTTTTTCGATAGTTACCGCAGCGCTCATCCTCTGCGCTTATTTTATTAACCGAAAAACATGGCAATTTTTGGTGTAGCAAAACGTGACCTATACTCACGTTGTCAGCTATCCAGCTGGCTATCGTAAGCCCGTATAGAGAGCGGGTTTGACCACGTTTTTTGGGGTCACTTATCAAGGAGGGCGTATCATGAGGAGGTCTACAACGACGACCTATCCAGGCGGCATCTATCCGCTTCATGCCGTATTACTGGTGAGCATTTTTCCACTTTTTCTTGGCGCCGCGTTAAGCGATTACGCCTACTCGAAAAGCTTTCATATTCAATGGGGCACATTTTCTTCCTGGTTAATTGCTGGCGGGCTTGTTTTCGCAGGCCTGGCGTTTTTATGCGCAATTATCGGTCTCTTTCGTGCCGAACATCGTCGCGGGCTTGTTCTGGTTTACCCAGCACTCTTGCTGGCCATCTGGATACTGGGCTTTATCAATGCCCTGGTGCATGCCCGCGATGCCTGGGCCATGATGCCCACTGGCTTTATTCTTTCGATCATCGTTACCGTATTGAGCGTCGCAGCGATTTGGATCGGTTTTTCTCGGCCCACTGTCGGAGCAACGTCATGAAACATTTCATCCTGCGTTACACAACGCCGCTGGCATTTATGCTGGCTGCCAGCGGCGCGAATGCCTTTGATGTAGAACAGCCCTTTGGCCCCAACCCAACACTCCCCGAGCCACAGCGCGGGCTGTTGCCAGACATGACCGTTCCCGAGCCCGCCGAATGGGGCGACCGGCTACCGACGGTACCTGAGGGCTACACCATCACCAGGATTGCTTCTGATCTTAAGGTGCCCCGGCAAACCATCATGCTGCCCAATGGCGATATTCTGGTGGCGGAAGGTAGCGGCGGTAATGCACCGGCATTAAAGCCCAAGGATGTGATCGCTGGGTATATCAAGGACCAAGGCAACACCGCTGTAGAGGGCGGCGACCGCTTAACCCTGCTACGCGATGACAATGGCGACGGCAGCTACGAACAGATGATTTTCGCCCAAGACCTTAACGCGCCTTATGGGCTGGCTCTGATAGACAACAACCTCTATGTGGCCAACCAGGATGCGCTGGTGCGCTTTGATTATGACGAGGGCCAAACAGAGGCCAGCGGGCCGCCAGAAGTCATTGCGCAACTGCCCTCAGCGATCAATCACCACTGGACCAAGGCGATGACCGCCAGCGCCGATGGGCAGTTTGTTTATGTCGGTATCGGCTCGAACAGCAATATTACCGAGCGGGGCATGGAGGCGGAGGTTAATCGCGCCGAAGTGTGGGAGATCAATGTCGACACGGGCGCGCACCGCCCCTATGCCACCGGCCTGCGCAACCCCTCAGCGCTAGCCACCCAACCCGATACCGGCACGCTTTGGGCAGCGGTTAACGAACGTGACGAACTCGGTCCGGACCTGGTACCTGATTATATTACCTCGGTTCAGGAAGGCGGTTTTTATGGCTGGCCCTACAGCTACTGGGGACAGCATGTTGACCCTCGCGTACGCCCGGAAGATCCTGAAAAAGTGGCATCCGCTATTGCACCGGACTACAGCCTTGGCTCTCACGTAGCCCCGCTTGGCCTGGCTTTTTCTACGCCCGCCATGGGCGAAGAGTACGCCGAGGGCGTTTTTGTAGGTGAGCACGGCAGTTGGAACCGCGCGGACCCGGTTGGCTACAAGGTAAGCTTCATCCCCTTTAGCAACGGCCAACTTGCTGACAGCGACCCGATTGATTTTGCCAGTGGGTTTCTTACCGATGATGGCAGAGCACTTGGCCGCCCGGTCGGTGTCACTATTGATCCGGATGGCGCGCTTATTATTGCCGATGACCTGACCAATGCGATTTGGCGGGTTACACCGGATAATCCGCCCGCCCCACCGGAGCAGGAGCCTGAAGCAAACGCTTCTGAGCCAGAGGAGCCCGAGCCAACATCCACCGAACCACCCGAGCAGCCATCAACGCCCCAAGAGGCTGACTAACCACCAAGCGACGGGCAGGTACTCCCTGCCCGTCGCTGCTTCATCACGCTGTCTCAAACGGTGAATGTTTAAAATCCCAGCAAGCGCTTACGTACGGGGCGAATAGCCACCAAAGCCAGCACTGCCAGCGCCAACCACTCCAGCCAAACAGGCAGTAGTTCCTGAACCTCGCTTGCCTGATCGACCACGTTCCAGCCCGTCACTCCCAGCACGCTATCTACTGTCCAACCTACGAGCACAGTAACGACAAGCACGCTGGCGAGATAAACCGCCAACGCGGCATTGCCTAGTTCGCGACGCAATATCGCTAACGTCGCCAGGCTGGTGATCGGCCCCGCCAGCAGGAAAACCAGCGCCATACCCGGTGAAATCCCCGCTAACAGCAGCCCAGCAGCAACCGGCGTGGCCGCTGCCGCACAAATGTAGAGTGGAATGCCCACCACGGCCATCAGCGCAAGCGCCAGCAGCCCACCTGAGTAATGGGCCAGCGTATCAGGCGGCACCAGCGTTACCAGCACGCCCGCCAGCAACAGCCCGGCAAACACCCATGCGCTGATATCATCTAACAGATCACTAAACGCATAACGCAGCCCGGCCTTCAAACCGCTGGGTTCGTCGGCTTTCGCGGTGGGCGTATGACAGCCGGAGGAAGCGCAGCAGCCGCCAGGCGTGGCAGAGGTGGGAGTTGCAGGCTCACGCGTTAACCCGACTAGCAGCCCGGTGACAATGGCCGTTACCAAGGCACCGATGACGCGCACGACGGCCATCAACGGGCCAAGCAGTACGCTGGTCAGTAGAATGGAATCAACGCCCACCCCCGGCGTGCTGATTAAAAAAGACGTCGTGGGCCCACGCCCCGCGCCACCACGATGCAAAGCAATAGCGGTAGGAATCGCGCCACACGAACACAGCGGCAGGGGCATACCTATGACCGCCGCCCGCACAATGCTGCCCAAGCCACGCCCTCCCATCCAGCGCTGCAGCACGTGTTCCGGCAGCCATGCTTTAATTAGCCCAGCAATTACCAACCCCAACAGCAGCCACGGGGCCGCCGTTAACGCAATTTGCAATAGCTCTATAACCAGCGTCATGTCATCACCTGCTTGTCCACAGTGGGAATAGGGGCTAGCCTAAACCCTGTAATCGTTACAGGGTCAAGCCGATGAAAAACACGTATCGCATTGGTGAAGTGGCTACCCGCACAGGCTGCTCACCGGAAAGCATTCGTCATTACGAAAAACTCGGGTTACTGCCACCCGCCAAACGCAGCGAGCAAGGCTACCGGCATTACGATCAAGCAGCGCTTGCGCGTATCGGCTTTATTCGTCACGGCCGCAGCCTCGGTCTCGATCTACATAGCATTCAGGAATTACTGGCACTTTCAGACCACCCGGACACCGACTGCGGCGCGGCTGACGACATCGCCACTCGGCACCTTCAGCATCTGGAAGCGCGCATTGCCAAGTTGCAAGCGCTCGCTACTGAGCTACGCCAGGTAGTACAGCAATGCCGGGGTGGCAAAACCGCCGACTGCCAGATCATCCAAACGCTATACGACCACACGCTTGCCTGCAGCGAACACGGCTGTGGATAAATAGAGGCGACGATGCGTAGAAGCGTGGCGAGGCGCCCCTCTTCCTCAAGTAGCTATCGACTACAATGGTGTTAGCGCATCGTAAAAAGGACTTTTAAATGATCGAATCACGCGAAGAGCTAGAAGCCATCAGAAAGACCTGCCACTCAATGGTGACAAGAAGCTCCAGCCTTTCTGCTGGCACAGCGATCATCCCCATTCCCGGCGTGGATATCGGGTCAGACGTTGCCATATTGCTAAGGCTCATTCCTAAAATAAACGATAAATTCGGCTTAACGCCCGAGCAAATCGAAGGTCTGGATACCGAATCAAAAGTGATGGTGATGACCGCTATTTCCAATGTCGGCAGCAAGATGGCCGGAAAGTACATCACCAAAAAACTGGTGGTATCGCTGCTTCAAAAGATGGGCGTCAAAGTAGCCGCCACCGGTGTGGCTAAATATGTACCCTTTGTCGGCAGCGCCGTGGCGGGGGGCATCAGCTTCACGGCGATGAAGTATATGGGCAACAGCCATGTTGAGGATTGCTATAAAATTGCGCTGGCTGCACTGGAGAGTAATGTTCCGACGACAATAGACGCGAACAAGCCTGAACCGGACCTGAATATATAACGGTACACTTAAAAGACACTAACTCGGTCAGCGTTAATCAATAAAAAAACAAATTACTATTAGCAAAAAATACGCCCCGATCCAGGTCGGGGCGTATTAAGGCATTAGCGCATTGTAATGCAATATGCTGAGATTACATCACCACTGGTAACTGACTTTTGCGGTAATTTCACGCCCCGGATTATAGTAGTTAGCTGTGGCTGACCCAACGACGTGCTGCTCATCAAACAGGTTGCTAACGTTAACAGTGAGGTCAGTGTTTTCGACGATTTGATAACTTAAGGCCGCATCATAGAGCGTTGTGGCATCACTCTTGGATGTATTGCCTACATCGTAGTAATAGGTGCCTGTGTAACGAGCACCCAGACCGACACTCATAGGAGTGGCAGGCAGCGTATAATATCCCCAAAGAGAAGCTGAATGCTTCGGAGCAATGGCAAATTCATTTCCTTGCCTGGATGTATTGTCGTCGCGCACTACCTCTGAATCCATGTAGGAATAGCCGCCGATTAAGCTCAAGTTATCAGACAACTCAACTTTCGCTTCCAGATCAAGGCCTTTTACACGGGATTCACCAACAGTTTCCCGTTCAATCACCCCATTATCCTGCGTTACCGAGATAGTGACGTCATTTCTGGTCAGGTCGTAGATCGCTGCAGAGAACAGCGCATTTGTACCGAAGGGCGCGTATTTCGCACCAATTTCATACTGTTCGCCCCGTTCAGGCTTAACACCTATAGAAGGTGGTGCAACCGATTCCACCATACTGATATAGGTAGAAATTTCATCAGTGATTCGATAGGTCAGTGCTCCGCGAACGGAAGTTTCAGAAAAATCATCAGACGTGGTAACGCCATCCCTATCTTCACTAGAGATATCCAAGGAATCATTGCGCACGCCCCCAGTGACAATGAAGCGATCATAGAAAGACAAATTTTGCGTCAAGAAAACCGATTTGGTCGTGTAGTCCTGCTTGTTGCTACTGTAAACGTTCAGGCTGGTTGGACCGCCACTATATACAGGGTTTGCAATGTCGATAGGCGCTGAGTCTCCAAAAAAGGAACTGTCCTCAGTTGAAGCATCACGATACTCTACCCCCGCAATAGTGCTGCTATCGAACCAGTCAAAGCGAGCATCGTATTGCAGGAGAGCATTACCGATCAATTCCCGTGCTTTGCTGTCGGAACCGAAATAATCGCGATCCAACACGCTGCCTACTCGCGCTGCAGAATCAGTGATATAGACGTAACCGAAGTCGTCCTTCAGATCGCTATAGCGCAGATTACTTTGTAGAATCAGCCCGTTATTGAAATCATGGATGAGTTGCCCAGTAACACTGGTACGCTCAACATCATGATAGTTGAAATCAGGCTCGCCAAAAAAGACGCTACGATCATACTCCCGGTCGAGTGGGTAACCGCCGCTATTAGGGGTGTCATCCCGCTTTAAATAATCGAATATGACGCTCGCTGAGGTGTACTCTGTTGGCTCCCAAGCCAAGCCCCCCATCAAGAAGCCATGGTTATCTTTGGAATGATCATACTCACGATCACTGTCCTTGATAGTGCCGGTGAAGCGGTAGGCCAACGTCCCATCAGCATTCAATATGTCGCCAACATCAATACCGGCCTCTTTGTGATCAAATGACCCATAAGATAGATACCCTTCACCAAAGCTTTCAAATTTGGGTCGTTTGCTCACGAAGTTGACCGAGCCACCCGGGTCGGCTGGGCCGAAAAGTGTGGAGTTGGCCCCACGTAATACTTCAACCCGCTCATAGGCGAACGGTTCCTCACGAACACCGCGCATTGAGCCTAGCGTAAGCCCGTCACGATAGGTGGTAGCCTGGAAACCCCGGATCTTGAAATAGTCGTTACGGTCATCCGTGCCGTAGTAACCGGTGATAACTCCTGGCGTATATTGCAAGACTTCTTCAGTGGTAGAGGCGTTTCGCTGCTCAATCTCTTTTTCAGTAATGACCGATACGGAGGCGGGCGTATCGAGAAGACTGGTGGCGACCTTACCGCCCACCCATAGTTCTTGAGCCACTATCGAGTTGGCATCATCATCAGCATAAGCCTGAGCATTAACGATAATCGGGGCGAGGCGATAGTCCCCGTTATTGCCATTACCGTCGCCTGCTTCCTGTGCATTCCCGATCATGGGAATCGTGATGAGCGTTGTGCCGCACAGTATGGCGGTAGTGGTCTGCTGCCACCGTAGTCGATTCGTGTTGGGCCAGACTGTGCTAGTGCTGTCAAACATGTTCAAGATCCCTGGAAGTGAATAAACCCGCCCCGCCGCCTGATGATTTTTGTAAAAAAGCCCGTGAGAGTATCCGGAGGTGGTCTGGAGTAGCCAATAATGGTAATGTAAATCATAATTATTTAGAACCTGTTTTATACTAACCACATTTCATAATGACCATCAAATCCAAGACTATCGATTATCAGAACTAAAGCTTTAGAGGAAGCTATGGCATTGTTGCGTAAGAGCATATCCGTTTGCGTATCGCTTCTGGCGGCGTGCAGCCTCGGCGCTACGTCCGTAAGCGCCCAAGAGTACCCGCTAGAAATCGAACACGCCCTTGGCACCACCATCCTTCAGGAAAAACCCGAACGGATCGCCACCGTGGCATGGGCGAACCATGAGGTGCCGCTGGCGTTAGGCGTTGTACCGGTCGGCTTTGCTGCCGCCAACTTTGGCGATACCAACGGCAACGGTTTGCTCCCTTGGGTGGAAGCCCGGCTTGAAGAACTTGAAGTAGCGCCCCCCGCCCTGTTCGATGAAGGTGATGGCATTGATTTTGAGGCCGTTGCGGCCAGTCAACCTGATGTAATCCTTGCGGCCTATTCAGGGCTTAGCCAAGCGGACTACACCACCTTGAGCCAAATTGCCCCCGTCATCGGTTACTCCGAAGGCCCGTGGGCGACAGACTGGCGCGATATGATTCTTCTCAATAGCGCTGGCATGAGCATGTCCGACGAAGGCCAGGCACTGATTGAACGTCTTGAACGCCAAATTGCTGACACTGCCCAGGCGCATGCCGAACTAGAGGGCAAGACAGCCATGTTCGTGACGCACCTCGACCCCACCAACCTGGGGCGTATCTCTTTCTACACCGATAACGATGCGCGAGTGCGATTCTTCCATGACCTGGGGCTGGTCTCGCCAGAAATCGTTCAAGCCAACTCGGCACCGGGCACGTTTTCAGGCGAAATCAGCGCTGAGCTAATCGACCAACTGGCAGACGTGGATATTCTGGTCACCTACGGCGGACAAACGCTGATTGAACAGCTCGAAGCCCATCCGTTGACCTCTCGGCTGCCAGTCGTTGAAAACGGCGCCATTGTGCTGCTCGACAATAGTCCGCTGGGTACTGCGGCCAACCCGACACCCATGTCGATTTCATGGTTATTAGACGATTATGCTGACCTGCTCTCAGAAGCCGCACGCCACGCAGAGTAGCGTCGTTACTGCGCCAGCCGCTAGCGTTACCCGGCAGCGTAAAAAGCGAGGCACGCGCCTTGCTGGAGGCCTACTGCTGCTGGCGCTGCTTGCGTTGGCGCTAACGCTTTCTGTAGCGTTTGGCGCTCGCACTGTGGGTTGGCCAGAGATAGTGGCAGCGCTAAGCGGGCAGGTAGAAACCATTGGCGATGCCGCCGTGGCGAGTCGCTTGCCGCGTACTCTACTGGCAGTGCTTGCGGGCGCGGCACTCGCTGTATCGGGAGGCGTTATGCAAGGGCTTACCCGTAACCCGCTTGCCGACCCCGGCCTGTTAGGCGTTAACGCCGGTGCAGCACTGGCCATTGTAATAGGGATCGCGTGGTTTGGGATTGATGAAACCACGCCCTACATCTGGACGGCTATTCTGGGTGCCGGGCTTGCCGCCGTGGCGGTTTACACTATTGCCAGCCTGGCCCGCGGGGGCGCTACACCGCTCAGGTTGGCGTTGTCCGGGGCCGCTACGACGGCGGCGTTAAGCTCGCTGGCGACGGCCGTTATACTGCCACGCGGCGATATTGCGGGGCTGGCGCAGTCCTGGCTGGTGGGCGGCATTGGCGGCGCGACGTACGACCAGATCATGCCCGTACTGCCTTTTCTGCTCGCAGGTTTTGTGATCACGTTACTCGCCGCGCGCAAGCTCAACCTGCTGGCACTGGGCGACGATGCCGCTGCGGGCCTGGGCGAAAAAGTCGCCGTCGCCAGAGCCATGTCGGCGGTGGGCGCGGTACTGCTATGCGGCCCGATTACGGCTATCTGTGGCCCCATCGGCTTTGTCGGGCTGGTGGTACCGCATGCCTGCCGCCTGTTAGTCGGCGGTGACTACCGCTGGCTATTGCCGTTTTCCGCCCTGGGTGGCGCCGTGCTGTTAACGTTTTCAGATGTGGTGGGGCGGCTGGTAGCGCATCCTGCGGAGCTTGATGCGAGCATCGTTACCGCCTTTATCGGTGCCCCCGTGTTTATCTGGATCGTACGCAACCGCAAAGTAAGCGCGCTATGAACCCGCCCTCTTATAACGCCACTCCTTCCTCCCCCTCTCAACGCCATGGGCACCGTCCTTACGGGCAGATGCGGCGGGCACACGCCAAGCGCCGGGGGCGGATACTTGCGGTATTGGCCGCCTGTTTACTGGCAGGCGTAGTGTTGACCTTGATGCTCGGGCAATCCTTTACGCCACTCACCACGGTGCTGCGCATTCTGGGTGGTGCTGAGGTGCCCGGGGCCAGTTTTACCGTGCGAGAATTACGCTTACCAAGGGCCGTGGTTGCGGTGCTGGCAGGTGCCTGTTTTGGACTGGGCGGTGTCGCTTTTCAAACCCTACTGCGTAACCCGCTGGCAAGCCCCGACATTATCGGCATTAGTACCGGCGCGAACACCGGCGCGGTGTTTGCCATTGTGGTGCTATCGCTCAGCGGCACGGCGGTTTCGATCCTTGCGATTGCGGCGGGGCTAGGCGTGGCGCTGTTAATCTACGGGCTCTCCTGGCAGCAAGGCGTAACCGGCGCTCGATTAATTCTCATCGGCATTGGCCTGGCCGCGATGCTACAAAGCGTTACGGCGTACCTTTTAATGCGTGCGCCCAGTTGGTCACTACAGGAAGCACTGCGCTGGATGGCGGGTAGCCTTAACGGTGTGCAGCTTGACCAGGCACTGCCGCTGTTTATCGCCCTGCTACTGTTTGGCGGACTGTTGTCAAGCCGCCACCGTGACCTGGAAACCCTGCGCATGGGCGACGATATCGCGGTAGGGCTGGGTGTTCGTTTAGCCCTAACGCGAATTACTGTGGTAATTACCGCCGTGGCACTTGTCGCCTGTGCCACTGCGGTAACCGGCCCGATTGCGTTTGTGGCGTTTCTTTCCGGCCCCATTGCGGCACGTTTAGTGGGGCGCAACGGCTCGCTATTGATTCCTTCTGCGCTGGTAGGCGCGCTGCTGGTGCTTCTGGCAGACTACGCGGGCCAGTTTTTACTACCTGCCCGCTATCCGGTCGGCATTGTGACCGGCGTATTAGGCGCCCCCTATCTCGTTTACCTGATTACTCGCGACAATAAAAGCAGAGGCACCCTATGAGCGCTTCGTCGCTAATCGCCCAACACCTGACCGCAGGCTACGGCGAACGGACCATTCTTAATGACGTCAGCCTAACCGTTCAAGCGGGGCAAACAACCGCTATTGTGGGCGCTAACGCCTGTGGAAAATCGACGCTGTTGCGCGTGCTTTCGCGGCTCCTGACACCGGAGCAAGGCAACGTGGTGCTGGATGGTAACGCCATTCATAAGCTCCCCGCCCGCCGCTTGGCGCAACAGCTGGGGTTTCTGCCTCAGTCGCCTATCGCGCCAGAAGGCATTACCGTGCTGGAGCTGGTGAGCCGCGGCCGCCACCCGCATCAAGGGCTTTTCCAACGCTGGAGCACTACCGATGAAGCCGCCGTGGCCGATGCTTTAAGCGCGACTCACATGGCCAACCTAGCCGACAGCGCCGTAGAAGAACTCTCCGGCGGGCAGCGCCAGCGGGCGTGGATCGCCATGGCCCTTGCTCGGCAAACTGATGTGTTACTGCTGGACGAGCCCACGACCTTTCTGGATATCAACCACCAGATCGAAGTGCTCGACCTGCTCACCGACTTAAACCAAACGCGCGGCACCACCATTGTGATGGTGCTTCACGAGCTGAACCTGGCCGCCCGCTACGCCGACAAGCTAGTCGCCATGGCTAACGGCAACATCTACGCCGTTGGCCCATCGGAAGACGTATTTACCGAACAGATGGTACGCGACGTATTTGACCTGGAAAGCCGGGTCATCGACGACCCGGTCACGGGAAAACCCATGATGATACCGCTGGGGCGGCATGGGACGCGCAAGCGTAAGCACGCACCCACTGCCGATAGAGAGACACAGGCCGGTTAAGTGGGGGAAAGAGGCTGCTCAATGGCCCGCCCAACCTGTAGCACTTTGGCGTCATCAAATGCCTTACCCATGATCTGGACCCCCACGGGCAGCCCTTGATGATCCTTACCAAATGGCACCGTCAGCGCGGGTAGTCCGGTCACATTGGCGGGTGCGCATAAGCGCACATACGCTTCGGCGACACTCTCTTGGCTGCCGTCTTCCCAATCAAACGTATCCTGCTCCAAGCGTGCTGCTGTCTGGGGCACGGTGGGTGTCAGTAGAACATCGATGTCTGAAAACAGAGAGCCCCAGCGCTTAGCAATGAGGTTCCGGGCACGCTGCGCCTTCAAATAATCGCCTGCTGACAGCAGTTGTCCGGCTTCGAGCAAGGTGCGTACATCATCACCGTATAGCGATGCTGATTGACGTATGTCCTTGGCGTGTACGGTTGCTGCCTCGGCCACCATCAGGCCCCATTGAGTCGGGATGAGGTAGTCAGCCAGCGGAATATCCACCTCCACCAGCACGGCGCCCTGTTGTTCCAGATGCGCTGCCGCACGCCTAACAGCCGCGGCGACTGGCTCCGCAACGTGGTCAAAATAATAGTTGCGTGGGATACCAACACGCAACCCATGCACACTCGACTGTGCATTGATATCGAAAGAGGCAGGAGGAGTACGGCTAGCGGGGTCGCGCGCATCAAAGCCCATCACTGCCTGCAATAACAGGCCAACATCCTCTACCGTGCGTGCCATAGGGCCCGCATGATCGAGCGACCAGGCCAGGGGCATAGTGCCGTGGCGAGAAACCAAGCCATACGTTGGCTTGAACCCGACTAACCCGCAAAGTGCTGCGGGCACCCGAATCGAGCCACCGGTATCGGTTCCCATGGCTGCCCAGGCGCCGCCATAGGCAACCGCTGCTGCAGAGCCCCCACTGGAGCCCCCCGGCGTGCGCTGTGGATCAAGCGGATTGCGCGTTTGTGGTGTGGTCAGGCCGAAAGCGAACTCATGCGTATGGGTCTTGCCCAGGAGTATGGCGCCGGCACGCAGCAAGGCATCCGTTACTGCGCTGTTGGCCTCGGCCAGGTGTCCGTCCCGAACACGGGAGCTGGCAGTGGTGGGTTGGCCAGCAACATCGAACAAGTCTTTCAGCGCGATAGGAATGCCATGCAGCGGCCCACGGTAACGGCCATGTTGAATGTCTCGCTCGGCCTCAAGCGCCTGCACACGGGCGGCTTCTTCCCATACAGATACAAAAGCGTTGATCTCGGGCTCTCGCGCACCAATACGCGCCAAGGCCGCATCCACCAATTCTACTGGCGACAGTTCGCGTGCCGCGATGGCGGCACTGGCTTGGGCCAGTGTCAGGTTTAATGGGTTTAGCATGGCTTGTTCCCCTGGCTAGCATCAAAGGCAAATGAAGGAGTGCATGATTCATCAATAGGTAATTCGTCGAGCCGGGCAATGACCGTGTGTATGTGATGCAGTACACCCGCAATCAGTGGCGCACGTTCAGAGTCCAGGGGCAGCCCTAGGCTAGTAGCCAGAGCCAGGGTTTCCTCGGCGGACATAGGAGAGACATTTTGAACAGTCATGCTTGATTTCCTTTCTTCATTGAAGTGCGCGCTTGCATAAGCAGCAGGATAATGGCGAGCAAGGCCAGTGCAGTGATCACCGCACCATAGATATTGACCGCGGCCAGCAAGCCGGCCTTCTGCGCCAGGAAGCCGACAGCCATCGTGGGCACGCTATGGGCCAGATAACTTTCGATATAGAACACGCCCATCAGCGCGGCACGTTCATGGGGCTCAGCCAACGGCAGGACACTGCGTACAGCCCCGAGAAAGCTCGCGCCAAACCCAAACCCCGCAATGACCGACCCGGCCAACAGCAAGACAGCGTTTCCCTGGTTAGCCCCGACCAAAATGACAACCAGCCCTGCGACCAAGGCAAGTTCGCCAGACAAGAGGGTTGTAAAAGAGCTCAGCTTGCGAGCCGCCAGAACCGCTGTGGCGCCGGTGAGCGTTAGCGCTGCGACGACAAGACCACCCAGCCATGGCGTGCTCACATGCGTAACGTCAACGATCAGCGATGGCATAAGCGATAGATAAAAACCACCTAGCATCCACACTGCCACGTTTGCAGGAGTGACAGATAACAGCGTTTTGCGCGCTTGCAGCGGCACGGTAATGCGTGGTTTCAGGCTTGCCCATGCACCCGGGCGATATGTCACCGTCTCTGGTGCCAGCCAAATCAAGCCCAGCATCACCAGAAAAATAGCCAGCAGCAACGCGTACACCATGTGCAGCGGATCGGGCGCCAACACGACCAACGAGGTACTGCCTAGCGCGCCGGCTGCCATACCAAGCAGTGGTGAGATGCTGTTAATCACAGCCCCCCTCTCCCGACTAACATCGAGTATCGCCGCGCCAACTGCTGCAGTGGCCATACCCGTGGCAAAGCCTTGCAGAGCGCGCGCACCAATCAGCCAACCCGGCCCGGCCGCACCCAAAAAAACCACCATAGCGATGATCTGTAGCGACAACGCCATGGCAATAACCGGACGTCGACCAATATGATCGGACAGCCTCCCCGTCACCAGCAGTGCCAAAAGCAAAGCCAGCGCGTAAGTGGCAAAAACCACCGTCAGCAGTGTTGCGCTAAAGCTCCACTGCTGCTGATAAAGTTGGTACAGCGGGGTAGGTGCACTCGATGCTGCTAAAAAGGCAATCATTATCGCTGTGTGCAGGAAAACGGTACGGGCGGGAGACAGACTCCAGCTAGAGGAACGGCGGACAGTATCAGAAACGTTGATGGACATGATCTCTCCCAAAAGGCAAAATATTAGCTTTAAAGAGCATAAACTCAACAAAACACTAACGCAAATATTTTGCTTTAGTGTTTTATTGCACCGTACCGACGAAACCGTACTGACGAATAAGTACTGAAGGAACACATGACCAACAAACCCACCCCCCGTCCAGGTGGCCGCAGCGCTCGTATTCAGGCTGCCGTTCATCAAGCCGTTCGAGATCTGCAACAAGAACAAGGCCGGGCCGGGCTTACGGTGCCCGCCATCGCCACACGCGCTGACGTCACCCCCTCGACGATCTACCGTCGCTGGGGTGACCTTACCCAGTTACTGGCCGACGTTGCCGTCGAGCAACTACAGCCGGAGCAGCCGCCAGCCGATACGGGAAGTTTGCGTAGCGACTTGTTAGCCTGGCTTGTTGAGTACTTTGAGGAGATGTCATCAGCCCCAGGGCGGGCGATGCTCCGCGATGTTCTAGGCACAGAAGGCCATACCAGCGCAGGTAAATGTGATGGTTTCTTGCGTCAGCAGATCGAAGTAATAAACGAACGCGGCCTCGCCAGAGGAGAGCAGCCGATGGATATAGGGCGGGTCACCCAAATAGTGGTGGCGCCTCTGATGTACCGCATCCTGTTTGCCAACGAAACACCGACTGCGCAGGCCATAGAAGCACTTTTCGAACAATTAGTAAGCTCAGCAGATGCTTAATAAAAAAGCCCCGTGTTCTGGATAACACGGGGCTTTTGGCAAGGGCGCTGTTGGGCTCATTACGCCTCGACCGCGGCACGCCCTTTGATAATTGAGCGGGCAAGCAGCAGATACGCGACCGAGCTACAGGCGGCCATGGCCAACACCACCGCTTCAAGCGTATGCGGCAGCATGGCAGACAGGGCGCTCAAAATCCCGGCGATACCGAACTGGGCGGCGCCCAAAAGCGCGGCGGCGGTACCACTGCTAGTGGGGAAAAACTCCAAAAAGCAGGCCTGAATATTGGGCGAGATCGCCCCTACTGTGCCGATGGTCAGCATCATGGCGAACAGGAAAGCGTACATTGGCCACTCCATAAAGGCAGCCATCACTAACAATACAATGCCGACCGCTTGGCAGCCCGTTGCCAACTGCAGAATACGCAGCGACGATATTCTGGAAAGCAGTACACGGTTGCAAATATTGAAGAAAAGCATCGCGACGATGTTAGCCGCAAACAGCATCGAAAAGCTTGAGGGCGACTGGCCGAAGTGTCCCTGATAGATAAAGGAAGCGTAGGTAATGAACATCATCAGGGTGGAGAAGGAGGCGGCCTGCCAAGCGATAAACGGTAAGGCTGGTTTCGTCGACAGCACCAGCTTGTAACGTGCCAGCAGGCTCATCTTGGGGCTTTTCGATCGCGATACTTTGCCCTTCCCGGAAAAAAGCACCCGCACCAGTAACGGCACCAGCAGCACCGCGTAAACCGCCAAGGCAAAGAAAATATTGTGCCAGGAACCCACCGCCAAAATCGCACTGCCAACGCTCGGGGCGATACCCGGCGCCAGCACCATGATAAAACCCATCATCGAGAACAGCTTCGCGGCATCACGGCCCGCCACCCGGTCGCGCACCAGTGCCGGTACCGACACCAGCGTCAAACCCGCGCCAATGGCTTGAACGGCCCGCCCGCTAAGCAGAGTGTTCAAGGATTCCGCCATGCCGATGACAATGCTTGCGAGCGCAAAAATTGCCAGCCCGCTCATCAATACACGCTGGCGACCGAAGCGGTCCGAAAGCGCCCCTCCAATGAGCTGCCCCACTGCCATCGCGAACACATACACCGAAACGCTTAACGATACGGCCTGCTGAGATATCCCCAGCGACTCGCCAATGACCGGAAAGGCCGGCAAGTACGTATCCATGGAAAACGGACCCAGCATCATGGTCAATGCCAGGCTCAGTACCACAATGAAGGGCGTTTTAGATTGGGTCATAGAAGCTCGCGGTAAGATGGCTTAATGATGGCAGCATTCATAATATGATACCGATTGACTCCATCATCAGCCAATATTCGCCTGGAAGTGGCTACCAAGCCACCACGTTGGGCCATCAAACAGTCCGCGTGTGCTACTCGCTCCTTTTCATCTCTTTAACCACAGCATCCAAGTGGCTTGAGTTGATCTCGGCGGGCGAGTTGGCGCCGATCAACGTCATGGTGACACGCATATCAGCGGCGATTAGATCCAGCAGATGGGAAACGCCCTGCTCGCCCCGTGCGGCCAAGGCGTAAACGTAAGCACGGCCCAGTAGAACGCCCTGGGCGCCTAGCGCCAGCATACGCACCACATCAAGCCCAGAGCGCACGCCGGAGTCCGCCAGTACCGTCAGTTCATCGCCCACGGCCTCGGCAATATGTGGCAAGGCCTGAGCAGTGGAAATAGCCCCATCTAATTGGCGCCCACCGTGGTTGGACACCACGATACCGTCGGCCCCCATTCGTACCGCATCTCGCGCATCCTCTTTATCCAACAGCCCTTTGATGATCAGCTTGCCCTTCCAGCTCTCACGAATCCACTCAAGCTCACTCCAGCTAATGGAGGGGTCAAAGTTTTTCGCCAGAAAGCCCATGTAGTCGTCCATGTTCATTTCGCGCCCGGTGTAGGCCTCGATGTTACCGAACGACAGCGGCTTGCCTTTAAGCCCTACATCAAACGCCCACTGCGGGTGGGTGATTGCCTGAGCGTACTGGCGCAGCTTGGCATTGGGGCCTGACATACCCGAGCGACGGTCACGGTAGCGCGAACCCGGCAGCGGCATATCCACGGTAAACACTAGCGTTTTCATGCCTGCTTCCCAAGCGCGCTCCAGGGCATTTTTCATAAAGCCGCGATCTTTCAGCACATAAAGCTGAGACCACTGCTCGCCGTGGGCATTTTTCGCCACTTCCTCAATCGAGCAAACCGAAACGGTGGAGAGCGTATAGGGAATCCCCGCCTTTTCTGCCGCGCGCGCAGCCTGCACTTCGCCGCGCCGAGCATACATGCCCGTGGCGCCCACCGGTGCCAGCGCAACCGGCATTTTCCACTGGCTGCCTAAAATTTCGGTTTCAAGCGACGGCGTCCCGCCCCCCTGCAGCACGCGCTGACGTAAAGGAATAGCCTGCAACGCCTCCACATTGCTGCGCAGCGTGCTTTCCGTGACCGAGCCGCCATCAAGGTAATCAAACAAAAAACGAGGAACACGCCGCTTGGCGGCTTGCCGGTAATCAGAAGGGCTTGAAATGATCATGAATTCGCCTTAACTCGACACGGGAAACGGAGAAGTGAGCGTATGTTTGAAATCTTGATACCAATCCCAACTAGCGTACCAAGTTACGCCACTTCTATAGCCATTCGCTGCGCTGAACTTTAGTCTATTAGCGGTTTGGTTTATGCCCCAGCTCACGCTCATTCATTAGCGCAACAACCCAATCAATGAACACACGTAGCTTAGCGCTTACATGCCGATTGGGCGGAAATGCGATGAACATCGGCATAGGGTCCAGGTGCCACTCTTCGAATAAGGGCACTAACTCACCGCGTGCAACGTGTTCCCGGACCATGTAATCAGGCAACAAAATCGTGCCCAGCCCCGCCAAACCTGCCGCAAGCGCTGCACTGCCATCATATCCTATAGTGCCCTTGAACGCTAACGCTCTCTGTTTCGTGGTGAAGGGTATAGAGGGAAGCCAAACCAGCACGCCACTTGAAGCCGACGATGTAATGAGGCGGGACAGATAACGCTGACGGATGCGAAGGCGCCCCCGCTTTTTGCAGATAACTGGGCGCGGCGTAAATGCCAACACTCAGCTCCCCTATCCGGCGCGCCACCAACGATAAATCGGTAAGTTCTCCGCCACGCACTACGCAATCCACGTTTTCATCAATTAAATCCACCATGCGATCGCTAACCCCCATATCAAGCTGAATATCAGGATACTGTGCGTAGAAGTCCGGTAGCGCCGGTATCAAAATCATTCGCGCAAACGGGCTGGGCACATCAACTCTAAGCCGTCCGCGAGGCGACACCACCGCATTGGAGAGGCTGGTTTCAGCATCATCCATATCGGCTAACAATTTTATAACGCGCTCGTAGTAGGCCGCGCCGTCTGCCGTCGCGTTAACCTTGCGTGTGGTGCGGTTAAGCAGCTTTACCCGCAGCCGTGCCTCTAACTGCTGCACTAACTGGGTCACGCTGGTTTTACTGATATGCAGCGTTTCAGCGGCCTTGGTAAAGCTGCCCGTCTCCACGACCCGAGCAAATGCCTGCATCGCACTAAAACGGTCCATTACAACGACACCGCCCTGTGATTGTTTGGAAAATGCAAACAGTGTTAATCAGAATTCTCTGTTTATCCAGCCTGACAGCAGGCCTACAGTAAATCACCCAACGGCCAAGCTGATATTTGAATAACGGATGGAGAAAGAGACATGGCAACGCGTAACGCAGTTTACCCTCAACGCAGGCAGGCACTTTACGAGAAAAATGGCTATTCTGCGGCCATCCGCTCGGGCGACTTGCTGTTTGTATCGGGCCAGGTGGGCAGTCGTGAAGATGGTTCGCCCGAGCCGGATTTTGCCGCACAAGTTCAGCTCGCCTTCGATAACTTGCAAAGCGTGCTGGAAGCTGCGGGTGCAAGCTTTGACGATATCGTCGATGTCACAACCTTTCATACGGACCCTGAAGCTCAATTCACTACCGTGCTGGAAGCCAAGACCCGCGCGTTCCCAGATAAACCCTACCCCAACTGGACGGCGGTCGGCGTAAACTGGCTGGCAGGCTTCGATTTTGAAATCAAAGTAATTGCGAGACTCCCCAACTAACTAGGAAGATTCACTGCTTTTGAAAAAGCGATGGTAGAAACCGACATTGCAGAAACGCCTAAAACGAACAATGCTTGAACAGTGTGTAGCGATGGAGTTTTGCAATGGCAGACTTCAAGCAACGCGGGTGGGTGAAATGAAATGGGCTGATCACTGGGCCGCAGGCCAGGTTACCCACAAAGATAGCGAGAAGCCCCACCCTGCGTATCTGATCAAACAAGAGAACGGCAGCACAGTCTTGAAAGCACAGTTTTAAAAACAGAGTCTTGAAAACAGAGCTTTGAAAACAGAATCTTGAAACTTCATACCGATCTCAAAAAGGCATAGGCAAGGAGGTCACGGTGAGCATCCCACAGCCCGAAACACTCACTTTTGATAGCGATGAAACGAGCGGCTATCCCAACTCCCCACTACCCGTACTGATATACAGCAAGGCTCTCGACCTCAGTAGCGCAGAAGAGCGGGCCGATACCTTTGAAAACATGTTCAAACAGCACGGCTGGCCGCCCGCATGGCGTTACTACCTATATGATTTTGACCACTTTCACTCCACCGCCCACGAGGCGCTAGGCATTTTTCAGGGCCAAGCCAGAGCGCGGCTGGGCGGCCCCAATGGCCAAGAAGTGATGCTTTACGCGGGTGATGTGCTGGTACTGCCCGCAGGAGTGGGTCATGCCTGCGTAGAGGCGGACGACGATTTTTGCATGGTCGGCGCCTACCCACCGGGGCAAAACCCGGAGAACGAGCGCGGCGACCCGGCCGAGCTTTCGGCAGCACAAGCGCGGGTGGCTTCCGTAACCGTGCCGGAGACTGCCCCGGTGGGCGGGCCACTCCAACCACAGTGGAAACCATCATCATAGAAACGGCGAGCCCTATCTAGACGACTGGTCTAATCAGGCGTAAGCTAGTCGCTATGAATATGACATCCTTCACCGGCGATGTCCGGCAGCGCATTCTTAACACCGGCCAGGTCATCATCGGTGGCAAGGGGTTCTCGGCGGTAGGTCTTAACGAGATTCTTAAAGCCGCCGAGGTGCCTAAAGGCTCCTTTTATCACTACTTCAGCTCCAAAGAAGCGTTTGGCGAAGCACTGCTGGAAGACTACTTCAGTGGTTATCTCGCGCAAATTGAAGAACGCCTTACCCAGCCGGGCGCTTCTCACGCTGAGCGTTTTCTCAGCTACTGGGCGCACTGGCGGGATACCCAACACCATTGCGACCCCAGCGGAAAATGCCTGGCGGTGAAGCTTGCCGCCGAAGTCAGCGATCTTTCCGAGCGCATGCGCCGCGTGCTGCAACATGGCACTGAGCGCATTATTACCAGGTTAGCCCAGTCAATCGAAGCCGCCACTGCCGATGGCTCGCTGCCTCAATCCGTTAGCGCTCAAGGTAGTGCCCTGGAACTAGCCACCACCCTTTACCAGCTATGGCTGGGCGCCAGCCTGCGCGCCAAAATCACCCGCGACCGGGTGCCGCTGGATGCCGCCTTTAAAGCCACCTACGCTTTGTTAAACCTCGACCCCAGCCGCCCTCTCAGCCTGCAAAGGACTCAATCATGAAAATTCTCGTAGTGGTTACCTCACACGACAAGCTTGGCGATACCGGCAATAAAACCGGCTTCTGGCTCGAAGAGCTGGCCGCGCCTTACTATGCGTTTAAAGATGCAGGTGCCGAGCTAACCCTGGCCTCGCCCGCTGGTGGCCAGCCGCCGCTCGACCCCAACAGCAACGTACCGGATGCTCAAACTGAGGCTACTAACCGCTTCCAAGTGGACCTCGACGCCCAAGCGGCGCTGGCTAACACCCATCAGCTTGCCGATATCGATATTGCTGAGTTCGACGCCATATTTTACCCCGGCGGCCACGGCCCGCTGTGGGACCTGGCCGAGAGCGCTACATCTGTGCGCCTGATTGAAGACGCCATTGCCGCCAACAAGCCTGTTGCTACGGTATGCCACGCCCCCGGTGTGCTGCGTCATGTGAAAGGCAGCGACGGCAAGCCGCTGGTCGCTGGCCGTAAAGTGACCGGTTTCAGCAACAGCGAAGAAGACGCCGTTGGCCTGACAAACGTGGTACCGTTTTTGGTCGAAGATATGCTCAAAGAGAGCGGCGGTGAGTACAGTAAAGGCGATGACTGGAGTTCTTACGTGCTCGTCGACGGCCTGCTGATTACCGGACAAAACCCCGGCTCATCCGAAGCCACCGCCCAAGCGCTGTTAAAGAAGCTTTCCTGATAATTACCCAAGGAGAATGGAATGCCGGCTTATGTTGTACTGACGCGTGAACGCACCCACGACGCGAAAGAAATGGAGCAATACGCCACCAAGGCCAAAGCCGCCCGCGAAGGCCACGACCCGAAGCCACTCGCCTTCTACGGTGACTTTGAAGTAATGGAAGGCAGCGACATGGAAGGCGCGGTAATTCTGCGCTTCCCCGACATGGCCGCCGCCCGCGCCTGGTACCAAAGCGACGCCTACCAAGAAGCTCGCCAGCATCGTTTCCAGGGTGCCGACTACCGCGTGTTTATTGTGGATGGGGTTGAAGAGACGTAAGCCTTTTTGCAATTACGCATAGACGCACAAAGGGCCGTTCGTGGTTACGAACGGCCCTTTTATCTTTTTAAAGACCAGCATATCTGTGCCTAATGGCTGAATAGCAATATCACTCTTGGCTTATTCACCAATGAACTGCTCTAACGGCCAATAGCGGAGTTTTTCCTTTGAGGTGGTGCGACCAAGAGCGCCAGCGCCACTGTTACCATCGGCCTTTAATCACGAAGTAAAGCAGATGCGCTGTCCGAGTCACCACATTGGGATAAAACAGTTCATCGCCACAGCCTGGCTCAATTCAATGCATAAAAACCATCACCACCAGCACCATGGTCAGCAATAGCAGGTACACCCTGGCATGAATACGGTCAGGAATGCGCCCGATCCAGACTGACGCCAAGCGGATACCGAGCCATGAGCCTACCGCAAGTACCAGCAAGGCACGCAGATCCACATAACCGGCATACCAGTTTCCTAACGCTGAGTGATTTGCCGACAGCAACACATATGTCGCGGTGCCACTCACTGCCATGGGCAACGACAACGGATTGGCCATGGCCGTGGCCGCCGTCATGCTCGCGCCTCTACGACGCATAAGCGGTACGGTCATTACACTACCACCCACGCCCAGCAAGGCGGCCACCGCACCAATCAATGTCCCCACCATCGCCGTTACCCCACGCCCCATAGGGCGCACATCACTCCCTGACTGACGCAGAAAACCGGGCCGCAGAACGGCATCAGCAATCGTAATACCCAGATAGCCGATAAACGCCCAGCGCACCCACTCCCCGCTCAACGACACGGCAACCGCCGCGCCCAACACAGCGCCCATGGCGATATAACCAACCAGCGGACGCACTAGATGCCACTGCACGGTCTGTCGCCGATGATGACGCCATGTTGCCATTGAAGCCGCGAAGATCATTAGCGCCGTCGAGGTAGCCACCGCGATATGCATGGCTGCCATACCCGCCGCGCTATCTGGCCCATGGACGGCAATCAGTAAGGTATACAGCAAGGGAACTACTACAAACCCACCACCGAAACCGAACAACACAGTGGTGACGCCCGCCAAACCGCCACAAAGAAGTAATACGCTATACACCGCCACTCTCCTGATGAAATTCAACAGCAGGGAGAATATGCCGACTAGAACTGGCTGACCTTCGATTTTTGGACAATAATCATCGCATTTCGGCCAGAATAACGATTATGCTCAATACTCCTTTATCCGACGTGGATCACGTGGCACGGCCCATAGTGGCCATCGGCACTGACTACAGCCCCGGTACGCTTCTTGACTTTCATGCCCATCGCCGCGCCCAGTTTCTCTATGGCATGACAGGCGTGATGGAAGTCAATACGGATGACGGCACCTGGATGGTGCCGCCCTATAGCGGAGTCTGGCTGCCTGCGGGCAAGCGCCACCAGGTACGTATGAACGGGGTGAGCACCCGAAGTCTGTATATCGAGCCCCGCGTCGCGCCACGCACGACTTGCAGTTGTGAGGTGCTGGTCGTGACGCCTCTGTTGCATCACCTGCTGCTGGCTTCCGCCCATCTACCCGCGCTCTATGATGAAAATGGCCGCGACGGCGCCCTGGCGCAACTACTCCTATACGAACTGCAACAGGCTCAGGCCCTGCCGCTATTTGCGCCCCTGCCCCACGACCCTCAACTAGCCAGCCTGTGCCGAGCGTTTCTCGGCCAGCCACATATTCACAGCCCTCCCGAGGACTGGGCCCAGCAGATGCATCGCAGCCAGCGCACCTTCAATCGCCTGTTCCGTCAGCAGACCGGCATGTCCTTTGCCGTATGGCGTCAACAGGCCTGCCTGATGGCCGCCCTTCCCAGGCTGCTGTCCGGTAGTTCCGTTACTCGTACCGCGCTGGAACTCGGCTACGACAGCCCAGCCGCTTTCTCCAGCATGTTTCGTAAGGTGCTTGGCCAATCTCCCACCACTTTCGTTAGGGCGGCGAATCGTCAGTTGGAAGAGTAGAAGGCATTCCTCCTGATCAGTTGTTCGGCTACTTACTGGTCGTCACGGTATGAAGCCACTCGCCTTCTGCGGTGACGTTGCAGTATTGGAAGGCAGCAAGCACTGTTTTCAGAGCGCTTACTAACGCAGTTATTGTGCATAGGGTTGAAGAGGCTCAAAGCGTTAATGCCTTGTGCGTTATCGATAGCTCTTGGCAATAAAAAGGACCATTCGTGAATTCACGAATGGTCCTTTTCGATAATACTTTTTCCATGAGAACGTACGGGCTTGGCGAAGCGCAATCGATTTATAGCATTGCGCTTCTTCGAGCGTTAATCCCCAAGAGGGTTATTCTGCTTCAGGCGGCACCAACTCCTCAGGTACTTCGATACCGATTTCGCGGTAGTAACGAAGCGCGCCCGCGTGTAACGGCGTGGCGGTGTTCTCGACCGATACTTCAGCGGTCATGCCCTCAGCAGGTGAGAACGTGCGGCCCAGGTTCTCGACATTTTCCCAGTAGGCGCGAGTGATTTCATAAGCGGCTTCTTCCGACAATTCATCGGTCGCCGCAATACCAATGTAAGAACCCAGCGTAGTGGCTTCTTCCACGTCGCGGTAGGTACCGGCCGGGATCACTGCGCGAGACAAGAAAGGCAGCGCTTCGGTAGCCTTCTCTATTTGCTCGTCGTCGAACGACAGGATGTGCAGCGGCCGAGAGGAGTGCACTTCTGTGAAAGCAGGGATAGGCGGAATACCGTTATAGCTGAAGCCGATAATGCGCCCGTCTACCACTGCATCGGCCGCATCACCCATGCTCATTCGCTGGTAATCTGGCGTTATATCCAGCGCATCAAACACCAGCTCAGTGATGTATTCACCACCGCCACCGATACTGCTGGGGTTAAAGCGTTCGCCATCGAGGTCAGCAAACGTTTCAATGCCGCTATCCTGGCGTACAGCCCAGTGCATCGTCGACGGCGCCACCCATAACATCATGCGCATCTGGTCAATGGCATTGTTCTCGTAGCGGCCTTCCCCGTTGTACGCTTCGTAGGCACCCGAAGCATCCACCAAGGCTAAATCGATCTCACCACGGCCCAAGCGGATAGTGTTTTCACGAGAACCACCCGTCTCTCGAACAGAGATTTCCACCGGGGAGCCGGCGCTGATCAAACGTGATAACTCCGAGTAACCGAAGTACCAACCGGAAGCAGCCGGTGCTACACCAATGCTGACCGCTTCGCTAGCCATCGCGGGGGCCGCCAGTGAAGCGGCCAGCAGCGTTGATGCCAACGACGAAGCATATCGAGTAAGGGGTAAGCGGCGTGTCATGCATGTTCTCCTTATTTTACTGTTATATACAGCGTGCAAAGCTGTTATTGGCGTAATGAGGCAAAGCTCAGTTTCTCTATTTGAACAGACGGTGAAGCCACATCAGAGCCACACCGTTCCACTCCCAGGTTTATTGACGATGCTCTCCGTCACTTGCCGGGTGAATGGAACCATGGGTCTTTTGCTGAAAAAACTGCCAAACCAAGAGTATGGCAATTAGCACGACCCCAACAACATCGGTAATTGCCTGACCACTGATCAACATTAGTGCGGCTCCCAGCAATAGGCCACGCTCCAGCCAGGAACAGGGCCGCAGGAAGTAACCGATGGTCGAAGCGGCAAGCGCAATAATTCCGAGGACCCCCGACCCCACCGCCATGGCAATCTCTAAAAGCGTGCCATTACCCAGCAGCGGCGGGTGGTAAATAAACATGAAGGGAATCAAGAAACCGCCCAAGGATATTTTGGTAGCCGTAAGTGCTGTACGGAACCAGTGAGCACCCGCGATGGCACTGCCGATATAAGCAGCCAATGCCACCGGCGGCGTCACACCGGAAAGAATGGCGAAGTAGAGTATAAAAAGATGCGATGAAAGGCTTGGCAAGCCAGCCTCGACAAAGGCCGCAGCCACAACCGAGGCAGCCAACATATAGGCCGCCACGGTAGGCAGGCCCATTCCAAGAATAATGGCCACCACCATGGCAAGCAGCAACGTAACCAGCACATCACCACCGCCAACCAGCAAGATCAACGACGACACCTTCAGGCCCAAGCCGGTCAGGCTGATTACGGAAGCAATGATCGCTACGCTACCGACGATGACCGCAATCATGGCCGCGGTCATCGCGCCCGCTTCCAACGCCGCAGGAAGAGACTTCAAGCGTTCAATGAACGAACCAGGGCTACGCGGCGATACCAGGTAAAGCGCCAGAGCGGTAAAGTAGGCAGAAACCGCCGCTGTGGTAGGCGTGTAGCGCATCATCAGCATACTGATTAACACCACCAGCGGCAGCACGAGCGTCTCGATATTGAACAGCCCTTCACGCAGCGTTGGGCGCTCCGATTTGGGGATTGGGTTCAATCCCAAACGCTTGGCCTCAAAGTGCACGCTCATCCAAATAGCAAGGTAAAACAACAGCGCCGGAATCAGTGCAGCACTGATGATTTCCAAGTAACTCGTCGAAATCACATCCGCCATTACAAACGCCGCCGCTCCCATAATCGGCGGTAAAATCTGGCCGCCCGTCGAGGCGGAAGCCTCAGTGGCCGCAGCAAACCGGGGGCTGAAACCATTTTTCTTCATCAAGGGAATGGTGAAAATACCGGTAGTGGCCACATTGGCGGCGGTGCTGCCACTGATACTGCCGAACATTGCGCTGCACAACGTGGCCGCCTTAGCAGGCCCACCTGCCATGCGGCCAGTGGCGGCGTTAGAAAGCCGCATAAACGTTTCGCCGCCGCCGGTGGTAACGAGCAACGCACCAAACATGATGAAGATTACGATCACTGTCGAAGAGGTGCGCATCAGGCTACCGTAGATTCCGGTAGGCCCCATATAAAACGTCGCGATCAGGTCGTCCCAGCGGAAGCCGCCGTGGCCCCATACACCCGGCAGGTACTGGCCAAAAGCAGCGTAGGCCAGCGCGACCAGCACCAGTAAGGGAAACGCCAAGCCAATGGCCCGACGGCACGCTTCAAGCAGCAGCAAAATAGCCGAAATGCCAAAGATGATATCAAGCGTGGTGGGCATCAAATAGCCCATCTGGTAGATAATGCGATCAAAGTGAATGGCGTAATGAGCGCTGACCGCCGCGCTCAATATAATCGGGACAACGTCGTACCACGGGATGCGATGCGTATCGCGCACCCGGCAGCTGTAGGCTAAAAATATTAGCGGTAGGGCAAACAAAAGATGCACCGCGTTCTGAGTATTGACAGGCCCGGTGACCGCCGTATAAAGCTGAAAGATCGCCATGGATAACGCCGTAAAGCGCATCACTATCAGCGCAAACCCCATAAGTTGACGCTTGCCGGAATCTTCAGAGTATTTCTCTACGACGCTGTTTCCTACGCTCGGTGGCATTGCATCAGGTACATCTTCGTTTTTTAAAGCTCCTTCACTTGGGGGAAGATCAGCGCTTTCACTTGCAGGATTGCTTTGGTTTTGATGGCGTGTCATAGATTCATTAGCCCAGCTTACGCTTATTATACTGTTAACATCAGGGTGGTTTAGGGGGGAGCTTACGAAATCTCATAGCCTGAGAATAAGTGCCCATTTTCAAGGTGATTTTACACGTTTTTCCTATCATTTTGGCGCTTAAACGCCCCCTACGGGCCAGGCTGGATATTTATTGTTTAGTGCTCACGTTGGCATTTATCTGCAGTGACAGGGGCGCTAATACCCTGCACAAACTCCTCACACACTACCCAGCAAGCAATTAAGCACCTTGGCCTGACATTCATTCAGCACAGCAGTAACACCGCTGCCAGATGACCATGAGCCAATCACCCGCTTATTTGGATCAATTTATGAGCCGATTAAGGTTTATATTCGGCTCAGAGGATAAAATACGCAGCCGTCACTCCCATTTAAAGCGGCGAAAAACCGGATACAGCCTCTTCTCATCATGACCATAAATCCATTATTTAATTCTTTATTAGCTTTTATTGACCTTAATCTACAAAATAATGGAATTAATAAATTTGTAGGAACGACTTTATAATTCTATAATTTTGGGCACTAACTTCCTTAAACAGTGATTATCCACATTATGCTGGATTTAAGCCTCAGCAAACCCAAAGAGATCGTTAAGAGACTCTGTGAGCGCCTGCGCCAGGAGCGGCTGGCACAGCAGATGACTCAGGCGGAGGTAGCTGGCCGCGCGGGCATTGGCATCAATACCGTCTCCAACCTGGAAGCCGGGCGTAACGTGGGTTTCGAGAACCTGGTACGCGTGGCCATGGTGTTAGGGCGAGCCAAAGAGCTTGAGGCGCTGTTTATGCCAAAACTAGAGAGCATTGACGATATTCGCCGCTACGAGGAAAGCACACGCCGCCAGCGCATCAAAAGGAAATCTCGCAATGCTTGAACGAATCGATGTGTTCTACGAAGGCTGGGGCGAGCGATGGTTATGGGGCTCGCTGGTGTCGACGACCGCCCTCACTGGCCGCCCACGCATCCTATTCGAATACAGCGAAGAAGCCAGGCAGCACGGCCTGGAGCTTTCGGCCTTCACTTTGCCGCTTGAAGGCCCCAGGCTACGTCAGGATTTTCCGGCTCATCAGTTAGGCCTACCGGGACCGGTATATGACGCCCTGCCCGATGGATGGGGCATGCTGCTGATGGACCGGATTTTCAGGCGGAGGGGGCTCAATACGGCACGTATCGGGCCGTTAGAGCGGCTAGCCTATATTGGCAGCAACGCCATGGGTGCGATGTCGTTTGAACCTGTCGCATCCGAGGGGCAAGCCACGCAAGAGCATCTCTCGCTTAATCAATTGGCCGCCGATATACAGGACGTGTTTCAGGGGCACGATGGGGAATTTCTGCAGCGGTTGCTGCAGGTGGGAGGTTCGCCGCAAGGCGCCAGACCCAAGGCACTGATCTATCGCGATGTGCACACCGGCAGCTTCACGACTGCCACCGCACCAGGACTTGAGGCATGGCTGGTCAAGTTTCCGGCCCGAGACGAACACCCCGAAGTGTGCGCGATCGAAACGGTTTACGCCGAATGCCTGCGGCGGTGCGGTATTGCCACGCCCGCCACGCAGCATTTCACCCTTCCAGATGGGCAAGCCGCCTTTGCCAGCCAGCGCTTTGATCGCCAGAACGGCTTGCGCGTGCCCATGCAAAGTCTCGCTGCCTTTACCGGTGCAGACTACCGTGCGCCAGGTGAATTGGACTACGTCAACTTCTTGCGAGCCACTCAGTTGTGTACCAACGATGTACGTGAAATGATCCTCGCCTTCGAACGTGCCGTTTTCAACGTCGCGTTCAACAACCGGGACGATCATCCCAAGAACGTCGCCTATTTGATGTCATCGACGGGCCAGTGGCAACTCGCGCCGGCGTATGACGCGACCTTCTGCGAAGGCCCGGGCGGCTATCATCAGATGGATGTGATGGGCGAAGCACTTGCGATCAATCGCGCCGCGCTGTTAGCGCTTGCCGAGGAGGCCGAAATCTCAGCGCAAACAGCCCACCGCATCATCGACACTATTAACGAGGTCGCCAGCCAGTTTTCCGCTATCGCTGATCATTTATTACCGCAAGCCATTACGCGCCCGACGCTGCAGATGATCCAACGGCGTATAGATGAGAATTTGGCGTTGCTGCGCTAACCTAAAACGACTGCCACCGATTAAACCACTTGGGATGGATTCAAAGTTCTTTTCGAACGATCTCCGCCCCGGCACTCAAGGCACAGAGCTTGCCTCGCGCAACCGAGCGGGAAAGCGGCGCCATGCCACAGTTGGTGCAGGGGTAGAGCTTGTCGGCATCAACGAACTGAAGTGCTTTTCTAAGCGTTGCGGCGACCTCTTCCGGCGTTTCGATGGTGTTGGTGGCGACGTCGATGGCACCCAGCATCACCTTCTTGCCGCGCAGAAGTTCGATCAGCTCGATGGGCACGTGGGAGTTCTGGCACTCCAGCGAAACAATATCGATGTTGGATTTTTGCAGCCGGGGGAAGACTTCTTCATATTGCCTCCACTCCGATCCCAGCGTCTTTTTCCAATCCGTATTGGCTTTAATGCCGTAGCCATAACAGATATGGACAGCCGTTTCGCATTTGAGCCCTTCAATGGCTCTTTCCAAGGCGGCGATTCCCCAGTCATTCACCTCATCGAAAAACACGTTGAACGCAGGTTCGTCGAACTGAATAATATCGATGCCTGCTGCCTCCAGTTCCCGAGCCTCCTGATTGAGCGCTTTCGCGAACTCCCACGCCAGCTTCTCACGACTTTTATAGTGATCGTCATACAGCGTGTCGATCATGGTCATCGGGCCCGGTAGCGCCCATTTGATGGGTTGGCGGGTTTGCTCGCGCAAAAACCTGGCATCTTCGACGAAAACTGGCTTATGGCGGTTGATCTCGCCCACAACCGTCGGCACGCTCGCATCGTAGCGATTGCGAATTCTCACGGTTTTGCGCTTTTCAAAATCGACGCCGCTAAGATGCTCGATAAAGGTTGTCACGAAATGTTGACGCGTTTGTTCGCCATCGCTGACGATATCGATACCGGCTTGCTGCTGTTCCTGCAGCGACACGCGCAGCGCATCCTGTTTACCTTCAATCAACGCCTCGTCTTGCAATTTCCAGGGCGACCAAAGGGTTTCGGGCTCGGCAAGCCAGGAGGGTTTGGGCAGGCTGCCCGCCGTCGAAGTGGGTAAGCGTTTACTCATGAGTCATCATCCCGTGCATTTGATTAGGTTAAAGCGAGCTGTTGGAAGACCACTGCTCAAGCATCGCCTGATAGGGTTTAATGAAATTCTCTTCAGCAAATTTCCCCTGCTCGGCGGCCAATTGGCTACGTTCTTCTCGGTCGTAAACGATTTGAGTGAGCGAATGATCCGAGTTCTTCAAGTTGGGCTGATAAACATTTCCGGCAACCGCATTGGCGTTGTAGATCTCAGGCCGGTAAATCTTCTGAAAAGACTCCATGGTGCTAATGGTGCCGGCAAGCTCAAGGTTGGTGTAATCGTTGAGCAGGTCGCCAGAAAAATAAAACGCCAGCGGGGCAGCACTGTTGGCAGGCATAAAGTAGCGAACCTGAAGCCCCATCTTCTTGAAGTACTGCTCGGTCAGCGAAGACTCGTTCGGCTGATATTCAACCCCCAATACGGGATGCTGATTATCGGTTCGGTGATAGACCTTGTTATCCGATACGCTCAAGCATATGACGGGAGGCTTCCCGAAATGCTCTTTGTAAACGGGTGAATCCACGAAGCTTTTAAACAAGTTGCCGTGCAGAACACCAAAATCATCCGGAATACTGAAGGTCGACTGGTGCTTGTTATGCTCTAAAAGCCGCACGCTAAAGTCGTAATCTCGGACATAGGATGAAAAGTTGTTCCCTACGATACCGTCGATGCGTTTGCCGGTTTGCTTGTCCAGAAAACTGGTTTTGAGTATCTCGATGATTTGAAAAGGCGCTTCATGGCCCCTTGCGCCAACCTCCATACTCACGGAAATGATGTCGAGTTCGACGCAATAACGACGCCCTTCGGGGTTATCCCAATGCACCAGGGCATTGAAACGGTTATTGATCATTTCCAGCGTATTGCGGAGGTTCTCGCGCCGCCTTTCGCCCCGGGCCAAATTGGCAAAGTTGGTCGTGATACGCGTATTGTCCGACGGACGATAATTCTCATCGAAGCCGATACGCTTGATAGTAAATGCGACGTCGTTATTCATCATCTCGCCTCCAATAGTAAAAAATCGAACCGGTTCTTCGCTTCTGCGAAACGGCCCAATATTTATAAATCGGGCGGCTTCACAGCTTTTAAGCCTGACAGCCTTATTCATGAGAAGCTGACAGGCTCTATAACGAAGAGTGCTGGGGATTTTATACAGGAGTACAAAGATGAATAAAAATGGTCTTATTTCATGGGAAGTTTAGAAAAATTCATAGTGAAAGCCGACTCTTCAACTGAAAAAGATGCTGGCTGCGTTGGGCTTGATGAATTTAGGTAGTCATACGACGCGCTCAACATCCCCGCACTAAAAGTACGGGGTTTTCTGCGCAAATCTGATAAAGTTATTATCCCGCTAAATAGTTTTCTGCAGACTTCATGCACGTTTATATTCTTTCACTGGACACGCTATGCATAACCTATGGATTCCCGTCGTCGCCATTTTCGTCGTTGCGGGCCTGATATTCGGTGGCCAGGCCTATTCCGAGGCCCAGCGTGATGCCCACATCGCCGAGACGATTTCGGAGCGTCTTAATAGCCAAGCACCGGCCGAAATTTCCAACCTGGCGACTGTCAACAAGGGGTATGGGGTGTGCGGCGACTATGCGCTTTCAGGCGCCGAGTCCGGTCGCTTCTACTACAATAGCAACACCAAGCGACTGGCGTTGGGCACCGATGCCCCGTTGTATCGCGACAACTGTGAAAGCGTTTATAACTAAACTCTTGGTTCTCTGGTACGCCCGTCGCGGCCCACCTATGCCGAATGCGCCTTCTTGAAGGGAACGAGGTGCAGCACACCCACCACCACCGAGCCTACTAAAAAGCCAATCACCGCTGAGCACAGCGTATTGAAGCTCCAGCCCAGCAGGCCGCCCAAGGCACCGGTTGCCTCGCTAATGCCATGCTCAATGTGGTGCACCCACTCATAGGGGGCATTGAACCAACCCGTTCCCTCGGCCCCCAGATTGACCATCAAAATATGCCCACCCACCCAGAGCATGGCGATGGTTCCCACCACGGCGATGGCCGCTAGCACCTTGGGCATGGCCGTCACCAGCCCACGGCCCAGTTTCTGCATTCCCGGACTCTCCCGCTGGGCGAGCTTTAGGCCGACATCATCCATCCTGACCAACAGCGCCACCACGCCATACACCAGGATAGTGATGACAAACGCGACCACCACCAGGCTCGCCAGCTGTGACCAGAACCCTTGATGGGAAACAGTAGAAAGCGCGATCACCATGATTTCAGCGGAAAGAATCAGGTCGGTGCGAACGGCACCACTCACGATCTTTTTCTCAGCTTCCGGCCCCTTCTCTACCGCTGGCTTATCGTCGTCATGCTTGCCAGAGAGCTTGTGCCAGACCTTCTCCGCGCCCTCAAAGGCCAAGTAGGTGCCGCCCACCATCAGGATGATCGGCAATAGCGCGGGCAAAAAGTGATTCAACAGCAGCGCCACCGGCAGGATAAAAATCAGCTTGTTGCGGATCGACCCCAATGCGATTTTCTTCACAATCGCCAATTCACGCTCCGCTGCCACTCCTTGCAAATACTGCGGCGTTACCGCCGTATCATCCACCACCACCCCGGCCGCCTTAGCCGTCGCACGCCCGGCGGCAGCACTCACATCGTCCAATGATGCTGCGGACAACTTCGCCAGGGCGGCAATGTCATCCAGCAATCCAATCAAGCCGCCTATGGCCATGGATGCTTCCTCCGTGAATAACAGGTGTAGATAGTAAAGCACATAGCGGGCTGGGCGGAGCGCGTCCCTTCACACATCAGATACTATCCGTGCCAGGGTCTGCTCAAGTTCATGGCTATCCGCCTGGCGCTTGGCTTTCGAGCGGCGAGTAAGGTTTTGCAGCTTTCGCCCTACCCCTGGCAGTGCTGACGCGCCTTCTAAATGGATCAATTCAAAATCAGGCTGCTCATTTTCAACGGACCATAGAAAGTCACATGACGGCTTATCCAGCTTTTTGGAAATCCATAGCAGTAACTGTGCTCTGCTCTCCAGCAATTGCGCCGCCGTCACCGGCTTGGCGGTCATTCCCTTGAAATGGGCATCGAAGAGCGTCTCAAAATCCACTGGTTCACGGGGAGCCAGAAGTTCCCAGGCCGGTTTAGGGCTACACGTTAGATACACCAGAAAGGTTCGCCATAATGTCGCATCGGGCCGTTCATCTTCCAGCAGCAAGCCAATGTCGAACAGATCCCGGGGATGTTGACGAGACAAGGCCGCCGCCAGTTTTCCAGCGTAGAGATCGGCAAAATCGAGCACCTGTGTTGTTGCAAATCCGAAGGCCTGTTCGACTGCCGGTTGGACTACCATCGTTCGAACCGGGTGTACTGTGCCACGCATCACTGGGGTAGTTTCAATCTGCACACGCGCCCGGCCACGGCTGCAAATTAAGCGTGTGATTCCTCCTGTGTTCGCGCCACCCGATGTTTGCACTTGTAATTGCAAAGGGCGGGCACGCAAGGTCTCCGCCAACTGCTCTAATGCCGCGGCAATGTCCGCCACGCCTGTCTCAAAATTCTGCACAGGCAGCCAGGTCAAGTCGATGTCCACTGACAGCCTGGGGAGATCATGCTCAAACAAGTTGATGGCGGTGCCGCCCTTTAGTGCAAACCGAGTTTCCTTTGCCAGCACCGGCAGGATATCTACCAGCAATTGCACACGGTCGCTGTAGCGTTTATCCCAACTGCTCATCAAGGTCTCCCGGCAGGACGATGTGATACGTGGGATGCAGGCGGCCGCCAGGAACAAGCGAACGCTTACCACGACCGAGATTCACACCCTCAATCGATAGGTGCGAAAACCAGGCGTGCCCATGACGCTCGGCCAGCGCGAGAAACAGACGCTTGGCCTTGATGCTGTGACAATGGCGCAACAGCATTTCAAGCCGCCGAGGGCGTAGAGTGGCCATGGCCTGCATTAATGCGTCCACTTCATAGACCCCCCCAGCATCAGACGCCTCATCACATAACTCCAGCATGGCGCGCTCCGGAGTCGAAAACATCAGCATCCCGCTGGGTAGTGCTTCTCTTTGCTCCAACCCCTGGTCCAGCAATGCCTGTCCCGTCGTTTCATCAGTGAATGGAATTTCTGGCAGGTCGAAAGGCCCTTTACCGCAGTATTCAATGCGCTCTACCAACGGCAGCTTGTGCACCCACCCTGGCATACGATCTGGCCCATAGAGCGTGACCACTTCAGCTTCGCCCAAGCGCAAGTAATGCTCATGCCCAAGCCAAGCCAAGGCAAAGCGCCCACCTATATGCAGCGACAGACCTTCCATCTGTTGTAGCGCTCGTACTACCCCTTCCCAATGGAGGGAACCTCCTTTGCGCATGTACACACCACGCGCCGGGGAGACCAGCCAACCGCTGCCGACATAACGGGCCAACAAGCTACTGTAATAGCCATGCGCTCTTAACCACCGGCTGGAAACCACGCCGGTATCGCTTAGCCCAGTCAGCAGGCGGTTTAATTTTCCATCATTTTGATCACTCATGGTGACTAAAATACACTTTCTATAAACCAGCACAATGACTTTGGTTTAATAAATACCAAAAAAAGTCACTTATAGTGACTTTATCAGGAGTTTTATAAACCTCAACAACAAATACCTTATGCACATCCCATGGCATAACGACCTGCATACTTTCCACTTCAGTGGCAATCAAGACTTAAATGGCAAAGATCGCCACTACAAGGTGCCGTCCACTGTTCGCTCAAGTAACACCGTATAGCGCGTACTGCGCCCGCCGCCGGGTAGTTTGAAAAGGCAGCCTTTTTCCAGCAGCTCTGCCAAATCCCGCGTGGCGGTGGCTTTACTCACTTTTGCCAACGATTGGTACTTACGAGCATTGATGCCCTGCGCAAACTCCTCCCCCGCTGTATCCAATAAGCGGTTCAGCAGCTTAATTTGCCGTTCATTCAGCACGGTGGTGGCATGTCGCTGCCAGAAGGTGGCTTTCATTAACACACGGTCGATCCTTAACAGCGCCTGCTCAAGCGCCTCTTTCAGCGTATCCAGAAACCACAACAACCACGGCGTAATATCGAGACTGCCTTTCTGAGCGCTTTCAAGTTGCTCGTAGTAAGCATTGCGGCGCGCCATGATGGCTGCGCTCAAAGAATAGAAGCGAACGGATTGTTGCTCTGCTTGTGCCAGCGCACGATCTGTCACCGCGCGGGTAACGCGCCCATTACCATCATCAAAGGGGTGCAAGGTAATCAACCATAGATGGGTTATGCCAGCGCGAACCAGCCCATCAAGTCCCGGTGGTGGATGGTTGAACCAAGTAATAAATGCATCCAGCTCAGCCTCCAACTGCCCACGGGGCGGTGCTTCAAAATGAACAGTAGGCCGATTAAGCCGCCCCGACACCACTTGCATAGGGTGGTCGCCACGCAGCTCGCCTACACGTACATTGCCAAGCACGCCGGAGCCCTGCACAAAAAGCATGGATTGCCAGAGGCACAACTGTTCACGGGAGAGCGGCTTATCCAACTGATGCGTGGATTGCAGCAATAGCTCGACCAGCGCCTCCGATTCTGGCGTTGTTCTGGCAGAGATACCGGCCTGCTCTAAACCCAACTGGCGAGCAACGGAAGACCTCACAGAGCCAACGTCCAGACACTCTCCTTCGATTTCGCTGGTACGAATAGCATTCTGGATCAGAGTATCCATCTCCACGTCCAGATCGGCCTGGCCGTGGGCCGCCTCGGTTTTACCCAACACCCAGCCCTGCAGTAGACGCACAGCATCCAACGAAGGCCGAAGAACGGATCCGTCCCACTCAAAATGCGGCCAATATTGCTGTTTCCAGATATACATGAGCCGATTGCCACACCTATTCAGATCATATTATGAGCCGATTATGATTCATATTCGGCTCATGGGATAGTCAGGGAGTTGATTCAGATAGGAAATAAAGTGCAGAGAGAGAAGGAAGAGAATATTCAGTCCGTACAAACAAGACCAAATAATCTGGAGGAGGTTGCCTGTAAAAAGTTGTATACGGATAAAAAACTAGTTGGCGTCCCTAGGAAAGAACTGCGGGAAATCATGTTGGAGTTTGGCAGTAAGCTCATGGTCTGGAAAACGCTCAATCGCCGTCCGCCAAACCTCCAAAGCTTCAATTATGTCCCCATTATTCCAGTAGGCACCACCTAGATTGAACATCGCCAAGTCGTAGTCGGAATCAAGATTGAGCGCTTTCTTATAGGATTCAATGACTTGCTCGGATTGTCCAAGATCACCATACGCCGCACCAAGCTGAAACCAGCTCATTGCATCGGGTTGGATATGTTCTGCCTGCTCGAGCAGGATCGGCAGACTCTCTTCAAATCGTCCAAGAAAGTTAAGAGCGGTTCCTAGACAGTAACCGTAGTGCCCGCCAGCCATATCGTAGGCCCTCCGAAAACAGCGCTCCGCTTGTAGCCAGTTGCCCTCATCCTGCGCCCAGTGTCCGAGGCGATCCCACAAAAACGCGGCTTCTTCCGTGTTATCAATGTGCTTAATATGCCTAACAAACTTATCCAGAAACTCCGTGTAGGTTTGGCCTATATCTTTTCCTTCTGCCCGCAAATATAAGGTCGCCAATAACATCTCGCGACGGCCTCCGGATGTATCGGGGTGAGCGTCTACATAGCGATACCAGAAACCCTGCGCCTGACGCGCATTCTCAGCCGTAGCCCTACCGAAACTAGATACCAGTCGTGCGAAAAATGGCCAAACCCATGGCTCGCGGTCAGCTTGTGCTAGAAGACTGTTGATTTCGCGGAACGCAGCACTCCCCTCTCCCATGTTGAAAAGCACGTTAGCTCGCCAACCCGCAACTCCAGCTGCTTTAGCGTATATAGGATCTGTGAAGACGGCCTGATCCAGATGCTCAAGAGCGCTCTTCCACTCGCCCTCACGCACGTAGAATTGGGCCAAGGCATAATGGGCTTCAGGAAGGAGAGGGTTCATCCGCAAAGCTTCGCGATAGTGCTTAACTGCTCGCACCTCATCTCCGAGCCGTTCAAAGCTCGTCCCGAGATTCTTATGGCCTTGGGATGCCAGTCTTGACGAATTTGCGAATGCAGGTTCAAGCAATGCTGCCTTATAGGCCACTGTGGCGTCATCCTCTCGGCCGAGCGCCGAGTAGGCATTCCCGATCGTGTAATGCAGGCCACCCCGCTCATAGCGTCCCGCACTAAGCTGTTTCTTAAAATGGATCACTGCTGCTTCGATCCGCTCAGGAAACTGGCTTCTCTCAGACATGCCCAAGTTAATTTCGGACATATAAGCGTATCCCATGGCATCGTCTTCTGATCCAAGCACGGCCATGAATCGGTCAAAGGCGGCACTAATTTCCTCATCAGCATCCTGGTCATATAGGTGTTCCAAGAGTTGTCGAGCTGAGTCTGGATCATCAGGAACATGAACCTCCGGTACAACTCGGCGAAGGAGACCAATCAAATCTCCTGGGGCCGCCCGTGCCTGTTCAACGCGACGATTACGTGCCGCTCGAGTTGCAGAACTGGACAATTCAGCAAGACGCGCTAATCGTTCTGTCGTCAGAGCTTCCGTAAAGCTGACTGTAAGTGATTGCTGCTGGATCCAGTTCTTTCCAGCATGCTCGTATTTACGGAGAACAGTCTCAGCAAGGCAGATGCGCAGCGTCGCCGTTGGGACGTGATAGGCAGCATAAAAGCTATGCGGATGCATCAGTAGGTAATTCAGGTTTGTGCGACTAACTTCAACGCTGAGAGAGCCGTCCGCATTCAGTGCACGCTCGGTGCCCTTAAGCTGAACGTGGATCCTAATGTTGGTGGCTCTCCCATCCTCGACAATTTCGATCTCGCAGTCTGTACCATAGTCCTTGCGGTCAGCACGCTGAAGGATAAAGCGACCACTCTCTGTTAGGCATTTCTGAAATGCCGTCTCTGCCTTCTCCTCCGTGACATGATTAGAGGCACGCTTTGGAAGGTCGTCAAAGCATTCCATATCGCCAGCCATTTCTTTTTTTTATCCTCAATGATGTCAAAACCCAATACTGAAAATTGCCGATTATTTGCTTCAGCGTATTTTCCATATGAAATATAGAAGGTAGCCAACTTCACATCATGATAAGTGCATCGAATGTCGATGCCTCTTCCTTTCTTAAACCTTCGAGCCGTTATATCAGACGGCTGTTTAGGTTTCGTAGCTTGTGATTCATTACATGAGCATACCAACTTTGATACCACGCTCCAGCGGTGCTTCTCTTTGCCAAAAGTTGCTAGACAGTGGTGCTAAACATAAAAACAAAAAAGCCCATAAAAATATGGGCTTAATATCAACTTGCTACTCGTCAGTACCGGGCAGTGCTTAACTTGCAATCACTCCCACTCAATAGTAGCAGGCGGCTTGCTGGAGACATCATAAGTAACCCGAGACACCCCACCCAGCTCATTGATAATCCGGTTGGAGACAGTCTCCAGCAGCTCATAAGGCAGGTGCGCCCAGCGGGCGGTCATGAAGTCGATGGTTTCTACCGCACGGATAGCGATGACCCATTCGTAACGGCGGCCGTCGCCTACTACGCCTACCGATTTAACCGGCAGGAATACGGCGAATGCCTGGCTGGTTTTCTCGTACCAGCCAGCGGCGCGCAGTTCTTCGATGAAGATGGCGTCGGCTTCGCGGAGGATGTCGGCGTACTCTTTCTTCACTTCACCCAGAATACGCACGCCCAAGCCCGGCCCTGGGAAGGGGTGGCGGTAGACCATGTCGTAGGGCAGGCCGAGCTCCAGGCCAAGCTTGCGCACTTCGTCTTTGAACAGTTCGCGCAGCGGCTCAACCAGCTTGAGCTTCATGGTTTCCGGCAGGCCACCCACGTTGTGGTGGGATTTGATCACGTGCGCCTTGCCGGTTTTGGAGGCGGCGGATTCGATCACGTCCGGGTAGATAGTGCCCTGGGCCAGGAACTCGACGCCTTCAATCTTGCTGGCTTCTTCATCGAACACGTCGATGAAGGTGTTGCCGATGATTTTGCGCTTGGCTTCCGGGTCTTTCTCGCCTTTCAGCTTGCCCAGGAACAGGTCTTCAGCGTCTACGCGGATGACCTTAACGCCCATGTGCTTGGCGAAGGTTTCCATGACCTGGTTGCCTTCGTCTTTACGCAGCAGGCCGTTGTCCACGAATACGCAGGTCAGCTGGTCGCCAATCGCTTTGTGCAGCAGTGCGGCGACTACGGAAGAGTCCACACCGCCGGAAAGGCCGAGCAGTACGTGGCGGTCGCCCACTTGCTCGCGTACGCGCTGTACCTGGTCTTCGATGATTTGTGCAGGCGTCCAGCGTTTTTCAGCTTTACAGATATCCAGCACGAAGTGCTCAAGAATCCGCTGGCCTTGCAGGGTGTGGGTCACTTCCGGGTGGAACTGTACGCCGTAGAACTGCTTCTCTTCCCAGACCATCGCCGCAATCGGGCAACTGGGTGTGGAAGCGGTAATGGTGAACTCGGCAGGCGCTTGGGCTACCTTGTCGCCGTGGCTCATCCATACGTCCAGCAGGGCTTTTCCGGTCGCGGTGTCTACGTGGTCTTTGATGTCTTTGAAGAGTGCGTTTTCAGCGTCGATGCGGATTTGCGCGTAGCCAAACTCGCTCTTGTTGGAGCCTTCCACCTTACCGCCCAACTGCTCGGCCATGGTCTGCATGCCGTAGCAAACGCCAAACACGGGCAGGCCCATTTCGAACACGCACTGCGGCGCACGCGGGGAATCCAGCTCGGTCACGGACTCGGGGCCGCCGGCCAGGATGATGCCGTTAGGGTTGTACTCGCGGATCTCTTCTTCGGTGATGTCGAAGGCGCGAACCTCAGAAAATACGCCAATTTCGCGTACCCGGCGGGCGATCAACTGGGTGTACTGCGAGCCGAAGTCGAGAATCAGGATTTTGTGAGCGTGGATATCATTCATGGCGGTATCTCGAGTAAGCAGTGGAGGTGCTGCTGGTAAGGCCGAAAAGCAAGCGGCGGAGCAATGCCCGCCGCCGTGTTACTTAAAGCGCTGGTTAGCTCACCCGGTAGTTGGGAGCTTCTTTGGTGATCTGCACGTCGTGAACGTGGGATTCGTTAAAACCAGCACCGGTAATCTGGACAAATTCCGGCTTGGTGCGCATTTCCTGAATATCGCGGCAGCCGGTGTAGCCCATGGAGGCGCGCAGCCCGCCCATCATCTGGTGAACGATGGCGCTCATCATGCCTTTATACGGTACGCGGCCTTCGATGCCTTCGGGCACCAGCTTCTCGGCACCGGCGTCCTTATCCTGGAAGTAGCGGTCGGCGCTGCCCTGATTTTGCGCCATGGCGCCCATGGAGCCCATGCCACGGTAGGCTTTATAAGTACGCCCCTGGAACAGCTCGACTTCGCCCGGAGCTTCTTCGGTACCGGCCAGCAAACCGCCGACCATCACAGCGCTTGCGCCAGCGGCAATAGCCTTGGCCAGGTCGCCAGAGAAGCGTACGCCACCGTCAGCAATCAACGGAATGTCATACTCTTTAAGCGCGGCGGCGACGTTGGAAACGGCGGTGATTTGCGGCACGCCCACACCGGCCACAATGCGCGTGGTGCAGATGGAGCCTGGGCCGATGCCCACTTTCACGCCGTCGGCACCCGCTTCGGCCAGTGCTTTGGCAGCGGCGCCAGTGGCAATGTTGCCGCCGATGACCTGAATGTCCGGGTAGTGCTCTTTGATCCAGCTAACGCGGTCAATAACACCTTGAGAATGGCCGTGAGCGGTATCGACAATGATCACGTCAACGCCTGCTTCCGCCAGTGCGATAACACGATCCGGGGTTTCTGGGCCGGTGCCTACGGCGGCGCCTACCAACAGGCGACCATCGCTGTCTTTAGCGGCCATCGGGTAGGTGCGGGCTTTTTCGATATCCTGGAAGGTGACCAGGCCACGCAGGTGGAAGGCATCATCGACAATCAGCATTTTCTCAATGCGGTGTTCGCGCATCTTGGCTTTGCTGGCTTCAAGGTCAGTGCCTTCCTTAACGGTAACCAGCCGATCACGCGGGGTCATGATATCGGCCACGCTGTCGCCGACGTTCGGCTGGAAGCGCATGTCACGCTCGGTCACGATACCTACCAGCGTTTCGCCTTCCACCACCGGGAAGCCGGAGAAGCCGTTCTCTTTCGCCATGGCGAGAAGGTCTTCAAGCTTGGCCTTGGGGCTAACGGTGACCGGGTCTTTAACAATGACGCTTTCGTGCTTTTTGACCTTGCGCACTTCCGTGGCCTGCTGGGCCATGGTCATGTTCTTGTGAATGATGCCGATGCCGCCTTCCTGAGCCATCGCAATCGCCAGACGCGCTTCGGTCACGGTGTCCATCGCAGCAGAAACGAGCGGGATATTAAGCGAGAGATTACGGGTCAGGCGAGTTTTGAGACTGACATCCTTGGGGAGGATATCGGAGAAGCCAGGAACGAGAAGTACGTCATCGAACGTAAGCGCTTCTTGGGCCATACGTAGCATAGCGGCAACACCCAATTTGATGTGGGAAGAAGGGGCGTGAAAAGTTAATCCCCCATTATAGCGTTTTGAGGGGTTCCCCAGCAATGCTACTGCCCCTATTCAACGTCACTACTCCTGCTTGGCTCACTGCTAGCGCATACTCTGTGACGGCTATTACCCTGCAGTTAATGTTAACCTATACGTCATTTAGCTCTATAGAAATGTCGGGTGGCGACAATGGATGAGACGTTAATTTCAGACTCACAGCTGATTATGTTGGCGGGTGATGCGGCTTTTTCCCGAGGGGTTCAATATTACCAACAGGGCATGGTGATCCATTGGGATAAAAGCGGTTCCACCATTAGCGCTGACGTCGAGGGCAGCGAGCTTTACCATGTGACATTGACGTTAACCAAGCAAGGTTTGAGCGGAGGTTGTAATTGCCCTGCCTCCGAAGGCATTGATTTCTGCAAGCACTGCGTGGCCGTTGCGCTAGCGTTCCGCGCAGAGCAAGCCAAGCAAGCACAACGGGTAGAAGGCGACACTTCAGATCGCATTCACGCTTACGTTGAGTCGTTAGACAAACCCTCGCTGGTCGAGGCTCTGTTATCGCTTATTGAAAATGACCCTGTGCTGTACCAACAGTGGTCGTTGAAGGCGGATGCAGCACTTGGCGTGCTGGATCATAAAGCGCTGAAAAAACGCATCACCGCTGCGTTTCCCATCAATCGTGGGTTGTTCCGCTATTCTCAAGTGAGCCACTATTTCAGTAAGGCAGAAGCCGTTATTGAACAGTTGGCCGAACAAGTGCCGCAACTCCCCTCAGTAAAAAGCCTGGCACTGGTGGACTACGCACTCGCGCGCATGGATAAAGCGCTGGAAACCATTGATGACTCCGGCGGCTTCCGTTTCCACTGCGAACACCTCTTGCACACCTTGCATATTAAGACCGTAAAGCGGCTCGATTGGCCTGCCGACAAACTAGCAGACTACCTCTATGAAAAATCATTTGGCGGGGAAGAGGATCGCTACCCACCCATTCCTGATGCCTATTTGGATGTGCTGAACCAAGCGAGCCAAAATGCCTATCATGAGCGCCTGCAACAAGCCTTGGATGAACTGCCGAACCAAACAGCCACCATGGAATGGGATGATCGCTACCGATTGACTCGCCTGCGCGAGCCGTTACTCAAACGTGCGCAAGCCGCCGGTGACCTGCCCGCAATACTGGCGCTGTATCAGAAAACCATCAGCGATGAGAAGGACTGCCTAGAGGCTGCTGAGCTGTGTATAGCGTATGAAGCTTGGGACCAAGTGGCAGCGTGGCTAACGTATGCTGCTGAGTGCGAGGCAAAAAACAACCATCGCTGGCAGCTTGAACGCAACCGGCTTGAGATACGCCTAAAGCTGCATCGCGGCGAAGCAGACGCGGCGGCAGAGCAACAGTGGGGGATCTATCAGCATACCCAGCAGTTGGAAGATTACCGGCAGCTAGTAACGCTAATAGAAGCACATCAGCTAGCCACCGATTATCGCCAACAGGCCTGTGACTGGTTATTAAAATGCATCACCCAACCGTCGGAGAAGATGCCTTTCTACCAAGTACAACGGGCAAAAGACAGCTTATTGGAAATTTACTTGCACGAGGGTCGTTTGGACGATGCCCAAGCATTGTGCGCTGAGCATAAAGTATCAGCGCATTTGCTGTACCAATTAGCCAAAGCCCTGCCCTCTCCCGATGCCCAGATACCGCTCTACCTGCGGCTGGTACGGCTATATGTAGAACAAACCAATAAGCAGGGCTATCGCCAAGGCATCGCATTACTGAAAGAGCTGAAAAAGAGCCTGCAAACGCCAGCTCAATACAGCGCTTTCGCGCACATGCTGACACAGCTACATAGCGAATTTAAAGCCAAACGGAACTTTATTAAGTGGTTGAATGAAGCCTTTCCAGACATCCTCAAATAAGAGGTAGCCGTCAGCCAACTCAACCAGCGCGCCAAACAGACCCTTGAGCGAATAATATGGCTACAAGGTGTATCATGCTGTTTATTATTAATAAAAGGTAATAACAATGGCAGACCAACCCAAGCAGCTCTACTACAGCAATCCGGATAACATCACGGGGGCACGTGTTTCGCGCGATATGATGGTGATATTATGCAGTGCGTTGGGGGAAGCGCTTGACGATCCAGATACGCGTCATTTCATTCGCAATACACGTATTCCCAATGAGCGGGAACTCTACGGTACCTTTATCAAGGCGCTGCTCAGTGATGGCTTTAATAGCCAGATCGGCCACATTGCCACTGAAGTACAGGTATCTCGTCAGACAGATGACGCCAGCGGCAAAGGCCGAGTGGATATCATTTTCGACTATCGCAGCACCAGTTTCCTCGTCGAACTGAAAGTCATTCGTGCTTCTGTGAATGGTCGTCAACCTGGTGAAGAGTACACAACAACTACACAGCGACTCGTTCGCCCGTGGCAAAAAGCCGTCAATCAGCTCATCGAGCTTGATGAAACAAGCCTGGGAAAAGCACTAAAGAAGAAGGTTATCAAGCTCCCTATCGCCCTCTACCTGCATGTAGATAACAGACAGAAGGGCAACATGGAGCAATGGGAAGCACTCAGCGCTGCAACACACGAAAGGATCGTATCTCAGCTAGATACCGACGTGGATAGTGATGACCCCGCGAGCCACCACTTCAGCTACTTCCAGCCACTGACAGACCCAGTGACCACATCACGCCGAAGAGGCTGTCTCGTTGAAGGAACGCCAGACGTAAGGCTTTACGGCTTTTCTATTATTGCGGCATGCCAGTAACAATAACCGAATAATACAGGCTACTCCTTATGTGCCTCGCTCCAATACTGGATCGAGGCATTCGAGACGATGCCCTGCTCGGTACCAATGTGTATGACGGCTTGCTGAAGAGCCAGCGCCAGATCGCACTGGTGGCAAAGTGCCAAAGAACGAATCATCCGCGAGATGCGCAGGTGATTATGCCCACCCGCTTTGAGCCAAACATGATCACGGATATTGAGGCTCGGTTGGGCGGTAATGGTGAGCCCATCCCGCACTAAACCCAAAAAACGTAACATCACATCCAACGACACGCGCTGCTGCTCGCGTAACGCACTCTCGTCGTGAAATACTTCACGCTCGACATCAGTCAGTCGCGGGGCAAAACCGTTAAAACGACCAGCTTCAGGAATGGGAAAAAGCCATTGAATATAATCATGGCTGTAAGCGTTCATTCTAAGACGTCCTGCCGCCCGGCTGACATTCGCCCTACAGTAACCTCACATTTGCCCACACGAGGTTACCCCCATGAGAAAGCACCGCACCCCGGAACAGTGGCAGGCCCTGGTTGACCAGCATCGTGACAGTGGTCTGTCAGCTTCGCAGTTTTGTAAACAAGAGAACATTGGCTATTCCAGCTTCTGCAACTGGCGAAAGCGCCTGTCCGATCAGCCGACCGATAATTCGACAGACTCTGGAGAAGCCAGCTTTCTCGATTTGTCGTCACTGATGGGCACGTCGCCATCATCCGGCTTAGGCTGGAATATTGTGCTCAGCCTGGGTAACGGCGTCGAGCTACGGCTGAGCCAGAACGGATGATCGGGCTCGATAGCCAGGCGCGCATCTGGCTATGTACCGAACCCACAGACATGCGCAAATCCTTCCGGGGCCTGAGCGCCCTGGTTCGGAATCAGTTGAAGCACGACCCGCTCAGTGGCCAGTATTTCGTCTTCGTCAATCGTCGCAAGACCCAGATGAAGATGCTGTACTTCACCGCCACCGGTTATTGCCTGTGGGCCAAGCGCCTGGAGCAGGGCCAGTTCCGGGTGCCGTTATCCGCCTCCGGGCAGCGAGCCCTGACCCTGACGGATCTGCAACTGCTGATCGATGGCATCGAGGTGCAGAAATATCGCCAGTTCAAGCGTTTTCGAGGGGTATAGAAGGCCGACTTTCGATATAATATCGGCCATGAATTCAACCGCTTCCGCTCCTTCTTCCAATGCACCTTCCTACTCGGCTCTGGCCGAGGAGAATGCCGTGTTGCGGGAGCAGTTGGGAGCCCAGGCAGAAGCGATTCGTCAGCTGACGCATCAACTGGACTGGTTCAAAAAGCAGCTGTTCGGTCCCAAATCCGAGAAGCAGGTGTTCGATCTTCCCGGGCAGGACAGCTTGTTCCAGCCAGAGGAAGCGCCGCTACCGGCGCCGCCTGCTGACGAAGAAGAACGCCCCATCAAGGCCTATCAGCGTGGCACCGGCAAGAAGCAGCGCGACGATGGCTGCCTGAACGACACCGGTCTGCGCTTTACCTCTGATGTGCCGGTGGAAGTCATAGAGTATCTGCCGCCAGAGCTGACAGGGCCGGAGGCCGATCAGTACGAAGTAATCGGCAGTAAGACCACCTACCGGCTGGCCCAGCGGGCCTCCAGTTACGTGGTGCTGAAGGTGGAGCGCCCGGTGTTCCGGCGCAAGGGGAGTGACAAGCCCATCACCACGCCGGCCCCGTTCAACGTGCTGGACAACAGCCTGGCCGATGTCAGTCTGCTGGCCGGGTTGCTGGTGGACAAGTTCCAGTTCCACCTGCCGCTGTACCGTCAGCACCAGCGCATCCAGCAAGCCGGTATCACAATCAGCCGCAGCACCCTGACCAATCTGGTCAAGCGCGTGATCGACCTGCTTCGGCCCATTGTGGATGCCCAGACCGACAACGTGCTGCGCAGTCGGGTGCTGGCCATGGATGAAACGCCGATCAAGGCCGGTCACCAGGGTCGGGCGGGCCCGCAAAAAGGCAAGTTGAAATCCGGCTGGTTCTGGCCGTTATACGGCGATGCCGACGAGGTGGTGTTCACCTACTCGAACAGCCGTGGGCGTGCCCACATCGAAGCCATCCTCAGCGAATCGTTCAACGGCACGCTGATCAGTGACGGCTACGCGGCCTATGCCCGCTACGCTGCTGCCCAAGAGAACGTCACCCACGCCCAGTGCTGGGTGCATAGCCGCCGTTATTTTATCGAGGCGCAGAAGGATCACCCGGAAACCGTCACCGAGGCCCTGCAACGAATCGCAGCGCTGTACCGGAATGAAGAAACCATCAGAACCCACGGGCTGACTGGCGAGAAGAAACGTCAGTACCGGTTGGAACACTCGAAACCGGTCGTTAGCGGCTTCTTCCAGTGGTGCCGGGATCAGTTGGCGTCAGGCGGCCTGGTGCCGAGCGATCCACTGACCAAAGCTCTGAACTACGTGCTCAGCCGGGAAGCCAGCCTGAGCGTATTCCTGGAAAACCCAGACGTGCAGCCAGACACCAACCACCTCGAGCGGGCACTACGCCCCATTCCCATGGGCAAGAAAAACTGGATGTTCTGCTGGACTGAATTGGGGGCGGAACACCTGGGCATCATCCAGAGTCTGATCAGCACCTGCAAGCTGCACAATATTACCCCCTACACTTACCTGGTGGACGTGCTGCAACGCATCAGCCAGCATCCGGCCAGTGACGTCAGCGACCTGACGCCTCGTCTCTGGAAAACCCGGTTCGCCGAGAATCCGCTACGGGCGCTGATCGATCCACGCCATCCTGACCGACAGAACAAACAGCCGGAGGCCACCGTTCATGCGCATTGACGACATGAGCATCGACCAGTTGCTGGAACTGAATCAATACATCTGCCGGCGAATTGATGAACTGCGTGACCGGGAGAACCTCCAGGCGCTGAGCCAGTTGCGGGTGGGCCTGAAAGTGACCTTCGAGAGCCGGGAAGGCCCCGTGCTGGGGATTGTCACCAAGATCAACCGCAAGAGCGTGATCGTGCTGGATGAGGATGGCAGGAAGCAGTACAAGGTCTCGCCGGAGTTATTGAGACCTCTCCGGGACGTGAAGTAGGTCAACTACGTCTTGGAATGAACGCTTACTCATGGCTGTGCTCCAACCAAAAGTGCGACAAGGCCCAAATGGCATTGATATAGCGCCCTTTATGATCTGGTGCCTCGCTACGGTAAAAAGCGATCAGCGGTGTAAGCTGGTGACTCATAGCATTTCCTCGTGATTCCCTCGGTAATACAATGATACCTTGAAGTAGCGACACCACTTTACTCGACTAGCCGTCAAGATTCCTGGGTTCCCTAAAGCAAGGGATAGCAATGAACGCACCAACGCCCACTGCACTCTCCGTCAGCCAACTCAACCAACGCGCCAAGCAAACCCTTGAACGCGATGTGGGCGAGGTGTGGGTGGAAGGTGAGCTTTCTAATGTTTCGCGCCCGGCGTCCGGGCATATCTACTTTACGCTTAAAGATGACCGCGCCCAGGTGCGCTGCGCGCTATTTCGTCAGCGGGCGCGTTTTGTATCGGCGCCGATGCGCGATGGTGACCAGGTAAAACTGCGCGGGCGGGTGTCGCTGTTTGAGCCACGCGGTGACTACCAACTGATTGCCGAAGCCGTGCAGGCGGCGGGGCTTGGCGAGCTACTGGCCGCCTTTGAGCGCCTCAAAGCCCAGTTGGATGCCGAAGGCGTGTTTGCCAATACGCGTCCCCTGCCCTTTCCGCCGCGCAAAATTCTGATTTTAAGCTCAGCTACCGGCGCGGCCATTCGCGATGTACTGGCCGTTTTAGCGGCGCGCTGGCCCTTGGCAGATGTAACGCTAATCCCGGTACCGGTGCAGGGTGTGGAAGCGGCACCGGCAATGATCGCAGCGCTTGGGCTACTCAACCGTCAGGCACGGTTAGACCCTGAGCGCGATGTGGTGTTAATCACCCGGGGCGGCGGCAGCCTGGAAGATTTGTGGGCGTTTAACAACGAGCACCTGGCACGGGCGATTTTTCATTCACGCCTGCCAGTGATGTCGGCGGTAGGCCATGAGGTGGATGTCACGCTTGCCGATTTTGCCGCCGATGTTCGCGCCCCGACCCCTTCCGCTGCCGCCGAGCGCCTGGTGCCGGACCAACACGCCTTGAAGCGCCAGCTAGTTGATCAACAACACCGCCTGCACCGCGCCATGCAGCGCCGGTTGGAGCGCGACAGCCAGCAGTTGGATAGCCTGCGCGCACGGCTTCGCCATCCCGGCGAGCAGCTAAACCGCCAGCGCCAGCACGTGGCGACCCTTGCCCAGCGTTTAAATCGCGCTATGCAGCAAACGCTTACTCAGCAGCAGGCAAGCGTAACGCAGTTGGGCAAGCGCTTGGCGAGCCAGGACATGGCGCGTTTGCACCGCGCAGAAAGCGAACGGGTGGGTCAATTGCACCGCCGTATGGAAAACGCCATGCAGCGCCAGCTTCAACGTCAGCAGGCGCGTTTAACCAGCGCCGCACGGGAGCTTAATGCGATTAGCCCGCTGGCCGTACTGGGCCGGGGCTATGCGATTGCCCAGGATGAAAAGGGCCAGGTCGTGCGCCGCGCCGAGGAGACTAAACCCGGCCAGAAGCTCTCGCTGCGCCTGGGTGAAGGCAGGCTGAGTGTCGAGGTAAAACGGCGCTTCAAGTAAACAGCTAGAAACCTTCGTTGGTTACGCGGAAGGTGGTGTTAGCGAAAACAGCCCTGGATTCAACCGCGCCTCTTCTTGAATACCCTCATCAATCGGCGTGTCGTAGGTCTTGAGCAAATACCCCAGCACCGAATAGAAGCCGACCATGGCCATCAGGTCGATCACGGCTTCACGCCCAATCGCCTCGGCCAATGTTTCTTCCTGATCGCTTGCCAGCATTCGCTTGTCGAGTAGCGCATCTACCGCGTTAACAATCAGGCCATCAACGCCGTTAATTGATTCAGGCACGCCACGAATAGCGTTTATTCTCGCATCAGAAAATCCTAGCGCCAGCGCACGGCTGACATGGTGGGCCCACTCATAGGCCGACCCCAGGCGGAAACCGGCGCGTAGAATCACCACTTCGGTTAACTCGGGCCCCAAGGCATTGTTCTTCACCACGTGCTGCCGCAACGGCGCCCAAGCGTTTAGCAGGGCCGGATGATGTGCCATGGTGCGGTAGACGTTCATCGCGCCTGCAAAACCTTCACGTAACTCTGTAAACGCTTCAGGCCAATCGGCGTCGCTCATCGGCGGGCAGGGGGACTGCTTCATGGTGTATTTCCTCTTGTGTTATTTGGCTCTCGCGCCCGTTATTCGGCTATTGCGGCGTCAATCGCTTGAGTGATCCGCTCAATGAGGAGATCAATCTCGTCTGCATTAATCGTATACGGCGGCGCGAGCAGCACGTGATCGCCATACACGCCATCAATCGTACCGCCCATGGGATAGCTGATCAGGCCCCGGGCCATGGCCTGGCGCTTGATCCTGGCGTGAATCTTTCGAGCGGGATCAAACGGCGTCTTTAGCTCGCGGTCGGCCACCAACTCGATGCCACGAAACAGCCCCCTTCCCCGAATATCGCCCACGTAAGGTGATGCGCCAAGCGCTGCTTCAAGGCCGCTTTGCAAGCGCGCGCCCATGGCGTTTACATTCGCCAGTGTTTCAGGCCGCGCGATGATCTCGACAACCTTGTTCGCCGCAGCCGCCGCGACCGGGTGACCAAGATACGTATGCCCATGCTGGAAAAGCCCAGAGCCGTTGGCGAAGCTCTCATAAATAGCGGAGGACAACAGCACGGCCCCAATCGGCTGGTAGCCGCCGCCCAGGCCTTTGGCCACGGTGAGAATATCCGGCGTTATGCCGTCCTGCTCGCAGGCAAACAGAGTGCCAGTTCGCCCCATGCCGCACATGACTTCATCGAGAATCAGCAGTACGCCATGCTGGTCGCAGATTTTACGCACCCGCTTGAAGTAATCGGCCTCAGCGGCCACCGCGCCAAGGGTCGCCCCCACCACCGGTTCGGCCACAAACGCCATGACGCTTTCAGGGCCCAGCTCGATAATCTTGGCCTCAAGCTCATCGGCAAGCCTTGCGGCGTACGCCTCAAAAGATTCGTCGCTTGCCTTGTCACGGTAGGCGTAGCAGGGCGAAACGTGGTGCGTTTGAGGCAGAAGCGGCTGAAACTGCTGCCTACGCATGGCATTGCCGCCGGTGGCAAGCGCGCCCAGGGTATTGCCATGATAGCTCTGGCGCCGGGCAATAATGTGCCGCCGCTCTGGCCTACCGGTTTCAACAAAATACTGGCGGGCCATTTTTAACGCGGCCTCTACCGCCTCTGAACCACCGGATACCAGATAGACATAATCCAGCCCGTCTGGCGCCAGGTTCACCAGTTGCTCGGCCAGCTCCTCGGCAGCATCCGTGGTGAAAAATCCGGTATGGGCGTAGCAGAGGTTATCAATCTGGGCGCGCATGGCCTCCAGCACTTCCGGATGGCCGTGCCCCACACTCGTCACCGCCGCCCCACCCGAACCATCCAGGTAGCGGCGGCCTTCGGTATCAGTGATATAAACGCCCTGCGCTGACGCCGCTTTCGGTAACGCCTGACCAATACTGCGGTGAAGAATACGCGTCATAGCCCTTTCCTCTTCAGATGACCATCAACCACCCTATTTAGAACAAGAGTGACACGACCGAGGGCGCCAATGCAACATGCCAATCTTTAATTGAATATTTAAAACAAATGGATCATTATTTTATCGAAAAGCGCCCTTACCCTCGTGCGCAATCATCTAAAGCCCTTGGGCGTATTCAAGAGGCAGCTCTGCTATGTCAAAAAGCCCTAAATCAAAAAGCTCTGTATCGCAGAGCGATCCGTTAAGAGAGCAGATCATTGCGCAGTTCGATGGTATGTCCGCCCAACTGCAACAGGCCGCGCGCTACCTACTTGAGCATCCGGAAGAAGTGGCCTTGGTGTCCATGCGCGAACTGGCGCGCTTGGCGGCGGTTCAACCGGCGACCATGACACGGCTTGCCAAGGTCCTGGGCTTTCAGGGCTATAACGAAATTCGCGCCCACTATGCACAAACAGTGCGTCAGCGAAACGATGGCTTTGCGGCCAAGGTGCGCCAACGTGATGGTCAGGCGGTAAGCGCGCCAGGCAGTGATATTGCGCATCACATGCTGCACGGGTTGAGCGCCCAGATAGCCGCGCTTTGCGAGCCTGAGCCACTGCAGCGCTTGACCGCCATGGCCGAAAGGCTCGCGGCAGCCAAAAAAATCTATGTGTTGGGGTTACGTTCAAGCCATGCGGTGGCCTGGCATTTTCATTACGTTATGTCGCTGTTGGGCGAGCGCTCGGTTCATCTTGATGGGCCTGCTGGCACAGGCGGCGATGCCCTGATTCGTGCAAAACCGGATGAGGTGCTGCTGGTCATATCCATCAACCCCTACGCGCGCGATACGTTAACGCTTGCGCAGTTAGCAAAAGATAAAGGCCTGGCGGTTCTCTCGATCACCGATAGCGAGGTATCACCGCTGGTGAGTATTTCCGAGCATACGGTTTACTGCGCCACCGAGAGCTACAGCTTCTTTCATACTCTGGCCCCTGCGCTGGCCGTTTCGGAAGTGCTCTGCACGCTGCTGGCCGAGCGTGACCGCCCTGCCACGCTAGAAGCACTGCAGGACGCCGATGACCACCTTGCGCATCTTAATACCTACTCGAATGCGCTCCCCCGGCGAGAGTGAACGCTACCGCTTTGGTTGGCTTCGGGCGCAACAAGCATTAATGCTGCCCATAAAAAAGTGCCCAGCCAAGGCCGGGCACTGCGCGACAAGATAAGAGCGTCTGCTTGCCTGATTAACGCCTGGGTGGCGTCAAGGTGTCGTTGCCTTGCGTATTACCGGAGGGCGCACTGGAGCCTGCAAGGCCGGGTTCGGTGACTCCCTTGGCCGTATTCGGCGTGGCGCCCGTGGTGCTTGCGCTAATGCTTGAAGCCGAACCATGGCCTGTGGGGCTGCTGCTTGATGACATGCCCGGCGTTGCATAAGACGCTGAAGGCTGGCCGGAAGTCGAATGCGTGTGGTCAGAATGCGCGTCTTCTTTCATGTGCTCGGCTTTTTCATGAATCTTTTGCTGGGCTTTATCCACCTGCTCGTGGCCCGCTTCGGATGCCTTGTGCAAGGCGCGGTCGCGGTATTCGCCCATGTATTCATCCTCTTTACGCGTCGTGGGGAACAGCCCCGCTAACGCAGCACCCAGCGCAAACCCTAGCGCACCGACAACCAGCGGGTGCTCCTGAATAAACTCAGAGGATTGACTGCCCGCGTGGCGAGCGCGATCCGACATGTTGTGCAGGTGATCCCGCGTGCCGTGCTGAAGGTGGGATGTGGTGTCTCGCATACTGCCTCCCATGTGCTGTGCCTTTTCGCCAAGATGATGTGCTTTGTCGCCAAGCTGGTGAGCAGTATCTCTGGCCTTTTGGCTAATATGATGAGCCTTGTCTTTCGCGCCCTCTTTCATGCTGCTCATACGGCCTTTGCTACTGCCATGCTGTGCTGGATTACCGGCAACGTAGCCTGGCGTACCGCTATAGATAGGCGTTCCATCATCGGTATGCGTGCCCTCATGAACCGGCACTCCCGGCGAGCCGTGAGAACCGCTCACCGCATGTTCATCGGCATAGCGGTGCGAAGATGCATGCTGATGGCGCCGTTCATGGTTCGGGTGACGCTGGGAAAGCATCAACCAACCAAGACCGGCAGTGGTCATCAAAAACGGTAGCGGGTGCTGCTTGATTGTTGCGCCCAGGTTGGATGCAAACTCGTTAGCACCGCCATGACGAATATAATCATAAGAGCTGTTTAACAGCTGTTGAGGAGAGAAGCGCTCCTCAATTTCATGCAGCGTGGCGTCAAGGCGTTCACGTGAGCGATGAATGTCCTTTTCAATCTCTTCAGTGCTGCGATGGTCGTGGTCGCGATGGTCATGATGGTCGCGCTGATGATGGATATCGCTGTGGCTGTCGTTATGGCCGTGATCACTCATTTCAACTCCTCCTTGACGTTATGCCTATGCTCTCTGGCGAGCTCCCTGTCGGCCTGTAGGCTATGCAACGTGCGATCAGGCACCAGGTTGCGCGCCTGAAGTTTGGCAAGCCCACTTTTAAGCATCACGATGCCAATTACCGATACCACCACGCCTACGATAATGGCAGAGAGCCAAGGCGTCATATCAGGAGGCAACACCTCATTGAGCATAAAGACAAGGGCGGCAAGCAGCGTGAGAAAGCCGCCTAAAAGCACCGCGCCTGCGACCGCAATGGCCGCTAAGGTGATCATAGCCTGATGCGTTTTTTCCGACACCTCTGCCTTGGCAAGCTCGGTTTCGTTGCGCACTAACGACGTTATTTCCTGCATCACCGTCGATAAAAGCGAGCCGACCGACGCGCCTTGTGGGGGCGTATTGTGATCTGAATCCATTCATAACCTCTCTTGCCCTTGATTAAGGGCGTTCAACTCAATCTTTTAAACCTGGCGACAGGCTGATCCACAGCTGGCGGCTACACAGGCCAGCTACAGCCGACCGGAGCCACCGGGCTGATTGGTTGAATCTGGCCTAGCAGTAGTGGTATCAGCCGTGCCGCCGGGCGTTGCCGTAGGCGCTGAGCGTTGCTGTGTGGGGTCCGAGGCACGCGAAGATGCCCCACCCATCACGCCACCTTCCGGGTTCTCAGGCGTAGGAGACTCATGGCTTGAATAAGCACCCGATGACGGATGAGCATAACTACTTGGGCCGTTTGAATAACGGTTTGAACCGCCAGATGAGTGCGAATGCTTGCCTGAGCTACGCAAGAAGCGTGTCACCAAAAAACCAGCCGCAATTGCCCCGCCAAAGAACAAGGCAGGCTCACGCTCGCTGAAGCTTTTCGCTTCCTGGCAGATGCTGTTTAAGTCCTTGTTGCGTAGCTTGTCTGAAAAACGATCAGCTGTATCGGCAAACTTTCTCGCCTGTTGTGAGAAGTACGGCTGATCTTGATGATCAAACTCATCAGCCATCTTACGAAAAGCGCTGGTAAATTTTTGCGACTGCTCGGTGGCGGTATCACGCTGCTGATTGTAAAAGCTTTCAGCCTGATGCTGAGCCGCTTCACCTACGTCATGTGCCGCGTCGCGCCCTTGCTGTTTGAGCGAGTCGGTATTTGAAGAACCTGGGTCAGCCTGTTTTCCATAATCATTCATTTGTTACTTCCTCCTTGTCGTTTCACGCGTTAACGTACTTGTTAACCAGCACGTACTAACAAACACTTATTAACAAGCAGTTAACAAACAGTGGCTTGAAACAAAACGAACTGAACCGCTAATCAATTAAACACACGCACTAGATAACGAGCTCACCACCTAAATAGTCGTTTAATATAAATCGGCTTTTTTACTATAGTTACCCAATACTCCCTGTCAATTTATAACCTTGAGCACACCCTTACGGCACCACTATTTAACCAATATCAAAAAACATTTAATTAAAAGCAAAAACCAGCCTTTAACAAACATCAACCAATCCGCCTTGACCTCCCGCCACTGCTGCCTTTACTCACATCCAGCAGGGATAAATAGCGGCATCCTCTCAAGCTGATGACCTTTGTTCATCAGGGTCTAAAACACCTAATCCATCCTTTAAATATCTACTTAAATAAACATCAAACCTCAACAAACGCATTACATGGTTGATAAAAAAGATTAAAAGGACAAACAACTCATCTATACCAGCTCAAGCCTATAAAAACCCTTCATCCATTAACCTCGAACTTTATAATAATTCAATCTTTTATAAATCAAACGTTACGGTAATACTTGAATTGGCTCTTGATAAAACCTTGCGCTAGTGTAAGTAACGCAGGAATACGATTAGGCCACGGCTTTTCGTAGAGGAAGGATTAACGTCCCAACAAGGAGTCACTGCACATGAGCGATCAGAAACAGCCGCCTCAGCACCAGAATAAACAGCCCGGTGATGAGCATGAGATGCGTCCGGAACCTGAATTTATTCGTGATAGCTATAAAGGCACCGATAAGCTTGTTGATAAGGTAGCGATTATTACCGGCGGTGATAGCGGTATTGGGCACGCGGTAGCGGTACATTACGCCCGTGAAGGCGCCGATAGCGTGATTGTTCACCTTAAAGAGCCTAAAGATGCCGAAGATACGCAAGCTCTGGTGGAAGCGGAAGGTCGCCGCTGCCTGGTATTACAGGGCGATGTAGCTGACCCCGCCTTTTGTCGTGACATCGTTAAAAAAACGCTAGACCACTTCGGCAAGCTTAATATTCTGGTCAACAATGCAGCCGAACAGTACGACTGGAGCGATCTGACCGAGATCCCCGATGATCAGATAACACGCACCTTTCAGACCAATCTGTTTAGCCATTTCTACCTTTCCAAGGCGGCGTTACCTCATCTGGAGGAAGGCGATACCATTATTGCCACCTCCTCCATTAATGCCTTTAAAGGCAACAACACGCTGATCGATTACAGCGCCACTAAAGGGGCCATCCAGGGGTTAATGCGCTCGCTTGCCATGTCGCTGGTCGGTCGCGGCATTCGGGTGAATGCTGTTGCCCCAGGCCCGGTATGGACACCGCTGATCCCCGCAAGCTTTGACGATGAGAAAGTCGCCGAGTTTGGCGGGCAAGTACCCATGAATCGCGCCGGGCAACCGAGCGAAATGGGGCCTGCCTATGTGTACCTGGCAAGTGAAGAGTCTTCGTACATGACGGGGCAGACGATCCACCTGAACGGTGGGGTTATTTTAAATACGTAATCCCGGCATTTGAATTAAATGCCGGGGGAGAGCTGGGGCGGCTTCGCCGCCCTTTCGCGGGTGCCTCGCTTCGCTCGTTACCACGCGCTACTTTTATCCTGCACTCCTAACGCTTGGCTAGCCTGTTAGTGTCTTTACCAACACCTTGGATTTACGTGCGTGGTTATAAGCTTCGCGCCTCAAGGGCGGCAAATCATCCAGGCTGGCCGTTTGGAAGCCGTGCTCCACAAACCAGTGGGCCGTGTGGGTGGTTAATACAAATATTTCGCTAACACCGCGTTGGCGTGCGCGGCGCTCCAGCGCTTCCATTAAGCGCTCACCGCGTTCGCCCCCGCGGTAGTTACCGTGCACAGCCACGCAGGCCAACTCGGCAACCGTGGTGTTAGGGAACACGTGCAGCGCGGCGCAGCCAATCACCATGCCATCGCGCTCGATAACCATATAGTCATCAATTTCATGCTCCAAACGCTCACGCGAGCGCGCCACTAGCATGCCGCGGCGCTCCAGCGGTTCAAGCAACTCCAGAAGCCCTGCTATATCGTTGAGCTTAGCCGGGCGTAGTTGCTCATAGCGGTGCTGGGTAATCATGGTGCCCACGCCGTCGCGGGTAAAAAGCTCACCCAGCAGCGCATCGTGATTGCGCCACGACAACAGGTGGGTGCGGGCCACCCCCTCTCGTGCAGCGTTACACGCAGCTTGAAGGTGGCGGGCAAGCTCGCTGCCGGGCAGCGCGCTCTCAAGCCGGGGCTCAGCATCGGCAGGCGTTAGCTGGCGCAGTAAGGCGCCCCCTTCATCCTGTAAGCCTTCTGATTCGCCCAGCAGGATCAACTTGTCGGCCTTAAGCGCTACGGCGGCATGCTGGGCCACTTCCGCGGCGTCAAGGTCGAACACTTCGCCGGTGCTTGAGAAACCCAGCGGCGGCAGGAGCACCAGCGAGCCCTTGTCGAGCAGCCCTTCAATGGCGCCAGCCCGAACGCGGCGTACTTCGCCGCTATGATCAAAGTCCACCCCTTCCCGAACGCCCAAGGGCTTGGCGGTGACCAGGTTCCCGGAAATCACGCTAAGCTCTACACCGTGAAGCGGCGTGCTGGGCAGGCCAAGCGATAACCGTGCTTCAAGCCAAAGCCGCTGGTGGGCAGCGACCTGCTCTACATGGGTCATTACGGCGCGGTCGGCCACCCAGCGTCCGTTAATGCGCATGGGTTCAACACCGGCCTGGCCAAGCGCTTCCTGCACTTGCGGGCGGGTGCCAAATACCACCACCAAGCGCACGCCCAAGGTATGCAGCAGGGCTAAATCCTGAATCAATTGCTCCCCACGGCCAGACGCCATGGCTTCGCCTTCAATCAAGATGACGAAGGTTCGCCCCCGGTGCGCATTAATGTAGGGGGATGCGTTACGAAACCAATCAACAAAGGGGAAGTGCTTATCCAAGGGCCGCTCTCCGGCAGCAGGTGAAAGAAAAAACGACGTTTACAACACTACTCGCGCTACTTTACCAGAGCGCAAAAAACAGCGGCACCTTCTATTGCAAATCGGCTAGCGCAAATCTGCATGAAGGTGCCGCTGATCTTGGGGCTTTCCGTGCGGGCGTGCGCCGGGTGGCGCCGCCTGTTACACCGTTAGCCGAACATGCCTTTAAACATAAAGAAGAACACAATCGCTAAGCCTGCACCGGCGGGCAGGGTAATCAACCACGAGACAACAATGGTGCCAATAACGCGCAGGTTAAGTGCCGCCATACCGCGCGCCAGCCCGACACCCAGCACCGCGCCAACCAGCGTATGGGTCGTTGAAATTGGTAGGCCCGTGCCCGAGGCAACGACGACGGTACTCGCAGCGGCAAGCGTTGCGGCAAAGCCACGGCTAGGAGTGAGCTCGGTGATCCCGGTGCCCACGGTCGCAATTACCCGACGCCCATACGTCACCAGACCAACAACGATACCCGCGCCGCCCAATATCAGCACCCACCAGGGCACCAACGCCGCGCTATCAATCATACCTTCGCTGCGCACGACACTTATGACGGCGGCCAGCGGCCCCACCGCATTGGCGACATCGTTGGAACCGTGAGCAAAGGCCATGGCACACGCGGTAAAGATCATCAGCACACCGAAAACACGCTCCACATTGGCATAGCCAAAGTGGTCGTTGGCGTTCTTGGTGTACTTGATACGCCGCTGCATCACTATGCCAAGGCCCATGATCAGCACACCAATCAGAATCGAAAGCAGCAGGCTTTCGCTGAAGCTAAGATGCAGGCCAACATGGGAAAGACCTTTGGTCAGCGTCACCATGGCAACAATAAAGCCGACCAAAAATATATAGCCCGGCACATAGCGCTTGGCCGCCGCTAACGGATCTGAACTCTCGAAAATCAAATGGTGTACCGACTTAAACAGCATATAGCCGATGGTACCGGCGATCAGCGGAGAAATAGCCCAACTAGAGGCAATCTGACCGACCTTGTCCCAGGCCACCGCATCAACGCCTAGCCCTACCGCCGCGAAACCGACAATGGCGCCAACAATGGAGTGTGTGGTCGACACCGGCCAGCCGCGGGCAGAAGCGACCATCAGCCAAATGCCTGCCGCCAACAGCGCTGACAGCATGCCGTAAACCAAAAACTGTGGGTTGGCTTCAAGCAGGTTGGGATCAATGATGCCGCCACGAATGGTGGCGGTAACCTCACCACCGGCAAGCCAGGCACCTAAAAATTCGAAAATAACAGCAATGATGATGGCTTGCTTGATGGTGATCGCTTTCGACCCCACCGACGTTCCCATGGCGTTGGCAACATCGTTTGCGCCGACGCCCCATGCCATGAAAAAGCCAAATAAACAGGCCAGAATAATAAATATCTCGCCGTACTGGGCAATAATTTGCATTGGTTTCCCTTAGCGTGCGGTCAAAATCTGCAAGCGACTGCCTACGCGCTCAGCACGGTCAGACACTTCACCCACCCATTCGATAATCTTGTAAAGAAAGATCACATCGACGGGCGGTAGTTGGCTTTCAAGCTGAAACAGCTGGCGACGAATGGCCACCTGCTGACTGTCTGCCTGGTGTTCAAGGTTATGCAGCTCACGGATCATGTTGCTCATAACATCCGCGACGTTACGCCCAAAGCCTGACTCTAAAAGCTCCATCAGCTCTTCAAGGGCCTGGCGCGCTTGGGCCACACATGCCACGCTAGTCACCATATAATCGCGCATCGGATCAGCGAGCTCATCAGGCACGCGCATTTTACGGCCTAGCATAATGCCGGTAATGTCGCGCACCTTGTTGGCGATTTTGTCCTGGACGCTAATCAAATCCAGTAGATCAGACCGTGAAACCGGCAGAAACATGGTGCTGGGCAGGTTGAGCCGTAGATCCGTTTTCAGCACATCCGCTTCGTGTTCTAAACGGGTTACGTTTTCACGCAGCTCAGTGGCGGTATCCCAATCGCCAGCAAGCGATGCTTCAAAAAACGGTAACAGTTGGTCGGCGCATTCATTGGCCTTGACGATGTGGGCCAGCAGCGGCTGGAATGGCGAGCGGCCAAACATCGCGGAAAAAGGGTTGGAGGTAACCATAGAGCCTTTTAGCCTGTTTTCGGGGGAGCCTGGAAATGGCGACGCCAGTATAAAGAGTGCGCTCGCCGCCGTCATGAAAACTTCATATTGGTAGCAAAAATTTAACCAGTACTTCACGTTTAAGAGTGGCTATTGTCATGAAAAATGCAACACCAATCGAAGTAGAGATAAAACTTGCGCTTGCCCAAGCCAGTATTGAGGCGCTCAAGCACCACCCTTTGCTCGACACAAAAACACCGTTAATCCAGACCTTAGCCAATACCTACTTCGACACACCGACCCATGACCTGGCCAACGCACGAATCGCGGTGCGTCTTCGTCAAGTTGATGGCCGCGTGCTGCAAACGGTAAAAACGGCGGGCCAGGGGGGTGGCGGATTATCCAGCCGCCAGGAGTGGGAGTGGCCGGTCGCATGCGCTGAACTCGACCAGACAGGTCTCGCCGCACTGCCACCTTTCAGCGACGAGCCAGTCAATAATGGGCCTGCCCACAAAGTGCTCAGAGAACGACTAACGCATCTAGCCCCCATATTGCGCACCGACTTTACTCGATACAGCTGGCAGCTCGACTGGCAGGGCAGCCAGATTGAGCTGGTACTGGATGAAGGCGAAATTGAAAGTGGTGACTACCGCACGCCCATTTGTGAAGTAGAACTGGAGCTTAAAAACGGTGACCCGCAAGCGCTCTGGTCGCTGGCGATTGCGCTGGCAGAACAGGTTCCGCTTCGCCCATCTGATAGCAGCAAGGCATCGCGGGGTAACGCCTTGCGCGCCCAACAGTGGCCGCTTCCTAACGCAACGACACCTGCTGAATGGCTACACCGGGCAACGCTTGCCCTTGATGCCTACCACGACAACCAGCAGCGCCCGTTCCTAAACCTTACCCATGAGGCGCTGACCCGCTTAGCCGAACACGCATCACTGCCCGAGGACATGAAGGCCCAGGTGGCTCACCTATCCACAGCGCTAGATGACACTGGGCAACCCCGTATTGCCTATGGAGTAACGCTCCTGACGCTTTCCCATCGTTTAGCGCTGCAACGCGAGCTAAGCTAACCTTCACGTTGTTTTAGATAGATTCAAGCACGTTTGCCCATAGACCTAATCACTGTGATAAGTGATTGTTCATTTCATCAGGATCGCCATGAGTTTTAACCTGACCCCTGCCGCGGAAGGGCTTCGCACACAGCTGTTTCACGTTATTTTCGAGTCCGACACGCCCACTGCCAAGGGATTCGATATTGCGCTGATTGTGATGATTTTGGGCAGCGTCGCCGTCATTCTGCTCGGCAGTGTTCAGGAGTTTTCCCAAGAGTATGGCTGGCTTTTCTACTACCTGGAGTGGGGCTTTACGATTCTGTTCACCGTAGAGCTTGCGGTACGCATCTACTGCCTTGAACGTCCTACTATCTATCTGAAAAGCTTTTATGGCGTGGTCGATCTAATCTCCATCCTGCCAGCCTGGCTGGTACTGCTGATGCCCGGCTTTCATGCGCTGGTGATTATTCGCATACTCCGCGTGCTGCGCATTTTCCGTATCCTGCGCCTGATGGAATTTGTGGGCGAAGGACGACTGCTGATCGAAGCATTAAAGCGTAGCGTGCGCCAGGTACTGCTGTTTTTCTGCAGTATTTTTATGGTTGTCACCATGTTTGCCGCGCTGATGTATACCATCGAGTCGCCGGAAAGCGGCTTTACCAGTATTCCCATGTCGATCTACTGGGCGGTGGTCAGCGTTACCACGGTGGGGTATGGCGATATCGTACCGGGCACAGCGCTTGGCAAAGCGATTACTGTGCTTCTCATCCTGATTGGTTACTCGATTATCGCCGTGCCTACCGGCATTTTTTCAGCCCAGGTCATCCGCTCTATCCGTGAAGACCGCTACTCCGATGAAGCGTGCCCAGGATGCGGCCACGACCGTCACGAAAAAGACGCACTCTACTGCCTTCGTTGTGGCACCTGGCTGGATGAAAACAGTGAAGACCCGCGCAAAGAGAAACAGACTGAAGAGATGTAATCGCCTCAAGCGAAAAAGGCCGCCGGTTCAGGCGGCCTCTGCTTAATGTCTTGCTTAATTGTCTTCGAAGGGAGCCTGCCAGACATCAAGCTCAGCGTTGCGCCAGCTGCCATAGGTCGCATTGGGGAACACGATCCAGTCCTGCCCAAACCGTTCAGCGTTTTCATCTACCAGCCGTTTCTGCTCCTCCAGCTCAACGCCAGCAAACACGTCAGAAAAGTCGTGAAGCGTATCGCCCAGTTGCATCACCAGCGCGTACTGCTCGGCCACGACGGCCCGACGCTCGCCTTTGGGCGGCCCCAGCAGCATAACGCTCTGCTCGGACACTTGGGGTAACCCTAACGTCTCCAGAGTGGCTAGCGTTGCCGACTTGTTTTCCTCATAGCGGTCAGAGACATAATAGATGGCAACGCCCTGCTCATCAGCAAATTCCAAAAAAGCTCTGGCGCCCGGGATCAGGCTCGGCTCACCTTCGCGCTCCCAGTGTTTCCACGTGTCCCAAGTCGTAAAGTCGTGACACGCCTGCATATCGCGCACCAATAACGCACTGTTATCAATAACGGTTTCATCAAGATCGGTAATGATAGCCAGCTCAGCGTCTTCACCATGGGCAGCTATCTGGTCCTTCAAGCGGTACGTTGCCAGCTCGAACCCCTGCCGCTGCAACGCGATGACTTCGGCAGCCTGCTGCTGGTAGCGAAGCCCCATTGCGTACTCATTCATCTCACAAGCGGCACTGTCGCTGGCCACAGCATTAACAGACACAGGTAACGCTGCCAGACTTGCGAAAGCCGAAGCAATAACGGCACTGCGATAACGGAACATCGTCATTAAGCACTCTCCATTTTTTTATGATGATCGGGCGGAAAGCGAATTCCACTCAATTTATAAAAAATTATTATGAACATTTGGCGTTTTTAGCCTAATTTATTTTTATTAGTCATTCAAATAATAAAAATAGAGTATAACTGGCATGAAAGGTGACGATAGATTTACATCGGGAGTGCAGATAAACAGATCGCGCCATGCCTGGCAGCTGCCAGAGCATGGCGTGGGTAAGTCAGTTGGCGAAGGGAGCCGTGTCACCGCGTCCGGCACGGACAATTTTGGGCGGTAGCTCTCGCAGGTCGATGACGCTGGTGGGGTCTAGGTGGCAGGCGCCACCGTCAATAATCAGGTCCAAATGCGCTTCAAAGCGGTCACGAATTTCCTCTGGGTCACTCATGGGAAGATCCTCCCCCACCGGAATCAGCGTAACGCTCATTAGCGGTTCGCCAAGCGCTTGCAGCAGCGCATGAGCAATCCGGTGATCAGGTACGCGTACGCCAATGGAGCGCCGCTTGGGATGCAGCAGCAGGCGCGGGACTTCTGTCGTGGCATCCAGAATGTAGGTGTACGGTCCTGGCGTATGTGCTTTCAGCAGCCGAAACACCGCATTATCTACCTTGGCGTAGGTGCCAATTTCCGAAAGGTCCGAGCACATCAGCGTAAAGTTGTGCTTGTCATCCAGCGAGCGCAACCACTTGATCTTTTCAATAGCCTTCTTTTCGCCCAGATGACAGCCTAACGCGTAACCTGAGTCAGTGGGATAAGCCACCACACCGCCTTTGCGAATAATCTCGATCGCTTGATCAATCAGGCGCTTTTGTGGGTTTTCTGGATGAATCTGGAAATATTGGCTCATTGTCTGCTCCTGCCCGTGGGCGCGTTTCAGTCCATTAGGGTATTCGCTTTTATCAAACGCTTACTCATACCATAGCTGACGCAGCGGCTAATGGACCAGCGGGGGCATCGCGTAAATGCGCTAAGCGAGGGTGCTGCCAAATGGGCGGCGCGGCCGTGCGCGGCACCATGCTCATGCTGCCTGGTGCGGCGTGGCTGCCGGGAAAGTGGAAGTCGCTGCCTAACGAGGCATAAAGCCCACGCTCGACCATTTGACGGGCAAGGTCCCTTGTGACATCCGGATTCTGCTGGCCGCTGACCAATTCAACCGCGTCACCGCCTGCGGCCTGAAAGGTATCCATTAACTGCCCTCGCTTACGCCGGGTTAAGCCGTAGCGTAAAGGATGCGCAATCACCGCAACGCCACCAGAGGCCACCACCCACTCGACGACTTCGCTGATTTCTGGCCAGTGAGCTTTAACATCGCCTTTTTTACCGCTGCCCAGGTAGCGTTTAAACGCAGTGGCCCAATCGGCCACAACCCCCTCGGCCACTAACGCGCGGGCAAAATCAGGTCGGCCTAGCGGGCGGTCACTGCCTGCCTGCTCCCGGGCTTTTTCCAAGGCATTTTTAAGGCCCACTTTCTCTAACCGCTCGGCGATCACTTCTGCGCGCTGAATACGCGCCAGCCGCTGCTGTTCAAGCCCTTCAACCAGCGGACCTTGCAGACCACCGGGCATCAGCGCCACGACGTGGATGTTAATGCCTTGCCAGCGAGTGGATAACTCGCAGCCAGGCACCAGGCATAGCCCGGCTTGTACCGCCGCCTTTCCGGCCTCGTCGATGCCGTCCATGGTGTCATGGTCTGTTAGCGCCATGTGGGTAAGGCCACGCGCTGCGCACAGCGACACCAACTCCGTGGGGGTTAACGCGCCATCCGACGCCGTTGAGTGCATATGCAGGTCAGCTGTGTAGCGCTGATCGGCATCAAACACCGCAGGAAGTAACGTTGCAGGAAGTAGAGGCATGGGCATGACGTCATGTGGCGAGTTTGTCAGAATAGGGATGTCTACCACGAACAGTCATAATGTGCCGTGTTCAAAAGACCTGGTGTTCACAGCGCTGCGCGTGGGACGATTTACAAACGCTCGCCATGGTGCGCGCTTATGTGGATGCGGTCAATGCTGCATAGGGCGCTTTACTACATGCTTTTAAGGAGTTATCCCCATGCTCTACGCCATTATTAGTGAAGACGTATCGAATAGCCTTGAACGCCGCCTGGCGGCCCGCCCGGACCATTTGGCACGCTTGGAAACGCTACGCGATGAAGGCCGCTTGGTGCTCGCGGGCCCGCACCCCGCTGCGGATACTGAAAACCCCGGCGACGCGGGTTTTAGCGGCAGCCTGGTGGTGGCTGAATTCGACAGTTTGGAAGCCGCTCAGGGCTGGGCTGACGCCGATCCATACATCATTGCGGGTGTCTATGCCAAGGTAATTGTTAAGCCGTTCAAGAAAGTTTTGCCTTGACCGATTAGGGCGAGTGTGGAGGGTCCGCCTGCTAATTCACAGAGCCTGTGGAAAACTCTGTGCAAACCCGGCGGACGCTTTTCGCTAAGCCAGAGATAGCGCCCTGATTAACAAATTGATTATTTTTTAACCACTTCAGTCATTACGGATATCCGCGTGCCTCAACGCCTTACTGATCTCCCCCCCTTAGCGGCGTTAAGCGCGCCATTACTCACCTGGAGTGACACTTCACCGCACTCGGATGATTTTGATGACGTGTACTTTTCCCGTGAGGGCGGTCTTGAAGAAACCGAGCACGTTTTTTTAAATACCAACCGCTTGCCTGAGCGATTTGCCGCTTGGGAAAACACGCGCGCCTTTGTGATCGGGGAAACCGGCTTTGGCACGGGCCTTAATATGCTATGTGCCTGGGCCTGCTTTGAGCGGCACGCGCCCGCCGGGGCAAGGCTGCATTTTTTATCCACAGAAAAGTATCCCCTGGATCAGGTATCGCTTGAGCGCGCCCTACGCGCCTGGCCGTCGCTTGCCGGTTATTCACAGCGGCTTTGTGAGCAGTGGCCCTCACCCGTTAGCGGCGTACACCGCCTGCACCTGAGCGACCGCGTGACGCTGGATCTGCATTATGGCGATACCACCGAGCGGCTGACGCTGTTAGATGGCCAGGTCGATGCCTGGTTTCTGGACGGCTTTGCGCCTTCTAAAAATCCACAAATGTGGCAGCCCGAGCTGTTTGAAGCCATGGCGGCGCGCTCTCGACCGGGGGCCACCTTTGCCACGTTCACCTGTGCGGGCATTGTTAAGCGGGGCTTGAAAGCGGCAGGCTTTAGCTGGAAAAAAGTCCCGGGCTGCGGGCGTAAGCGCGAAATACTGGCAGGCATGATTGACACACCGCCTACCGATAAGCGCCGTGAGGCAACGCCCTGGTTTACGCCGCCAGCGCCTCTCCCCACGCAGCAGGTGGCGGTTATCGGAGCAGGGATCGCCGGGTGCAGCGTGGCGGCAGCGCTTGCCAAGCGTGGCGTTAATGTGACGGTGATCGAACGCGAAGCACCCGGCGCAGGCGGCTCGGGTAATCGCCAAGGGGCGCTTTATGTGAAGCTTGCGGCCGACACCAACTACCAAAGCCGGTTTTATCTTTCCGGCCTTTTATACAGCCAGCGCTGGCTTAATCAGCTAAAGGTTCCGACGCTTTGGCAGCCCTGCGGCGTCGTGCAACTGGCCACCAACGCGAAAGAGGCCAAGCGCCAGCAGCGCTTTAGCGAGCAGCATTCGCTTCCCGAAAGCGTGGTGTCGCCGCTTACCCAAGGGTTGAGTGAGAAAGCCGGTGTGGCCATTGAAGCCAAACACGCCCTGTTTTACCCACATGCAGGCTGGGTGCGGCCCAAAGCGTTATGTGAGCACTTACTCCAAACGCCTAATATCACGCTGAAACAGGGCGATGTCACGTCCCTTACGCGTGAAAATGACCGCTGGCAGCTCGCACTTGCTGATGGAAATACGATAAGTGCAGACCAGGTGGTGATTGCAAGCGCTCACTACGCCAATATGTATGCTCAGACGGCCAATCTGCCGCTCCAACAGGTGCGCGGCCAGGTCAGTGAGGTGAGGCTTCCCGCCGGCGTAAAAGGCCCGGAGCGGGTGGTATGCGCCGGTGGCTATGTGTCGCCCGCCATTGAAGGGGTGCTTACGTTTGGGGCAAGCTTCGTGCCCAACAATGCTTCTACCGAAGTGACCGATTCCGACCACCAGCGCAATATTGACGAGCTTCGCCAAACGCTTCCAGCGCTGGTGGCAGAACTTGAAAGCGCAGGCACCTACCTGACTCCACAGGCGCTTGAAGGGCGTGCGGCGGTACGTGCAGCCAGCCCTGATAAAACGCCCTATGCAGGCCCAGTGCCCAACGCACCGGTCTGGCAGTCAGACTATGCCGTGCTGGCAAAAGATGCCTCGCGGGTGCCAAATGCCCCCGGGGAGCACTACCCAGGGTTGTGGATATCTACCGCCCACGGCTCCCGCGGGCTTTCCAGTGCGCCGCTATGCGCCGAGCTTATTGCCTCCCGACTGCTTGACGACCCCATGCCGCTTGAGGCTCAGTTGGTCGACCATCTTCATCCCGGGCGGCGTATTATCAGCGCGATTATTCGCGGTCAGTAGTCACCCTCTTCCTCATCATCTGCCAGATCACGACCGAAGGAACGCCACTGGGCTAGGGTCATTACTTCGGTCATTTCAAGCTTGAGGTCATGGGCAATAATCAGTTCACTACGTGCCAACTGCTGTTTAAGCTCGTCGACCCACCCTTTCATCCCCGTGCCGGTATCGGTGGTGTCATAACCCTGCCGGGTAACAAACGCCTCCAGCAACGCATCGAGGGTTTCCGGCGGCAACATGCGGGCGGGTACTTCAATGAAACGGCTCATTCGCTCTGCTCCCACTGCGCAAGGCGTTCAATAAAGGTGGCTTCATCCACAACCTCTACGCCCAGCTGTTCCGCTTTGGTTAACTTACTACCGGCCGCTTCACCGGCGACCAGCGCCGTGGTCTTTTTCGAAACGCTACCCGCTACTTTGGCGCCAAGCGCCTGTAGCCGAGCCTTGCCCTCGTCACGGGTCATGCTTTCCATGGCGCCCGTCAGCACCCAGGTTTGGCCTTCTAGCGGTGTAGGGCCTTGGGTAACGTCGGCTTCCTGCCAGGTGACGCCTGCCTCAATCAAGGCAGCCAGGGTCTCCTGGTTATGGGGCTGGCGGAAAAAGGTGTGCACGTGGGCCGCCACAATGGGGCCAACATCGTTGACCGCCTCAAGCGCTGCCTGTTCGGCTGCTTGAAGCGCTTGCAACGTTCCAAAATGGCTCGCCAGGTTGGCAGCGGTGGCCTCACCCACCTCGCGAATGCCCAACGCGTAGATAAACCGAGCGAGCGTCGTATGACGAGCTTTATCCAGCGCGTTGACCAGATTAATGGACGATTTTTCGCCCATACGCGGCAAGCTCTGCCATTGCTCAACCGTCAGGTGAAACAGATCGGCAGGTGTTTTCACCCAATCCAGCTCTACCAGTTGGTCGATCAGTTTGACGCCCAGGCCATCTACATCCAGGGCCTTGCGGCTGGAGAAGTGTTTGAGCGCTTCTTTACGCTGGGCAGCGCAGAAAAGCCCACCCGAGCAGCGCGCTACCGCTTCGCCTGACACGCGTTCGATATCCGAACCGCACACCGGGCAGTGCTCGGGGAACACAATCGGCTGCGCGTCTATTGGGCGTTTTTCCTTATCGACCCGGACCACTTGGGGAATCACCTCGAAGTGTCTCCATGGCATCGATTGTTCAACTAGGGACATAACTAAAAACCCTTTATTAATCAGTTGCATATGCAAGAGGATTCTTGCATCATCAGTATTTGAAAAGTTCATTAAGGCATAAAAATGACATATGATGAAAAAATAGATTTTTTGTCCACAATAATGCATAAAAAAACACTGGAT
>NZ_VIFN01000008.1:0-170196 GCF_013183775.1 Halomonas hibernica
AACCGTGCTCGATAGGAATTAACGTCAAACTGCACATCGATGTCGATTCCCTCAGCCCGGCTGGGCGCGTCGTCCAGTGCAGTTTGCAACGCCAATACGCCTTCGACACGCCCAGCAATATAAATGTGGCTGCCTTGCTGCTCAAGCTGTGTCAACGTGACGGTAACACTGCCTCCTTCAGAGGTGTAAAGCGGCGGTACGGTGGTGCTACCGATCAGTTGTACCACGTGGGCATCGATAAGCTGGTTGTCTTCAACCGCCAGGCTAATAGACAACCCTTCGTAGGCGTCCCTTTGATCAGGCTCGACAAACCCTGTGATAGTGATTTGGCGTTGATCGCCAACCTCTACAAAAGAAGCATTGGAGTCACGGCCCTGGCTCAGCACAAACCACTCCCGCGGCTCGCCGTCCAGCATGCCTTCAATAGTGTCAGACTGTGCGGTTAATGGAAGCCAACCGATTAACACCAGAATGATCCATTGATTCCATTTCATCATTTTCAGCCTGCCTTCCAGCGGGTCACTAATGGCTTTCGTGGGCTGATACCAAACGCCCGTTTATTTTTCATCTACGACTTTAGACTAGCTTGCACTCCACTATTCACTGCTACAAGCCCAATCATTCAATAGTTGAATAGGGTCTATCACTATTTCGATTGTATGACGCATTCAACACTCTCTATGTTAATAGGATAGCTTACAAGCTGACCGTGTCTGCTTTGCTGTCTCGCCAATAGCGTTTAGACGGTAATGTGAACAATAAAATTATCAATAAGACGGGAACGATTATGGCGCTCAAAAAAAAGATACTGGCCACTATTATCGGTGCAACTGTTGCGGGTAGTGCAATGCTCCCTTTGACAGCAAACGCTGAAACGTTGCGCATTGGCTACTCCGCCGATCCGGAAACGCTTGATATTCACGAACAACTTTCCGGCGGTATGCTGCGTTTCTCCCACTTGGCGTTTGATCCTCTCGTCCGCTGGACCAAGGACTTTCAGTTTGAGCCCCGCTTGGCAACTGAATGGGTACAAACAGACGATACGCATATGCGCATGACGCTTCGTGAAGGCGTCAAGTTTCATTCGGGTAACGAGCTGACGGCTGAAGACGTGGTATGGACGATTGAGCGCTTAAAAGAGAGCCCTGACTACCGCGCCATTTTTGAGCCCATTGCTACCGCCGAAGCGGTTGATGACTACACGGTGGAAATCACGACGACGACCCCCTATCCGCTGTTGCTCAACCTGGCGACCTACATTTTTCCCATGGATAGCCAGTTCTATACCGGTGAAACCGAAAATGGCGTCGATAAAGCGGAGATCGTAAAAGCAGGCAACTCGTTTGCTTCACGCAATGTTTCCGGTACCGGCCCGTTCGTTCTTACTGACCGTCGCCAAGGCGTGCGTGTCGATTTTGAGCGCTTTGAAGATTATTGGGATACTGAAAGCGAAGGCAATGTCTCAAGCATTGTACTCACGCCGATTGCGGAAAACGCCGCGCGCGTAGCAGCCTTGCTCTCGGGCGGCGTCGACTTTATTGACGCTGTGCCGCCGAATGATCTGGAGCGCGTTCGTGAAGCAAGTGATGTTGAGCTTTTCGAAGTACCGGGCACGCGTATTATCGGCTTCCAGCTTAACGAAGAACAAGTTGAAGCCTTCAAAGACGTGCGCGTTCGTCAAGCCGTTGACCTTGCCATCAATCAGGAAGGCATCGCTGATCGCTTAATGCGTGGCTTTGCGACACCTGCTGGGCAGTTTTCACCGGAAGGCTACTCCGGTCACAACCCGGATCTGGTACCACGCTATGACCTGACCCGCGCTCAAGAGCTAATGGCGGAAGCGGGTTATGAAGATGGCTTTAGCGTTGACATGATTGCGCCCAACAATCGCTACGTCAACGACGCACAAATTGCCCAAGCGGTAGCGAACATGCTATCGCGTATCAATATCAACGTTAACCTGCGCACCATGCCGCTCGCCCAGTACTGGCCAGAGTATGATACCCGTCAATCGGATATCGCCATGCTTGGCTGGCATTCGGATACTGAAGATACTGCCAACTTCTTCCAGTACCTCACCTTCTGTATTGATGAAGAGAGCGGTGCGGGCCAATACAACTATGGCAATTACTGCAATGAAGAGATCGACGCGCTGGTCACTGAAGCCGACAGCGTAACCGATCTTGAGCGACGCAATGAAATGCTGCGTGAAGCAGAAGCCATGCTGTATGAAGATGTTGGTTTTATTACGCTGCATTGGCAGAACCTTGCGTATGCCGCTGCCGAAGGCGTTGAGATTGAACCTGTCGTTAACGCCATCGACTTCCCCTACTTGGGCGATCTCGTTATTAACCGCTAAGTTTGACTAACGGTTTGTAAATTGCCTGCACGGATGCTTCGCTCTCCAGCCAACTGGAGGGCGAAGCGCTTGTTGTGTCAAAACCCATTGCGAAATGTTTAACGGCACTGACCTCTACTTCCTTTGCTAAACACTATTACATAGGTGGCGTACGCCATGATTGCCTTTTTAATCAAGCGGCTGATGCACGCGGTATTGGTGATGTTCATCATCAGCGTGCTGGCCTTCGCCATCCAGGATAACCTGGGTGACCCGATACAGCAGATGGTTGGACAATCGGTCCCCGAAAGTGAACGAGAAGCCCTACGCGAGCGCTTGGGCCTTAATGATTCATTCATGGTGCAGTATGTACGCTTTGCCAAAAACGCTGTGCAAGGCGACTTTGGTAACTCCTACTTCTACCGCGAGCCAGCGCTCAGCGTTATTGCACGCCACCTGCCTGCAACGCTTGAGCTCGTCTTTGCGGCCACCTTAATTATCGTGGTTTTTTCGGCACCTATCGGGGTATACAGCGCCATTAAACCACGCTCGATTATCTCGCGGTTTTTTATGGGGGCATCGATTATCGGTATTTCGATTCCGGTGTTCTTAACTGCGATTGTATTAATTCAAATTTTTGCTATCGGCATTACCGTCTCAATTTTTCCCGAAGGGACCGCGTGGGGGGCCTGGTTAAACAGTGCGCTATCCACTCAAGGTAATATGCCCTCGTTTGGGCGCGGTTATGACCTGGTGCACGTGTTTGGCTATTGGGATACCAACCTGGCCACCTGGAGCGGCCTGCAACACCTGGTGCTGCCCGCCATTTCACTCGCCTCTATCATGCTGCCGCTGTTTATTCGCTTGATCCGCGCTGAAATGATGGAAGTACTGCAGTCTGAATACGTCAAGTACGCCCGCGCCAAGGGTATTTCAATGCGCCGCGTCTATTTTGTCCACGCGCTTAAAAACACCATGTTACCGGTGATCACCGTAGGCGGAGTTCAAATCGGCACGATGGTGGCTTACACCATTCTGACCGAAACCGTGTTCCAGTGGCCGGGCATGGGCCTGATGTTTTTGGACGCGATCAACCGGGCTGATATCCCGCTAATCGTGGCCTATCTAATGATTGTCGGTGTCATTTTCGTGGTGACCAACACCATCGTGGATTTGATTTACGGCTTTGTGAACCCCACCGTAAAACTGACGGGTAAACCCGCATGACGATGACAACAAAGAGCGTGCCCAAGAGCAAATCGCCCAGCCATTTCCAACGCTTTCGCGACTCCTATTTATGGTACAGCTTCAAGAGTGACCGCACGGCACAGCTCTGCCTGGCGGTATTTATCTGCCTGGTAGTGGCTGCCTTTGCCGCGCCTCTTATTGCACCTACCGATCCCTACGATTTGCGTCAGATCGATATTATGGCCTCCGAATTGCCACCGTTCTGGGTCGACGGAGCGGACGAACGCTACTCGCTGGGCACCGATGCCCAGGGCCGAGACCTTTGGTCGATTATTTTGTACGGTACGCGGGTATCGCTTTTGATCGGCTTTGGTGCGGTGATCTTGCAGGCACTTTTAGGCGTAACGTTTGGCCTAATGGCAGGCTATTTGGGCGGCCGTGTGGATGCTTTTTTTATGCGTCTGGCGGATATTCAGCTGTCATTTTCCACCTTGATGGTGGCTATCGTGGTCGGTGCTGTGGTGAAGGCCACCCTGGGTAGCTCATTTTATAGTCAATACGCGGTACTGATGCTGGTACTGATTATTGGCTTGGCCGAGTGGCCACAATACGCCCGTACCGTGCGCGCTTCCGTACTTGCCGAGAAAAACAAGGAGTACGTAGACGCTGCACGAGTAATGGGACTCCGCAGCAAACGGATCATGTTCCGCCATGTGCTGCCTAATACGTTATCGCCTATTTTCGTTATTTCTACCGTGCAAATTGCCAACGCCATTATTTCTGAAGCGGCGCTGTCGTTTTTGGGCCTGGGGATGCCCGAGACCCACCCATCGCTTGGTTCGTTAATCAAGGCAGGCTTTGACTACATTCAATCAGGCTCCTGGTGGATCACGCTAATTCCCGGTGCGGTACTGGTAGTGCTGGTGCTGTCTATCAATCTATTGGGCGACTGGCTGCGCGATGTCATGAACCCACGACTCTATAAAGGCTGAGGGCACCATGGCATTACTTGAAGTTTCCCAACTGGATGTACGGTTTGGCCTGCGCCAAGGCGAAGTACGTGCACTGCGTGACGTTAGCTTTACGCTAGAGCGCGGTGAACGTTTAGGCATTGTAGGCGAGTCTGGTGCTGGCAAATCGGTTGCGGCGTTTTCGCTGCTTAACCTGATTGCCAAGCCCGGATTTATTGCCGGTGGCAGTATTACGTTTGAAGGACAAACGCTGAATACCATGTCGGAGCGCGGGCTGCGTAAAATACGTGGCAACCGAATCTCAATGATCTTCCAGGACCCAATGATGACGCTGAACCCAGTGTTATCGATTGGCGCTCAAATGGTGGAGTGTCTAAAAGCTCACCGACGAATTTCCTCTAAAGAGGCCCGCGCCATTGCACTGGATAAATTACGCCAGGTGCAAATTCCCTCACCGGAAAAGCGTCTGGAACAATACCCTCATGAACTTTCCGGCGGCATGCGGCAGCGCATTATTATTGCCATTGCGTTGCTGCTTGACCCGGACATCATTATTGCCGATGAGCCGACAACGGCACTGGATGTTACCATTCAGGCAGAAATCATGGCGCTACTGCTGGATCTCTGCGAACAGCACAATGTCGGGCTTATTTTGATTACTCACGACCTTGGCGTCGTGAGTCAGGTCACTCAACGCATGCTGGTCATGTATGCTGGCCGCGTGATTGAGCAAGGACCCACGCGTGAGATCATTAATGACCCGCAGCATCCTTACACCCAAGGGCTGATTAATGCCCTGCCCCAGATGGCAACGCCTGGTGAAAGACTGAATCAGATCCGTGGCAGTATGCCTTCGCTTTCCAATCTACCCAGCGGCTGCGCCTTTCACCCGCGCTGCGACTTTATTAAGCGCGCCGATGGGCAAACCCGCCCCGCTTGTATTGAGCAAGTGCCCGGATTTGTACAAGCGGGCAACTGCCAGGTAGCTTGCCATATGGTGGCTGAACTGCTGGAAGATCGTCGTTTAAAGGAGGAAAGCCAATGAGTACGCAGGCAAGTGCGATGGCAGAGCATCACATTCCCGCTGAAAACGTCGAAGAAGCCCAGACACTTCTGCAAATCCGCGATCTCAAAAAGCGGTTTTCGCTGTCAGGCGACTTTCTTGATCAGCTGCGATTTAAAGGCGGCAAGCTCGTTCGTCACCAGGAACACGTACACGCTATTAATGGCGTGAACCTGGAGATAATGCGTGGCGAAGCACTCTGCGTCGTCGGCGAATCCGGCTGCGGCAAATCGACCGTTGCCCGTACAGTCATGGGGCTCATTACGCCATCTGAAGGCGAGATTCACTATGATGGTCAGCGCATTGACCATTTAAGCTCGCGCCAATTGCTGCCGTATCGCAAGCGCATGCAGATGATTTTCCAGAACCCTTACGCATCGCTTAATCCGCGGATGACCATCCAGCAAACACTAGAAGAGCCACTGCGCTTGCACCACCCCGCATGGAACCGCCAGCAGATCGCCGATAAGGTCGAAGAGGTAATGAGCTCGGTGGGCATTGACCCAGATTGGGGTAAGCGATTTGGTCATGAATTCTCCGGCGGCCAGCGTCAACGTATTGCCATTGCGCGAGCGCTGGCAGTGGACCCTGAGTTTATTGTTGCTGATGAGCCCATTTCAGCGCTGGATGTCTCGATTCAGGCACAGGTGCTGAACCTGTTGATGGAAGCCCAGCACGCGCGCAATTTGACCTACCTGTTTATTACCCATGACCTTGCGGTAGTGGAGCATTTTGGTACGCGGGTTGCCGTGATGTATCTGGGCACCGTGTGCGAAATAGCCACGACCTCGACTCTATTCGCCAAGCCCCGCCACCCCTACACCCAAGCACTCCTTTCATCTATTCCGCGCCTTGAAGATGACCGGCCACAACATATTCGCCTTAAAGGTGAGGTGCCAACGCCGGTTAACTTACCGAGCGGCTGTGTTTTTCATGGTCGCTGCCCGTATGCCAATGCGCGCTGCATTCAAGAAATCCCGCAATTAAAAATGCAGGATGACGGCACGCGTGTAGCCTGCCACGCTGTTGAGGAAGGCCGCCTATGAAGCGTAGGCATTTACTGGCCAGTCACGCCATCTCACTGCGAGGTAAAGCATGGAAATTCGCTGGCTAGAAGACTTTATTGCCCTGGCCAGGACTCGGCACTTTTCACGTGCCGCCGATGATCAAAACGTAACCCAGCCGACCTTCTCTAGACGGATTAAACTGTTGGAAGAAGAGATGGGTATTACGCTCATTAATCGCCAAACGCTACCGCTTTCGTTAACCCCCGCCGGTGAGGAGTTCCTCACCTTATGCGAACAGGTAACGGAGCGCGTTCGTTTAACGCGTGATCGATTGCGCGAGATTAATGCCGGTCAACAGCGGCGCATTATGGTGGCCGCCCCGCAAAGCCTACTGGGGAATTTCCTGCCTGAATGGCTAGCGTCTACCGGCTGGCAGGACCATGTACAGCCCTACCTGCGCGCTACCGGGTGGATTGCTCACGACTATTTTCAAGCGTTAATGCGCGCAGAGTGCGACCTGGCTATCTGTTACTGGCCTGTCGGGCGATGTGACCTGGATATCGATACAAGCGCTTGTACCTATCGGGTGATCGGCCATGAGCGGCTAATTCCCGTGACAGGCCTTGCCCCTCAAGGCGAGCCTTGTACCGTTTTGCCAGGCACACGCCAACAGCCCTCGCCTTGGCTTGCCTACCCCAAGCGAGGCCTGCTGGGCTCTGCGATAAAGGCACACCTGGCCAGATTACCTCAAAGCACCCACCTAGTGGCACAAAGTGAAAACCTGTACGCGGCAGGTATAAAAGAGCTGGTACTGCTGGGATATGGCATGAGCTGGCTGCCAGAGCGCAACGTTTCACAGGAGCTCGCCCAAGGCACCCTTGTCAGAGCAGGCGATAGCCGCTGGGATGTGCCCATGGAGCTGCGCCTATACCGCCATCAGCATCAGCACCATGCAGAACTAGACAAACTCTGGAGCGAACTCGCCCCGTCACGTAGTTAACAGGATAGATTTTCATGTCAACAACGCTTTTTAACCTGCAGCTTGATCATATCGTTCATTTACAGCATGCCTATGAGCAGGTGTTAGCAAAGTACGGTTTTGACAGTCTGGTGATTTATAGCGGCCACGCCAGCCATCATTTTGCTGACGATCATGCCGCCTCTTTCCAAACCTATGGCCATTTTATGCACTGGGTAGGCCTTGCGGACATTCAGCACAGCTGGCTAGTCATTGAGCCTGGTAAAAAACCGCAGTTTTATCTGCATGCGCCCGCTGATTTTTGGCATCAGCCTACTCAGCTACCCGATGAGCCTTGGCTATCCGTCATTGATGTACATCAGTGTGCCCACGCACGCGCACCTCATTTAGAGGGCCGCAGCGCCGTCATCGGCGATATAGCAAGCACGGCGCCCGATATTCAGCAAGCGCTGAACGCTGAAACAGCCCCTGATGAGGTTGTGCGAGCGCTTGATGAACTTCGCATGTTCAAAACACCTTACGAAGTTGCCTGTCTACGAGAAGCCAATCACCTTGCAATGGCAGGTCACGAGGCCGCCCAAGCCGCCTTTATTGGCGCTTCAGGCGAACTCGATATTCAACTGGCCTACCTAGCGGCTAGCCGACAGCGCGAATCTAACGTTCCCTACCAGAATATTATTGGTTTGAATGGACATGCAGGCGTCCTGCACTACCAACATTACGACATAACACCACCCAGCCAGCGCTACAGCTTGTTAGTAGATGCCGGGCGACGCTTTAGAGGGTACTGCGCAGATATCACCCGCACCCACGCAGGGCCTGATGCCCCCGCGATTTTTGAAGAGCTGGTAACGGCACTACATCATCTAAAAGATGACATTATTAGTCGCATCGAACCGGATACCTCTTTTGTTGAGCTACACCAACAAATGCACCAAGCCCTGGGAAGCGTTCTCGTTGCCCATGACATATTTAAAGGCACCGGCGAGCAAGCGGTAAGCGAAGGGGTCACTCGCGCCTTCTGCCCACACGGTTTAGGTCACTCCCTGGGGCTTCAAGTGCATGACGTAGCCGGTTTACGTCACCCTGATGGCTCAGCGGCCCCCGCCCCAAGCGAACATCCCGCCCTGCGCTTAACGCGTATTTTGAGACCCGGCATGGTGGTAACCGTTGAGCCAGGACTCTACTTTATTCCGATGCTCCTAAACCCGTTGCGCGACACATCGCTTCCAATTAACTGGACGCTGGTGGATCAGTTAATGTCCTGTGGTGGTATTCGTATCGAGGATAACGTAGTGGTCACTGAAAATGGTTACGATAATCTGACCCCATAAGGCCCGTAACAGAACCTGTTGTTAAGCCGTAACAAAAACACCCGGCGCAAGGCCGGGTGTTAGATGATATTTTGAAGCTGGCTTATACCTTAGAAACGGAACGTCACGCCACCGCCGATGGTGACCGGGTCCATATCGACTTTACCGATATGCTCGCCATCACGTTTGATCTCGCCATCAACATCCGCATAGCTTACGTAGCCATTCAGTAACACGTTCTGGGTGACTGCTAAATCCACACCGGCTTGGCCGATAGCGCCATAGCTTCTGCGTACGTCAATATTGTCAGGACCACCCGAGAAGCGTGTGTAGTTAAGACCTGCGCCAACGTACGGCTGAACACGTGAATCCAGCCCACCCATGGGGTAGTAATTTACCAATAGATTTACGGGTAAGCGGTCAATGCTTCCCAGGTCTTGTGATGCCGCATTGAGCTGATGTTCAAACTTTTCAGAACTATTAAGCTCAACACCCACTTTATCAGTAAATAGATAGCCAGCGCCGAACGTGAAGCCTGTCTCGCTTTGAACGTTCAGTGACTCTCCATTGATATTACCGTTGCCTGATCCTGTATCGGTTTGAGCGACGCCACCACGAACAAATGCATCGCCAGCGTTGTACGCTAAGGCAGCCTGGCTTGCCAGTGCTAAGCCAGCAGTTACCACAGCGGCTGAAATTAATTTCATATTGCTCATTAGGTTCACCCTCTATGCATTTTAGCTTGGGATTGGTGCCGACCAACCGGCTTACCTATACAATATATATCAATCGAACAGTGTTTCCAAATTTCTTGTGACATTCTTGTTATATGTTGAAAATGTTAGTTCTTTTTCTTCAAACATAAAAAAAGCCCCCCGAAGGGGACCCAAGTGGAGCACGCCAGCTCACACGGTGTATCGCAAAACGGTCATTACCGTGGCGATGTAGCAAAGAAGGAAGAGCATCCAATGTGGCTAGTGGCGCTGTTCATTTGCTTCGTACTTACGATATAGCGAACCGCGTGCCAGCATCCTAAAAATCATTAAAATACAAAAATATACGCAAAGCGCCCGTACTCAACTCGCCTACTTAAATATCTCATGCGAAGAAAGTGCACCAACCCTGTTCGTGCTTAGGTAGTTTTGCCCCATAAAGGTACCGCGCGTATCCATTGAGTCTTGGTACTTCTATTCAACGCCATCGGAATTGGCTGTTGGCCCCGACACCTACCCTCACGTACACTTGTTTGAATATGTTTTCGACCCGTCGAGGCACTCTTCATGGCGTTTGACTCTACTTCTTCCTACATTGCCACTGATGCACTAAAGCAAGCGGTTAACGCGGCGATTGTTCTTGAACGGCCGTTGCTGATTAAGGGCGAGCCTGGCACCGGTAAAACCCTGCTCGCGGAAGAGCTGGCCGAGTCATTGGGCACTCAGCTAATTACCTGGCATATTAAATCCAGCACCAAGGCCGCCCAAGGGCTTTATGAGTACGATGCGGTTAGCCGGCTGCGCGATTCTCAGCTAGGTGTCGAAGGCGTGGAGAACGTGGCCAACTACATAAAGCCCGGCAAGCTGTGGGAAGCCTTTACGGCCGATGAACGTGTCGTGCTTTTGATCGACGAGATAGACAAGGCCGATATCGAGTTTCCGAACGACTTGCTCCAGGAACTGGATCGCATGGAGTTCCACGTTTACGAGACCGGTGAAACGATCCGAGCCGATCAACGCCCCATTATTATCATCACGTCCAATAATGAAAAAGAGCTACCCGATGCATTTCTGCGCCGCTGCTTTTTTCATTACATTGAATTTCCCGACCGAGCCACTCTGCAGGCGATAGTGGATGTGCACTTTCCGGATATTGCACCGCGGCTGGTCGGCGAAGCGCTGAACGTATTTTTCGAACTACGTGATGCGCCCGGCCTTAAGAAAAAACCTTCAACCTCTGAACTGGTTGATTGGCTTAAGCTGCTAATGGCGGATGAAATTGCCCAGGAAGCGCTCTACAACCGCGACCCAGCCAAGGCACTGCCGCCCATGGCCGGCGCACTGGTTAAAAACGAGCAGGATACCCAACTGCTTGAACGCCTGGCGTTTATGTTACGCCGTCAGAAAGGCACAGGTCGTTAAGCCATGTTTATTGGTCTGTTCGAAACCTTAAAGCGTGCGGGCGTGCCTGTTTCGCTGCGTGAGTTATTGGACCTGCACGCGGTGGTTGAACGTGGCGTCATATTTGCTGATATGGAAGCATTTTACCAAGTCGCTCGCACGGTAATGGTTAAAGACGAACGCCACTTTGACCGCTTTGATCGTGCGTTTGCTGCCTGGTTTAAAGGCCTTGAAGACATGGACGCCGCCATTGAGGCGTTGATTCCCGATGACTGGCTGCGCCGAGAATTTGAAAAGCAGCTGTCAAATGAAGAGAAAGCCAACATTGAATCGCTCGGCGGCCTGGAAGCGCTGATCGACACCTTTAAAAAACGCCTGGAGGAGCAAAAAGAGCGCCATGCAGGCGGTAACAAGTGGATTGGCACAGGCGGCACTAGCCCATTTGGCGCCTATGGCTATAACCCTGAAGGCATTCGTATCGGCCAGGAAGGCTCACGCCATCGCCGCGCAACAAAGGTCTGGGATGAACGGCGCTTTCGCGACTATGACGATTCGCTGGAGCTGGGTACCCGCAATATCAAAATGGCGCTGCGCCGATTACGCAAGTTCGCCCGCCAGGGTGCTGTGGAAGAGTTCGATGTCGACAGCACCATTCGAGAAACAGCGCGTGATGGGGGCTTACTAAACGTTCAGATGCGCCCTGAGCGCCACAACGCCGTTAAGGTGCTGCTGTTTCTGGATGTAGGCGGCTCCATGGATGACCACATTCGCGTTTGTGAGGAGCTGTTTTCGGCTGCCCGATCTGAATTCAAGCACCTTGAACACTACTACTTTCATAACTGTTTTTACGAAGGGGTCTGGCGACATAATTCAAGACGCGGCAGCGAGCGCATCCCCACCATGGACGTGCTCCACACTTACGGCGCGGATTATCAGGTAGTCATCGTGGGCGATGCGGCCATGTCACCTTATGAGATTACTCACCGAGGTGGCAGTGTCGAGCATTTTAATGAAGAGCCCGGCGGCACATGGCTGAAACGCGTCTGCGAGACCTTTCCCCACTTGGCATGGCTTAACCCCATGCCACCTCGCGCTTGGGAGTACACGTATTCCACGCAGTTGATTCGTGACATTATTGAGGACCGCATGTACCCCATGACACTGGAAGGGCTGGAAAGCGCCATGCGCGAGCTGGCCAAAAAGTAGCCTCGGCCAGCTCACAGGATAAGCATGCTCAGAGCGTTGCGGGAAACTGGTTCAAGCCGTTTAGAAAGTCCTGTTTGGCGCTTTCAAATGCTTTTGGGTCGTGCTTAAAGCGTCGTAAAATGAGCGCCTCATCCAACGCAACGGTCGCGGCCAGCTCGCCTGCATTACTGGCCGGATGGCGGCCGCTTAAGCCAATGCGTTTGCTGTCAGCGCCATCAAACCAGCGCTTGATACCGCTCGCCTGATAAACCGCCTCCTGCTCCGCATTATCCACCTCAACGCGCAGCGGCGCTTTAAGCGCCAATTCACTGATAAGCCGCTGCTTGGCGCCTTGCTCAAACTCGCAGGCGTGAGTAATCGTCATGCCTTCGCCCGCCTCATCCAATACCAACAGCGCCAGCGACAACGGCTTACCAGCTCCATCAACACCCGCCACCAAACGGGCTATTTCCTGCGTAAACAGCACCTTGCGCGTACCGGCAAACACCACCAGCGGGGTTAATCCTGCCTGCTGACCATAAACGCTAGCGCACAGTTGCGCTAAACAGGCATCTCGCTGCCCCGCTTCTTTAATCTGAACTACCTTCATGACGCTCTCTTTAAGCTGTTGCTAGCCGTATTAGCTACGTTAATGCATGTAAACTGATCGGGATACGAATAGTCACGCAATTGAGCACTTTTGCTGCCCGCTGGAGGTTAAATGCCTCAGTTTATCAACTGATCCGACACTACCCAAACCGGACTTCACAGGAAGTCACATGGTGATAGATGATCACTACGTGTTTATCTCGGGTCTAACCGTTGCTGACCTTTCTAACGACCACGATGCCAAAGGCGATATCAAGGAAGAAACGCGCCTAGTGATTCGCGAGCTTGCACGCATGCTGAACCAAGAAGAAGGCAGCTTAGCGGATGTGGTGCGTGTTGACATCCATTTGGCTGATTTAAAAGATATCAGCTCGATGGACGCTATTTATTCCGAATTCTTTTGGCCGGGTTGTTACTCGGCCCGTACGTGCACTGAATCGCCCTCTATCTACGGCGGTAGTCGCCTTGAAATTACCCTAATGGCTAAATGCGTTAGCGATTCGGAGCTCTAGCTACTTTGCAGCACAAAAAGCCAACTGAATGGCCTTTTGTGTACTCGTCTCTAGAAAGAACTTGTTTTACAAACTTGCCAACATACCAGTGGGATAGGTAAGCGTCAGCAGATTTGCCACCCCTATTAAGAAGAGCGTCGCTCCAGCCGCTAAACCCACGGCAGCTATGGGCTTCATACGTGCCACCACCAGTAAGAAGCCAAGGCAAAATATGGCGGCGGCAAACAGGAAACCGAGCACCATCACGCCTCCAATCAACGCGAAGAAACCGGCGACCCAAAGCAACTGCTGACTTAATGTCTGAGTTTGCCACTTCATCGGTTTGATGACCGTTCTAACAATTTCCAGCACGCAGGCTGCCACGATAATGGCAATCGCCAACCGGGGCATGATGCCACCCAGCATGGAAAGATCCGCAAACGCCCACCACATATACGCGGCACCGGCTAACAGACTGCCCAGCAATACCACATCAATCACGCCCAGCGACAACGGAGCCACCTCTTCTTGAAGCGGATGAGCAGCAGACTCCTCGCTTTGACGGCGCTTTTGCAGGTAGTTACGTAAAGAGCGACGTAGCGGCGGAAGTAGCAGTGAGGCCGCAATCAGTGCGCCAATGATCAGTACGCCAGGCCGCATGAAGGCCTCAGCCCCCTGAAACTGGGCGGCTTGATAGAAGTATGCTTCAGCACCGGGCGCGAGCACAAAGCCAATCAAGAAGGCCGGGCGAGACCAGTTCGCCTGCTTGAACAGCACGCCAATCGCACCAATAATGCCGAGAGCAAGGAGATCCCCCAGCGAACGCGTTGCTTGATAGGCCGCAAAGAGAATCAAGATGGTAATCAGCGGTGCTAAAATCACGAACGGCACTCGCGTTAAACTCGCCACCGGACGCGCTAAGCCTAAACAGAGCGCAGCGCCTAAGATATTCGCTAAAGCTAACGACCAAATAATGGTGTACGTCAGATCAAGATTGGTCTCCAGCATACTAACCCCGGGCTGAAGGCCCAGCAGTAGCAAACCACCCAAGAACACCGCCGCCGTGCCAGACCCAGGAATACCAAACAGCAGCGTGGGCACCATTGCCCCGCAGGCACAGGCGTTGTTAGCAGATTCGGGCGCAATCACACCACGAATATCGCCTTTACCGAACTGTGATTTATCCTTGGCGCTCTGCACCGCATGGCCATAGGTGAGCCAATCCACCACTGAACCCGCCAGGCCAGGAATCGTGCCCATCAAGCTGCCAATGCCCGCGCAGCGAGCCACCAACCCAGGCCGTTTGGCTACATCCTTGACGCCCTCTTTCCAGCCTTTGCCCAATTGGCAGGGCTGCTCGGCAATTGCGCCGCGCTTCACTAATAAATCAATGATTTCAGGCAGTGCGAAAATACCTAACCCCACCACCACTAACGGCAATCCATCGTAGAGGTAGTCAATTTCAAACGGCAGCCGGAACTCCCCAGTGGCGGGTGCCATGCCAATGGTGCCCACCAGTAAGCCAACGCCGCAGGCAGCAATGCCTTTAAAAACATCTTTACCAGACAGAACCGCCACCATGGAAAGCCCCAGCAGCGTCAACATAAATAGCTCTGAGGAAGAGAACGACAGCACAACAGGCCGAGCAATGAGGATAAAGGCCGTCAACACCAGCGCACCGATAAGCCCACCGATCATTGACGACAGAAACGCGCTAGAGAGCGCTCGTGCCGCCTGCCCTTTTTTCGCCAACGCAAAGCCATCTACTACGGTGGCCTGGGAAGCGCTAGAGCCTGGAATGCCAAGCAGTACAGAGGCAAACGTATCGCCAGTGGGGATCACCGCCACTAAGCCCATTAGCATGCCCAGAGCAACGGAAGGCTCCATGCCATAAAGAAACGGTAACAGCAGCGACATGCCGGCTATGCCGCCAAGCCCAGGAATGATGCCCACAATCAGCCCAATCAGGACACCAATCACCATGTACAGCATATGGGGAACAGTAAACAACTGCCCCAAACTGGAGAATAAGACATCTATCATTGTATTGGCTCTTATGTTGTTTAATGTAAGGGAGCCCAAAAGCACTGCTTAAGCAGTTTTTTTAGTGTTCACTGGCGTGTTAAATACGGGCATCGTGCTGCTCTAGCAGCCACTCGACCAGCCACTGGCGTGTGGCATCATCCAACGACATGGCATCTTGCAGATGCTGCTCGACGACCTCACCGACCACCGGCGTGTAGGGGCCAAGCTGGGTCATGGCGGCTTCTTTAAAGTCTTCCGTATCCACAAAACGGCGAGCCGCGTCGCGATACTCCTGAATCAGCGCTTGTGGAGCATCGTTTGGCAGTAGGATCAACTTTTGCAGCGTGAACCCTGAGGCAAAGAACTTACGATACGCCTCGGCGGCGGGACTGCTAGGCGCTTCACCATGCAGGGTTTCATACACTTCATTGAAGGTTGGCAAGTCAGGAAAGGAAGGATCACGAACGATCTCGCCGCTGTCATTAAGCACGCCTAGGGAAAACAGCGGCACCGCTCGGCCGCTCTCTACCAGAGGCTCTACGCTGCTGAAATAGGCAGAGGTGGTCTGGAAATCGATATCGGCCTCGCCACGCTCAAAGGCTAACCGCCCTTCTCCACGGCTACGCATGCCCGAAACGGCTTGCACATCGGCCCCCAACAAATCAAGCGCAATCAATACCGGCAGCTCTAGCCCGGTATGGCTTTGCACGGCAAACTTAACGCGCTGGTTAGTTACCGCGTTCAGCACTTCCTCTGCGCTATCGCCTAGGCCAGGCTGGGCATAGACCACGCCGCCGGTGGGCGTCGCTAAAATCGGCGTCCAATCATCGTAGCTATAGCGTACTCGGCGGTCTTGCAGCATGGCAGGGTATTGGGTAGAGGCAGACGTGCCAATCCACTGGCTGCCATCCGAGTCCGCCCGCATGGCGAACAGATTACTGCCATTGATAGAGCCGCCGCCGGGTACGTTGTCAATCACCAACGTCGGGTTGCCTTGAATATTCTCGCTCATCCAGGTGGTGAAGAAGCGCGCCCATACGTCGGTTCCTCCGCCCACACCAAAGGGAATGGTCCAGCGGATGGTGTCAGGCACGTTCACATCGTCAGCTTGAGCATTCACACTGATAGCACCGAGCGTGGAACAAGCAACCACAAGTAGCGCTTTCTTGAACGTCTTTAGTGGCGTGTTTTTCAGAGTGGCCATGGTGATACTCCTGTTATTGATTATTGTCGGTCAGTCATAAAGGTAACGTTATTCAATCAACGGTTTCGATAACGTGTTGCCCCACTTTCTTTGGAGGGGTCGCGTAAAAAATTTGCCCGCTCATGATTTTGCGAGCCGTTCGAATGAGCGATACGCGTGCTAGGTCAAAGGCATTCTGCTGACGATATTCGGCCGTTAGCTCAATAGAGCCAGAAGGATGCTCCAGAACAATCTGTGACAGCAGTTGCCCAGCGGAAAGCTTATGAGTGCTCATGGCCATGTGATTGGCAATCGAGCCGGGCACGTTAATCGCCGCCACCACGGCCATCGCACCTGTCACGGCAATTGCTTTATGGCAGCGATGGGGCACAAAATAGCGCACATTCAGCGTGTGGGATGCTGCTTCAGCCGCTGAAATAAGTACCACCTTGGGCAGCACGCTCTGGCTAACATCACCCATTCCCATTCGTCGCCCCGCTTCACGGCGCAGGGTCTCCAAGCGGGTTAATAAGGCCGCGTTATTATCCAGCTCAACAGGCGACTCATGGCCGATTAACCCGACCGACTCAGCGCGCAGCAGCATAATCGGGGTGGCCGCATCAATACAGCTCACCTCGACACCTTCAATCTCATCGCAGGCGTTTCCGGTGGGTAGCAGCTGGCCCGTTTTACTGCCCATGATGTCTAGAAAGCTGAGCTGGATGCCCGCCGCACTGCCAGGAACGCCGCTAATGGTAACGCTACCTTCGTACTGCACCTGCTTACCCGGAGTGGGTACATGGCACTCAATCAACCGTTGGGTGTTCAGATTATGCACCTTCACTACGGTCGTACCGTCTTGGGGTTCCACCAGCCCTGTTTCGATGGCATAGGGCCCAACGGCAGAGAGCATGTTGCCGCAGTTCGGGTTAAAATCGACGCCCTTGTTCACTACGTCCACCTGAGCAAACAGGTAGTCAACGTCGGCATCCGGGTGTGATGAGCGCTCCACAATGGCCACTTTGCTGGTGAGCGGGTCGCCGCCTCCAATACCATCGATCTGTAGCGCATGGCCGGAGCCCATCAAACTCAGCAGAATATCAGCCTGCTGGGCCTGGTCACTGGGCAGATCTTTCATGCGAATAAAGGGGCCTCTAGAAGTGCCGCCCCGCATAATGACACAAGGAATGCTGTTCATATCGCTCCGCCATAGTTCGCGATGACTGTATGAACGAAGAATGTCAGCCAATGTTTAATGTCTCAAATGCAAATATAGGTTGCTATAAATCCGTTTTGTGCATTAATGTGTTTTGATTATTAATTACCCTCTTTAGCGCAACAATCCTATGCTGCATAGACTCGAATTTCTCGACCTCCAGGCCTTCATTTTGGTCGCTGAATTAGGCACCTTTCATGAGGCGGCGCAGCGCTTGCATTTATCGCAGCCAGCGCTTACTCGGCGCATCCAAAAACTCGAAGAACTCCTTGAAGTTGAATTACTTGAGAGAACCACGAGACGTACCCGACTAACGCCAATTGGAGCTGACTTTCTACCCCGTGCCAGACGTATGTTAGAGGAGTATGAGTCCTCGATTTTGGGAATTCGCGAGCTCGTCACGCACCAAAAAGGCACGGTGACGATTGCCTGCTTGCCAACGGCAGCCTTCTACTTTTTGCCTAGTGTCATTCGCGTGTTTAGCGAGGCTTGGCCGGGCATTCGCATCCGAATTCTGGATGTCAGTGCTAACGAGGGACTGGAAAAAGTCATTAATGGTGAGGCGGATTTCGGCATCAACATGATCAGCGCGCAAAGCTCCGAGGTGCGCTTTACCCCGCTACTTCGAGACCCCTTTGTGCTGGCACTGCGCTCAGACCACCCGCTTGCCAGTAAAAAGCAGATTGAGTGGAGCGATTTAGAAGATGTGCGTCTCATTACTGTGAGCCGCGATAGTGGCAATCGCACGTTGCTGGATAACGCGCTTTCAGCGGAGGGTATCCACCTCAACAGCTTTTATGAGGTACAGCATCTCTCTACCTCATTAGGACTGGTGGAATCGGGGTTGGGTGTGGCTATTTTGCCGCGCATGACCATGCCCGGCCCGGATCACGACACGCTCTGTTCTCGCGATTTACCCGAGCCACGCATTCAGCGCTCGATTGGTTTAGTGCGCAGCAACTCGCACAGCTTATCCAGTACTGCGCAGCTATTTATTGATCTTCTTTTAGAGCACTGGGGCAAAGAAGCTATCTAGCGACTTTCGGAAGGTAGCAACGCTAATACCGCCTCAATATCTACATGGGCTTCCAGCATATCCGCCAAGCGATCAAGTTCACGCTCTCGGTGGGCTTGGTAATCGCTTTGCTCGCCGTCAGCGAGGCCCAGTTGTTTTAACAGCCCATGGCAGGCATCAGGATGGTCAAATAGTCCATGCAGATAGGTGCCGATGATTTGGCCATCATCACTGACCGAGCCTTCTGGTCGACCATTAATGTCAAATAGCGGCCTGCTCAGGGCGGAGCCTTCGCTAATGCCGTTATGAATTTCATAACCCGTGACCGTTGCCGTTTCACCGACTAGCACACCGCTAACATTACGTAGCTGTTTGCCCGGTACCATACGTGTGGTGAGCGATAAAAGCCCCAATCCGGCTACTTTCCCTGGCTGCCCTTCTAGCCCGCTGGGGTCATCGACCCACTCGCCCAGCATCTGAAAACCACCGCAAATACCCAACACCTTACCGCCATAGCGCAGGTGACGCTGAATGGCGTTATCCCAACCTTGGCGCTTTAGCCAAGCCAGGTCGCTGGCAGTGCTTTTACTGCCCGGTAGAATGATCACATCGGCGGGGGGTATCGGCTGCTCGGGGCCCACGAAGGTCAGCGCTACCTGGGGGTGCAAACGCAACGGGTCAAAATCAGTGTGATTACTGATACGCGGCAATGCGGGCACAATGACTTTCAAAGCCGCTGTCTGCGTATTTTTGTGGGTCAGGCCAACGCTATCCTCAGCATCCAGTAATAATCCCTGCAGATACGGCAAAGTGCCGAACACAGGTTTACCTGTCCGCTGGGTCAACCATTCAAGCCCAGGATTCAGCAGGCCCATATCACCCCGAAAACGATTAACGATAAATCCCTTGGTACGCGCCTGCTCGCTTTTACTTAGCAACTCAAGCGTGCCTACCAACTGAGCAAATACGCCCCCTCGATCAATATCCCCGACCAGTAATACGGGGCAATCTGCCGCCTCCGCAAACCCCATATTCGCGATATCGCCCTTTCGCAGATTAATTTCGGCAGGGCTGCCCGCCCCTTCGGCAATAATGACATCATAACGGCGCTGCAATGCATGCCAGGCGGCCATCACACTTTCCTGAGCAGTCTGCTTAAAGGCGTGGTAATCCAGCGCTCCCATATGGCCGTACACCTTGCCGCGCAAAATTATCTGAGCGCCACGGTCCGATTCCGGCTTAAGCAGCACGGGGTTCATATCACTATGAGGTACCACGCCAGCGGCCTGTGCTTGTAGAGCGGTAGAGCGGCCGATTTCTCCGCCATCTTCCGTTACGGCACTGTTCAATGCCATGTTTTGAGGCTTGAAAGGAGCCACACGAAAGCCTCGACGTTTAAGCACTCGGCATAGCCCGGCGACCACGGTGCTCTTACCTGCATCTGACGTGGTGCCTTGAATCATTAAGGTGGCCATGCGACATGCTCCATACGTTCAGTTAGCCCAGCAAAGGCCGAACTGTAGCGAGCACTCTACAAGGATGCAACGCACATCAAGGGCAAAGAAGACCACCCTTGCAGCGGCGCCCCCAGCAGGCTTAGCGATTCAAACAAGCGCTTTACACGCCCTCAGCCCTCCTGGCGTGATAAAGCATCTGATTGTTTAACCTGAAAACAGAGATGGAAGTTGCTTAATAACGCCGGCATGGGCTCATCTTCTGTGAGCCTGTCGGGCGGGTTTAACGTAAACGTGTGGTTGTTCATCAGCGCGGCCAGTACCGCACTGGTCACCAGCAGGACGATATTTCTTCCGGGACAAATACCCGGCCCTCCGCTAAAAGGCAGCAGTGGCCAGTGTTTAAGTTGCTCAGGGTTTAGCCAAATATCGGGCGCAAAGCGGTTGGCGATGTCCAATGTGCGGTCATCACGGTGAAAATAGGGCGCATGGATAAGCAGCGTGGTATTGGTAGGCATTTCGCCTTGCGACCAGCACGTTCGCTCTGTTGTTTCGCGCAGAATAAGGGGCGTTGTTGGCCACAACCGCAAGGCTTCCAGCACACAGGCTTGTAAAAAGGGGTTGTCTGGCGGTGGGGAGAGGTTAATTTCACGCTGAGCCCGTTCAGCCTGAGCCGGATGGGCGCATAGCAGCGCCAACGCTCGAAACGTCGCCATACCGGCAGGCTCAAACGCAAATAGCCACTGAGGCATCTGGTCCACAGGTTTTGCCTGGCTCCCGATGGCGTAATGGGACACCTTCGCCGCCAGGCTATTGGTTTCAGCCTGATCGACATAGTGCGCTAAACGATTATGAAATTTTTGCCGTAACCGCTTGCGCTTGGGACGCATGAATCCCCAATTAGCAGCCTTACGCAGTTGAATAAGCTCCTGGGTGAGCGGGTAATCATCCCGAGCAGCATCCCCCAATACCACGCGACGCACGACACGGTTCCAGGCATCAAAAAACAAGGGCCAGTCCAGCTTATTATTATGCTGATAAACGGCCTTTAAGAGTGCGTTTACCTCCTGCTCAGCCACTTGGGTAAAGTGATCAGAAAAACGGTGCATCGGACAACCGCTTTCTAAAACGTCTTCATTTAACCGCCGCCGCTCTTCGCGGGCCTTACCCGTTGAGATCAACGCTACATCCGGTTCAAAATGGGCAAGTGCGCTCTTTTTTGCTGATTCAGCCGTGGCGAAGGGCTCGGGCGTTTCCTCTATTACCCGGGTTGCATCATCCGGGTCTAATATCAATGCCATGGGTTTGAACGGTGTTTTAAAAAGTAGCGGGCCCTTTCCATATTTATTATTAAACGCCTGTACTTGTTTAATGGAGCGCTTGTCCAGTGCCCATCGCTCAGCAACGTGCATAACGCCTGGGCGGCGAATAATGACGCCCTTGGCAATATTGGGCGCCATGACCTTAAACAAGAACGATACTGTTTCGCTAAACGATGCGGTGGGCAGTGAATCGGTGACGGTTTCCTTTGCCATTAGCGCTCTCCTGTTAAATCGTCCATGAGAGCCAAGTCTAGATGCCCCTTAACGCACCGCAAGCGAAACGCTTTAAATCTTTAGCCTTTCAAACCTTTGTTAAAACAAAATAATTTTATGAGTAATAATTAAAGGAAACGGCAAATGCTTTTACCATCGTAAAACTAAAAAAATGGGATCTTTACCGATTGTTTGCTTATTTCACTATTTCGTACAATAAAGAAGAATAACCATCTAACTGCTCAAGGCTCTTCACTGGCCTACTAGCGATAGGCTTTTGGCAGACATTGCCGCCGTTTTCGGTTATTTTGGCAGCCCTCTTTTACCCACAATTAACGGCTATAAATGCAAGATTTACTCAATGAGATCGCAAGGGCAATGGCCGCCGAAACCGAACGTGGCAAGGTGGCCGACTATATCCCTGAGCTTGCTCATGTGGCCCCCCAAAAATTTGCCATTTCACTCGCTACAGTGGAAGGCGCACGCTACTCAGCCGGTTGTGCCACTACTCCTTTCTCGATTCAGAGTATTTCGAAAGTGTTTACGCTGACGATTGCGTTGGGAAAAATGGGCGATGCGCTTTGGTCCAATGTTGGCCGTGAGCCATCGGGTGATCCGTTTAACTCTATCGTTCAACTTGAGCACGAAGGGGGCAAACCGCGGAATCCCTTTATTAATGCCGGAGCGATAGCAGTCGTTGACGCCATCATGATGGGTCATGAACCCAAGGAAACGCTTGCCGAACTGCTAAGCTTTGTGCGCTATATCGCGGACGACGACAGCATCTGCTTTGACCACACTGTCGCTGCTTCTGAAATGGCGCACCGCGACCGCAACGCCTCGCTTGCCCACTTTATGAAAGCATTTGGCCGCCTGCGCCACGATGTCGATAAAGTTCTGGGCACCTATTTTCACCAGTGCGCCATTGCCATGAGCTGCCAACAGCTTGCTCACGCAGGGCTATTTTTGGCGTCTGATGGCGTTAACCAGCCCAGCAACATTCGCGTCGTCTCCCCTCAACGGGCTCGGCGTATTAACTCGTTGATGATGATGTGCGGGCATTACGACGCCTCAGGTGAATTTGCTTTTCGGGTGGGGCTACCAGGAAAAAGTGGCGTCGGTGGTGGCATCCTGGCAATTGCCCCAGGCCAAGGCGCCATTGCTGTCTGGTCACCAGGCCTGGATGAATATGGCAATAGTCTGCTGGGCACGAAAGCACTTGAAATGTTTGCTCAACGCACCGGCTGGTCGGTATTTGGGCATTGATCTGATCGTTTTTACTCCTTCAAGTTATCACTCACAATCTGGTTAGTAATAAAAAACTACAATATTTCTACCTTGCTAACCAGACAGCATCCTACTGATGGTAAAACTGCCATCAAATTCTTGCCAAATTTACATCTCCTCGACATCAGTTCGTAATAGTCCCTCGCTAGGCTGACACCCAACCAATGAGATCGATCTCATTTCACCAATAACAGGTGCTGGCATGGCAGATTTACTCAGCGTGGCAAAACTCGCCGGCGTCTCTCGGGCAACGGCCGCACGCGCTTTTTCAACCCCTGATTTAGTACGCGATACAACGCGGGAAAAGGTCTTCCATGCAGCTCAACAGCTTGCATTTAGGCCTAACAAAGTGGCTCAGCAGTTGCGCTTACAAGCAACGCAAATGATTGGCGTCATGGTACCTAGTCTTGATAACCCGGTATTTGCAGAACAGCTTCAAGCCATGGAAGTAGCCGCTCGGGCCTGCGGGTATTCACTTATTGTTACGACGAGTGAATACGATGCCAGTCGTGAGAACGACATTGTCGAAGAGATGTTACGTCAGCGAGTTGATGGCTTGGTGCTAACCGTGGCTGAAGCTGATAAAAGCGCCGTGCTTGCTCAGCTACGTCAAGAAACTACGCCTTGCCTGCTTGTTTATAACCCTCCCGGCAAAAGCGGTTTTCCCTCTGTCGGCGTTGATAATCACGCCGCTAGCGAAGCCGCCACCCACTACCTTATTTCGCTGGGTCACCAGCAAATTGGCATGGTCGCCGGCCCATTACTGCAATCCGACCGTGCGCAACATCGTTATGAAGGCTATCGCCTTGCCATGCAGACGGCTGGGCTACCCCCATATCCACTCATTGAAATGCCTCGTCACACCCAAGCAGACCTGAAAAGTCTAGCGCCGCATTTACACGGCACCGATGGACTCAGTGCGCTGATTTGTACCAATGACCTACTCGCTATCAGTTTGATAGGCGAACTACAACGAGCCGGGCTTTCGGTACCTAGCGATCTATCCGTTATGGGGTTTGACGGCATTGCCCTGGGAAAATATCTCTATCCCTCGCTTTGCACCGTTGAGCAACCCCGTGCGGATATTGGTCGTGCAGCCATTCACACGATGTTGAACATGATTCGGGGTGAAAGACCCGTTCTTACCCCCCTGCCCTATGTATTACGAAAGGGCGAAAGTGTCGGAGCTCCGACAACCAGAAAGACCCCACCAGGTATTTCATCGAGGAGTATCACATGAACGTTAAGCATCTATATCAAGCACTATTGGCCACTACGCTGATCAGCGCTTCAAGCAGCGTGATGGCTCAAAACAGTGATAATGCTATTTGCTACAACTGCCCGCCCGAGTGGGCGGACTGGGGCACACAGCTACGCCTGATTGAGCAGGAAACCGGCATCCGGGTACCACAAGATAATAAAAACTCCGGCCAGTCACTGGCACAGCTAGTGGCAGAAGCCAATAGTCCTGTTGCTGATGTGGTCTACTACGGAGTGACGTTTGGTATCCAGGCAATGGAAGCCGACGTCGTTGAGCCTTACCAGCCAGCCCATTGGGATGAAATACCTGAGGGCCTTAAAGACCCTGACGGTAACTGGTTTGCCATTCACTCAGGCACGCTTGGCTTTATGGTCAACGTTGATGCCTTGGATGGCGCCCCCGTTCCTACCTCTTGGGAAGACCTGCTCAAACCTGAGTACCGGGGCATGGTGGGCTATCTTGATCCCGCCAGCGCTTTTGTTGGTTACGTGGGGGCAACCGCGGTTAACCTGGCGATGGGTGGCGATCTTAACGACTTCACCCCCGCCATTGATTACTTCAACCAGCTCGCCGATAACGCCCCCATCGTTCCAAAACAAACCAGCTACGCCCGCGTACTTTCCGGTGAAATTCCGATTCTGCTGGATTACGACTTCAACGCTTACCGTGCCCGCTATAGCGATGGTGCCAACATCGACTTTGTGATTCCTGAAGAAGGCAGTGTCGTTGTGCCCTACGTCATGAGCTTGGTGAAAGATAGCCCTAACCCGGAAAACGGCCGTCAAGTGCTTGATTTCGTACTTTCCGATCAAGGCCAAGCGGTATGGGCAGAAGCTTATCTACGCCCGGTACGCGAAGAGGCTATCTCAGCAGAAGCCCGTGAAGTCTTTCTGCCCGATAGTGATTACGCCCGCGCCGTCACGGTAGATTATGACGCCATGGCCAATGCCCAGCGCAGCTTCTCCGAGCGGTATCTTTCGGAGGTTCGTTAATCATGGCAGTCATATCCAAGCAGCCCCTAGGGGCTGCTTATTCAGCCACCCGAGCAATAAGCCAAACCCCGAAACGTAAAAACTTCATTGCGGTATTCGCCTTAGCGCCAGCACTAGCCGTATTTTTCGCTTTCTGGCTACTGCCGTTTTCTCGTCTGATTCTAATGGGCGCTGAAGCCGATCGTAGTAGTGGTATCAGTGCTTATCTCACCATTCTTACCCATCGACAGTACTTAATTAGCCTCGTCACCACCGTCACAATCTCCTTTACCGTCTCACTTGTTGCCGTGGGCATCGCAGGCATCGCCGGTTTTTTTTTGGCACGCCACCGTTTTATAGGTAAATCGGTATTGGTCGCGATTCTCACCTTTCCACTTGCCTTTCCAGGCGTGGTAGTCGGCTTTTTAGTGATTATGTTGGGTGGTCGTCAGGGAGCTTTGGCTCAATTGAGCCTGTGGTTATTCGATGAGCGCTGGATGTTTGCCTATTCACTTGCCGGGCTCTTTATCGGCTATCTCTATTTTTCCATTCCGCGCGTCATCACCACGGTAATGGCGGCTTGTGAAAATCTAGACCAAAGTCTTGAAGAGGCTGCCCGTTCGCTGGGGGCAAACTCATGGCAAGTCACTAAAGATGTCATCGTGCCGGGTATTGCGCCCGCTTTACTTTCGACCGGCGCTATCTGCTTTGCGACCAGCATGGGGGCATTTGGTACCGCTTTCACGCTCGGCACGCGACTGAGCATTTTACCTCTCGATATTTATGGCGAATTTACCAACTACGCCAACTTCGCCATGGCAGCCGCGCTATCTGTTGTGCTTGGGCTGATTACTTGGGTCGCATTAAGTCTGGCCCGCAAGTTGGCGGGCGGCAATGTAGGAGCCCCCGTATGAATCCACGTATCCGATTCTTCCTACAGCTGAGTTTCACTCTGCTGGTTTGCCTCTTCATGATCATCCCCGTGGTCATGTCCGTCATGGCTGGGCTGACCGAGAACTACTTTGTTGGCCTTAAAAGCGGTTTGACGCTGCGCTGGGTAAGTGAAGTATGGCAGCTTTACTCCAACACAATCTGGCTTTCTATCAAGCTGGCGCTGGCCTGTTTGGTGATTACAACGCTGATTGGCGTGCCCGCGGCTTATGGTTTGCTACGCAGCCGCCGCCGCTGGGCCAATGCGATTGAGGAACTGCTCCTGCTACCGGTGGCCGTGCCAGGCCTTGCCACTGCCCTCGCTTTACTACTTGCCTACGGTAGCTACCGGGAATTCCGTGGAAGCTGGCTATTCATTTTGGTAGGCCATGTACTTTTCACTCTGCCATTTATGGTGCGAGCCGTGCTTTCTGTTATGCAAACCGCGCGTCTACCGCTGCTTGAAGAAGCGGCAGCAAGCCTAGGAGCCAACTTTCGACAACGCTTTTTTGCGGTGGTGATTCCCAACTGTCTTAGCGGTATTTTGGCGGGCGCGCTGATGGTCGTCACCCTATCAATTGGTGAGTTCAACATTACCTGGATGCTGCATACCCCGCTTACTAAAACCCTTCCGGTAGGCCTAGCCGATAGCTATGCCTCCATGCGCCTTGAAGTGGGGTCGGCCTATACACTGATCTTTCTAGTGATGATTGTCCCACTGCTGGTGGCTATTCAATGGGCTGGGCGGCTTTCCAGCCCACGCCGTTAAGCAACCAGAACATCTAACTCGCCCCGTCGCCAAGAGATAACCCCGAGATCGATATGAGTTCATCCGTCAGCATCACCCTAACCCAATGCAGCCGTACTTTTTCAGGTAACCACAAGGCCCTGCAACCGCTAGATCTCCACATTAACGCAGGAGAAACCTTAGTGTTACTTGGGCCGTCTGGATGTGGCAAAACTACTACACTGCGCATCATCAGCGGCCTTGAAAGCCCGGATAAGGGCGGTCGCGTCCAATTTGGCGAACAGGATGTGACTGCCCTGCCTATTGAAAAGCGCGATGTCGGCATGGTGTTTCAAAACTACGCCCTATTTCCCAATATGAGTGTTGCCGACAACATTGCCTACGGTCTGAAAATACAGCGCTTGCCCCGTTCTGAGATTGAGCAACGGCTGGCCGAGGTCATGCGCATGGTGGATCTGGAAGGCTTTGGCGAGCGGCGTATTGATGCCTTGTCAGGTGGGCAAAAACAGCGCGTTGCCCTCGCGCGCGCCATTGCCGTTCGCCCCAAAGTGCTGCTATTTGATGAACCCCTTGCGGCTCTGGATGCCAAGTTGCGCGACCGGCTGCGCCTGGAAATCGGCCAGCTACTACGCGAGCTGGGCACAACCGCGGTTTATGTGACCCATGATCAAGACGAGGCGATGGCCTTGGGAGACCGTATCGCAGTGATGCAAACCGGGAGAATTGCACAATTGGGTACGCCCCAAGAGATTTATCACCAGCCCGCCAATGCGTTTGTGGCCGACTTTATCGGCGCGGTGAATCGCTTGGAAGTCATCGGAAAAGGGGCTGATGGTCATCTCTCGGTGCAAGGCGGTGAATTGACCGCGCCTCACCTACGAGAGGCACTAAGCGTTTACTGTCGTCCAGAGGATATCGAAGTGGTCGCCCTAGCGGATGCCCAAGTAAAAGGCCGCATTCTACAAAGTATTTTTCTAGGCCAGTCTCAGCAATTAATGGTTGATACAGGAGGCGCTACACCGATTCAGGTTAAGGCATCATCGCGCAAGCATTGGCCCACTGGCGCCGCTATTGGTTTGAACCTGCCCCCGCAAGCGCTTTTTCATCCAGAGCTAAGTCATTCAAAACTAGCCGCCACAAGCGCCAAGGAGCAGGCCAATGGGTAAATCTTGTCTTATCGCTCAAATCAGTGACCCGCATATCAAAGCTGGCGGGCGCCTTTCCTATCGTCAAGTGGATACTGCCGATGCTCTACGCCAAGCCATTCAAACGCTCAATCAGCTAATGCCACGCCCCGATTTGGTACTCATTAGCGGTGACCTGGTCGACTTTGGCCACCCCGATGAGTACGCGACGTTTAAACAGATTTTGGCGGAGCTAACGCTGCCGGTTTATCTGATCCCCGGCAATCATGATGACCGCGATCATTTGCGTGCTGCTTTTCCCGAGCATGACTATCTCTTTCAAGACGCTCATTATTTACAGTGGGTAATTGATGACTACCCAGTACGACTAGTAGGGCTCGACTCCTCCGTGCCGGGCGAGCCTTACGGAGAGCTAAGCGAGGAAAGCCTGTGCTGGCTGGATAAAACCCTGGCCGAACAGCCGCAAACCCCAACGCTGGTGATGCTCCATCATCATCCATTTATCAGTGGCATTGATCATATGGACCGCCAGCCTCTTAAGCAGCCCCACGCGCTGGCCGAGATAATTAACAAGCATGCCCAGGTTGAACGCGTGCTTTGCGGGCATGTACACCGCACTATTCAGGCACGCTTTGGAAATACGTTAGCCATCAGCTGCCCTGGAGTTTCGCATTATGTCAGCCTGGATCTAACCCCAGACGGCCCTTCCCGTTTCCAATTAGAGCCGCCAGGGTATTTACTACACCAATGGTCAGCAGAGGCAGGCATGGTGACGCACCAAGGTTTTATTAAACAGTACCCGGGCCCTTATCCGTTTTACGACGCTAACGGTCTAATTGACTAATACACGCTTCATACACCGCTAAATCCCCGGCAGAAAAGCAGCAAAACGTAACCGCCTCAACGGTAGAGCCCTGCCTTAGAGCCTCGCTCACCGTTGAGACAGCAATCCGTGCAGCTTCTTCAATAGGATAACGGTATACGCCTGTACTGATGCTCGGAAATGCTACCGAGCGTGCGTTTACCGATTCAGCCAGAGCCAAGCAGCGCTGATAGCAAGACGCCAATAATTCAGCTTCGCCGCGTGTTCCGCCGTGCCATACAGGGCCAACGGTATGGATAATAGTACGTGCTGGCAGTTTAAAGCCTTCGGTCAGTTTTGCATCGCCAGTGGCGCAGCCACCCAGCGTTCGACAGGTATCAAGTAGTTCCGGTCCGGCCGCACGGTGAATGGCGCCATCTACGCCTCCGCCACCCAGCAATGAGGTGTTAGCCGCGTTAACAATGGCATCAACATGAAGCGTAGTGATATCGGCTTGTATCGCGGTAATGTTCATTTACAACCTCCTTGTTGGCTATTTAGATACACCGAGCAGCTCCACTTCAGGTGTTAAGTGCGCCAGCTCCCAGGCCTGCACCATCTGCTTTTTAGCGACGCCCCAACGGTAGCCACCTAACGCCCCGCTTTGCTGGATAACACGGTGGCAAGGAATCCATAACGCAATTGGGTTAGCACCCACCGCATTGCCTACGGCTCGCGACGATTTAGGCATGCCCAGCGCTTGAGCAATATGCGTATAGCTTGCCAGCTGGCCTTCAGGAATGGTGAGTAGTGCTCGCCATACTGCGACTTGGAAATTGGTACCGGTCACGTGAAGCGATAACGTACCAGGTTTTGTTTTAGAAGTTGCCAATAGCGCATCAACCACATACGCCGTCGCCGCTGGGCGATGATTGAGCGAGCTTCGCGGCCACTCCTTGGCAAGCCGCGCCAGCAGTTCATCGGCGCTCGTAGCATCCACAAAGCCCATACGGCAAACGCCGCGCGGAGTCACCGCTACCAGCACGCTGCCCAAGGGCGTTGCATGCACACCGTACTCGATACAGACGCCCTCCCCTTGATGTTTATGCTCTCCAGGCGTCACCGCTTCTAACTGCACAAAGTGATCATAAAGCCGAGAGCCACCGCTCAGCCCAAGCTCATGGGCAACATCCAGTAATGCCCGCGGCTCTTTTAATAACTGCTTACCCCGCTCCAGGGTGAGGGCCTGCAAAAAGCGCTTGGGCGAGATACCTGCATAGCGGCAGAACAGACGCTGAAAATGGTAGGCACTTAAATGCACATGAGCCGCAACCTCTTCCAAACTGGGTTGCAATACCGCCCGCTCGACCATGTAGACCATCGCCTTTTCGATACGCGCATAATCATCCATTGCCGGTTCCTCTGTGTGATACCGAAGCTCTCCTAGCTTAAGCGCTCCCTAGCGGCCTGCCGACCCGAATCTTGCGCATATCAATTTTATACAATACGCCGTCGCCACGTCATCGCATACTCCCCTCACTGTTTAGGAGGATCACAATGTGCATTTCGCTATTACTCCCCATGTCAGCCTTTGCCCTTGCCGCATCCATTTCCCCAGGCCCCGTCAATTTGATATGCCTCAGTAGCGGCACCCACTACCCTGTTGTTAAAGGGTTAATCTTTGTGACAGGAGCCACACTAGGGTTTATAGCGCTGTTTCTAGGAATTGGTGCAGGGCTTTACGCTTTGCTCACCACCGTGCCTCTACTTGAAGTATTACTTCGTTGGGCCGGAGTAGCGTTTCTGCTTTACCTAAGCGTCAGGTTAGCAATGGATGACGGCAAGTTGTCTGTGCAAGCAACCACCAAACCGCCTGGTTTTATGACAGGTGCGCTCATGCAATGGCTAAACCCCAAAGCATGGATTGCATCGGCTTCTGGCATTGGCGCTTATACAACGGGTAACGACCCGGCTCAAATAGCCATGTTCGCGGTGCTTTACCTGCCTATTTGCTGGTTATCGTTAGCCAGCTGGGTTTACGCGGGGGCTTTCTTAAAGCGCTATATTCAAACGCCTCGATTGTTAGTCGCTATTAATCGACTGCTTGCAGCGTTATTGGCTGCTAGCTGCCTATTTTGCGAAGCTCTATATACGGTATTTTTGGGTCACGCCAAAAAACAGGAGCTGCGAAAGGAAAAGAGTGTGGGGGTATCTATTATATCCTAGCCAATAAGAGAAGTGATGAAGAGTAAAATGACCCTACCGCCTGCGTGTCGCCACCTCACCACTCGCGCTAGACAATACCATGGGACTGACCCAGTATGTACCGCCGTATTAGTCCGCCGATGTAGACCCCATCCATGGCCATTATCTCAAAAAGTCCTAAAGTGTGGTTCGAGCGCATTAACGGCTCAAAGAATATGCTATGGCTATTGGGCATGTTCTCATTTCTTGAAACCATTATTTTACCCATTCCCATTGAGCTAATACTCATCCCGCTAATGGCAGCCAACAAGCAGCGGATCTGGCTTTTGGCTACCATCACTACATTGGGCTGTCTGATCGCCTCCCTGGTGGGCTACAGCGTAGGCTTGCTGTTATTTACGTCGGTAGGCACATGGTTTATCAACGTCACCGGTATGCAGGAGAGCTTTCAGGCGTTTCAACTGTTTTTTAATCAATACGGTTTCGCTGCCATTATAGCCATGGGTATCCTGCCTATCCCCTTTCCGATAGCCATGATAACGGCGGGCATTTCGGGCTACCCTGTTTTGCTGTTCTTGCTGGCGGCATTAATTGCTCGTGGCCTGCGCTACTATGGCTTAGCCTGGCTGGTTTATCGCTTCGGTAATCGAGTGCTGTTGCTATGGAAGCGCCATGCGTTGTTTACCAGCTTGATAGGCGGCGTAATAGTGCTGTTGATTGCTCTGGGGCTACAAGCACTCACGCGCTTGATGATGTAACCGACATCAAGCAGAAGACCAGGGAAGTAGCATCCGCTAGATACCGTAATCCCGCTCGACCTTGGCAATCCGAGTTTTAAAGTGCTGATACCACTGCTGATGCCCAAGCCGCTGCGCTTCTTTATGTTCGGCATGCGCCTTCCACGCTTTAATCGAGGCCAAGTCAGCCCAGTAGGAAACCGTAACCCCCACCTCATTTCGAGCCGATTCAACGCCTAAAAAACCTGGCTGCTGCATGGCTAACTCAACCATACGCTCCGCCATGTCATCATAACCATCTTCAATACCCGTGCGCACAGAGGTGAAAATAACGGCGTAATACGGGGGGTCTGGAGTCGTTGCGATAAGGGCCATGAAGTTCTCTTGAGCTGAAAGCAGTTCAAAAAGCATACCGTAGGCGAAGCAGTAGACTCCATAGCTAATTATTGGTGTTTACTCATCAAATCAATATCGTTGCGCGTGAGATGGTGCTTTACCTACGGCGCAGCGGGCAAGAGCCCCAGCTTGGCGCTTGGCTTGAAGGGCACAACCACGTGAATTGATGATTAAACAGTTCATTGCGAAGTGAGAACTTCACTGTCCAAGCATAGCCACTTTCCCAGCCCCTGTGTTTAGGCTTTAATACAGCTTATGCGATGAAGTCCATTCATCAACAAAGCAGGTTGTCGCCATGGCCCACTTTATTCTGCCCGGTAACGCCGTTCATTTGAATTTCCAGCAGCGCCTGCCCAACACTAACCTTCGCACATGGGTGCAATGCCTTTGGTCGATGGGCGGGCAAAGTCCCCTTGCGCATCCCATCGTAGAAAAGCTTTATCCCGATGCAGGCGCCAGCCTCACCATTCACCTTGGAAACTCTCGTCCCATCGTCACGCTCTGCTTTAACAGACACATGTTGCTTGAGACGTTTGATACGTCCACCACCCGGATGGGCATTCGGTTTAAACCGACCAGTATGTATAGCCTCCTGGGCTTAGCCCCGGAACAGTGTATAGACGCGCATCTTTGCTTGGGCGATGACATAAAACCCTCCTGGATGGACAGTTTAATGCCGGTGGTGGAGCGCCTTTATCAGCTTGATGCACCCAAAGGATTAGCCCTGCTTGAAACATGGCTTCTGGGTTTACTCAAAAGTCGACTAACGAGTAAAAGCCCTGTGCCAGGAATCATCCAGGCGATTAACCAGTTACAGCTCCCACCTGAGCAGTTAGCTGCCAATGTTGGGTTAACCCGACGCACCCTGGAACGTCGATTAAAACGTGAAGTCGGTGTCTCGCCAGGCGCGTTGGTGACGTATGCTCGCCTCCACCGAGCGCGACGGTGCTTACTTGAAGCTGACCGGCCGCTATCAGAAATAGCGCTCCACTGTGGCTACTATGATCAGCCGCACTTTACCCACGCCTTCCAATCTTTTACCAACGAAACACCCGCCTCTTACCGCCAGCGCAAGTTGTCGCAAATTTACAAGGCCTAGTACGCACACCTTTATATGCTGAGACCTCACCAATCAACGAGGTCACTGCCATGTCTCAGCGTATTTCTCGACAAGTCGTTTACAAGCTAACCCCTCGCCTTGCTAAACATTTGGTGCCTCTGGGCGAAGTAGCGGCTAATAGCGCGGTAACGCCTACCATCATCCACCTCGTTCAGCTACGCGTTTCCCAGATCAACCAGTGCTGCTTCTGCCAGCATATGCATACTCAGGAAGCCCGAGACGACGGCGAGCATCAGGTAAGGTGGATGTACTGCCTGCTTGGCGGGAAGCCCCCTGCTTCAATAAACAGGAACGTGCAGCCCTTGAGTGGGCCGAAGCGCTTACCTTAATCAGCCAACAGTCTGTTAGCGACAGCGTCTACCAGAATACTCTGGCCGCCTTTGGTGAGCAGGACCTTCTTGAGCTGACCACGGTGATTCTAGCCATTAATAGCTGGAACCGGGTGGCGGTAAGTATGCAGTTTGTGCCTGACATCTCGCTATAAACCGAAAAAGACATCGCAAGCCTGTGCGACGGCCTGCGATGTCTTGATCAAAATCCCCTTCCGCACGGCTGGCTTCTAAAAGCCACTCCACTCGTTTACTATGCGCCACCCTCACTCCCAAGCTACCCAGGCCGCCATGTCCTTTAACGCACTCTATACCGACCTTTCTGGCTATTACGATGTGATGTGCGAAGACATCGACTACCGGGCGCAAAGCAACGCCGTGCAAAGGCTTCACCAAATTTTTGGTAACGGTGGCAACCTTCACCTCGATGTAGCGTGTGGTACCGGGCCTCATGTTCGCCATTTTATTGATAATGGCTATGTGAGCAGCGGGCTGGACATTAACCAGCCCATGCTGGATATTGCCGCCACACGTTGTCCTGAGGCTCAGTTTACGTGTCAGGACATGGGCAACTTCCAGGTAAGCGACCCGCAGGATTTGATTACCTGTTTTTTATATTCGATTCACTACAGCGACGGAATTGAAAAGCTCAAAGCGTGTATTGAAAGTGCGCACAGCGCCTTAATGAGTGGCGGGGTTTTCTGCTTTAACGCAGTCGACAAAGATAAAATCGACAACAATCTGTTTGTGAGCCACACCGTTAAAAAAGCCGACGATGCCTTCACGTTTCGTTCCGGGTGGCATTACAGCGGTAGCGGTGAAAAACAGGCCCTCAAACTTAGTATTGCAAAAACCAACGCGTGCGATACCCAAGTATGGAACGACGAGCACCCCATGGTCGCGGTTAGTTTTGCCGAGCTAATTACGCTGCTTGAGCCCTACTTTGAAGTGCACGTATTCGAGCACAACTTTGAAGCTATCACGCCGTGGAACAACACTTCGGGGAACGCCATTTTTGCCTGCGTGAAGATTCAACACCCCACGGTTGTAGCAACGGGTCAATCCACTTGTTGCTGATCAGTTCACATAGTATCCACTTACTTTCCAAACGCCGTCTTCAAAGTGCGGCGTAATGGTTTCGGTAATATCAGACTTGTTGGCAAAACGCGTTTGATAGATGAACTTTTTGTAATCATTTTTGGGAGCGCCGGGCATAGAGGTTTGCGTGATGACGCGTGTGCGGCGTCTTGCCTCCACCGACCCGAAGTCACGGCGCGCTGCGCTAATGATCCGCTCTAGCATACTGGGCGAAAGCGGACTCTTAAGAAGCGGTGATGACTCCTCCCAAGCCAGCTCATACTCACCACTGTCAATTGCATCAAGCCATGCCAGCGCCGCGGCCTCAGCCGCATCGGTGTTCGCTTGAGCATAAGGTGCCAGCAGTAGCAGGGCTGTAATGAAACAGATCACGATTTTTGGCATGGATAACTCTGGGCAGCGATCAGTAAATAGGTGTGCTTAATTTAATATCGGTACCAGCCGCCATTACTTTAGTATTAATCACAATAATCGAACAAGCTAACCGCAGTTTTTTCTATCCCTTGGCTTTATTAAGTAAGAGAAAGCCCCCTGCGCCAACCGCGACACAGGGGGCTATTTCATGCGCTAACTAGTAAAAAAATGCCCTTAACGCACCTTACAGGCCAGCAAACTCGAAGGGCTCGGCGTCCTCAAACGCGTTGACCGTATTGCCTGCATAAACACTGTTATTCTTGAGGCTCAGTTTGCGAACAGGCGCGCCCTCAGTAAAGTCGGCATCCTTCATATCCACCCAAAACGTGTTAGGCGTAAGTGCCGTCTCGAAATAATAAACAAGGTGTTTCTGATCAGATACCGCTCTCCACCTGGTAGAAGAAATATTCGGCTCCTCTTCTGATGAGATACCGAAAGGAACAGACGCATTGCGGATCACGCTAAATGCGCTGCCAACAGCAACTCTTGTATCGCTCGTTTTAGGAATGGCATCCATGTAGAACGACGCTCTGACAAACCGATCCGCGGCACGGTTTGTGCCAGGCAGCATGACCAAACCACCGATCTGTCTCCAGTAGTCATCCAGCGTCAGTTGCTGCTTGAAGGTGGGCGAGTTTGTCACCACATTGTATGACGTATCGTGATGAATAGTGAGTTTACCGCCGATATACTCAAATATTGCGTTATCACCCTTGGCATCTGAAATTGACAAGTGAAGCGTAGCAAATCGAGTGGTGCCCGGTATTTCAGCAGAGACGACCACAAAAGGCTCATCGCGCAGCGCCTCCACCGCCTCTTCAACGGTCGCAAAATTATCCAAAACATACTGGACCCAGGCAGCCACGGAAAGCCCCTCGTCATCCGGCCCAAAGTCAGGATACTCTGCCTCAGCAAGCCATAGCAGGTTAGCCACCAAGCCTTTTTCGTTCATGCCATCAGTGCTTGAGATATCAAACGCGCTGGTAACGACACTTCCATACTGGGATGTCCAAGTAACGGAGTTGGGTCCAGCCGCACCATCGCGTTCCATTCCCTTTGGAAACAGCCATAGGTTCGGATGTATTTCGTCCCTCCAATCCATGGAGCGCGCCGTGATAATCATGTCATCAGGGCCCTGATATACCGCGCGCGTGCATGCATCCGCTGTGATGGCCACGAACAAGGCACACATGCTTGCCGCTAGCGTTAATTTTTTTTTGATTCCCATGGTGGTTTCCTTTTATTTACAAACGTTATAGAGCCTGCCAGAGATAATTGGCGGCTAACAAGAAAAGCGCCAACCCCTTTTTTATAAAAAGAATAGCGGCATGGAATCCCCAGCCCATGCCCATATTTAAATTATCAAACCTGCTTCACCTTAGGCATAAATTTAGCTTTGGTCACGCACCTTATTGCACAAAATCCGAACTAGTATTTAAACTCAGATGATTGTTCTATTTTTCATCATGTTTTGTCACTACTCACAATCAGGAGTCAGTAATGTTCCGATGTGTAAGGTTATGGACAGGCAGTAACCATCAATCGTGTTTTGAAGAAGGATGGATTGATCTTCCCAAAGGTGAGCGCCATGACTTGCTCAGTGATGTCATCGAAACGACCAGCATCTCCTTTCGGGAAACAAGCGAAGGCGGCAGCTTTAGCTGGCATGACGCTCCTAACCGTCAATTCGTCTTAACGCTTAGCGGCACACTCACTTTCGAGACGCGCACGGGCGACTCATTCACGCTGTACCCCGGCGACATTTTATTGGCGGAAGACACCACAGGTGGCGGCCACCGCTGGCATCTAATCGATAACCAGCCCTGGCGACGCGTATATGCCATAGTGCCTCAGGATATTGACCTTCCCTTTATCAGCGCATCAAGCAAGTGTTGAGTTCCTAAGCGGAGAACGTTCATGCCTACATCAACACAGATTCCCGAGCGGGCAGATATTGTAATGGTCGGCGCTGGCATCATGAGCGCCACGCTCGCCACCCTTCTCAAAGAGCTAGAGCCTTCACTCAAGATTGTGGTACTGGAAACGCTGAAAGATTGCGCCCAGGAAAGCTCCAATGGTTGGAATAACGCAGGCACCGGGCATGCCGCCAACTGCGAAATGAACTACACCCCTGCTCGCTCAGACGGCACGGTTGATATCAGCAAGGCGCTGGAGGTCAACACAGAGTTCGATATTTCACGCCAACTCTGGGCCTACCTGGTCAAGAAAGGGGCCATTCCCAACCCCCAGGCGTTTATCAACCCCTGCCCGCACATGAGCTTTGTCTGGGGCGAGGATAACGTCAACTATCTACGCCAGCGCTTTAAGCAGATGTCATCGCACCACTGCTATCACGGCATGGAATATAGCGAAGACCCCGCGCAGATTGAGCAGTGGACCCCGCTCATCATGGAAGGACGCAGCGATGGCGAGCCCGTCGCGGCGACGCGTATCGTATCAGGGTCTGATGTCGACTATGGCGCGCTTACCCACCTGCTGTTCGACCATTTGTCGCAGCAATCCGGGTTTGAAATTCACTACTTAAAGCACGTACAGGATATTACTCGACAAAACGACAACCGCTGGTGCGTGAAAATGCACGACACGCACAGCAAGCACCATGAAAGCATTCAGGCTGGGTTTGTTTTCATCGGCGCGGGTGGCGGCGCTATCGAATTGCTGCAAAAGTCTGGCATCCCTGAAGGGCACGGCTACGGCGGCTTCCCCGTTAGCGGTATTTGGCTACGCTGCGATATAGACAGCATTAGTGAACGTCACCACGCCAAGGTGTACGGCAAGGCAGCCCATGGCTCGCCCCCGATGTCAGTTCCCCACCTGGATACGCGCATTATTGGTGATAAAAAATCGCTGCTGTTCGGCCCTTACGCCGGTTTTTCATCGCGCTTTCTCAAGCAAGGTTCTCTGACCGACATGTTCCGTTCGGTACACCTGGATAATGTGATTCCCATGCTTGATGTTGCAAAGGATAACTGGCAACTAACGGAGTATCTTGTCTCCCAGGTACTGCAAAGCAAGAGCCACCAATTTGAGATGCTGCGCCAATACTACCCAATGGCACGCCATCACGACTGGACCCACGCCGTGGCGGGTCAGCGCGTGCAAATCATTAAACCCAGCCATGAAAAAGCCGGTGTATTGGAGTTTGGCACCGAGCTAATCGCCTCATCCAATCACTCCCTCGCCGCGTTACTAGGCGCTTCGCCTGGCGCATCAACGGCGGCCTTTATCGCGCTAGAGGTATTAGAGAAATGCTTTGCCGACAAGCTAACCAATGATGGCTGGCTCCCCCAGCTCAAGACGATCATTCCCACCTACGGCATCGACCTTAAAACGGATAAAGAGGCCTGCTACGACACGCGCAAGCAAACAGCCGCAACGTTAAACCTGGACTTTGTTTGAGGTCTCTCATGTCTATCAAAAACGTATCTGATTTAGTGATCGAAACGCTGTTGGAAAGCGGTGTTGAGCGGATCTACGGCGTTGTTGGCGACAGCCTCAACGGCCTCACTGAGGCCATACGTGAGCGGCCCGGCATCGAATGGGTGGGCCTACGGCATGAGGAAGTTGCCGCATTCGCGGCCAGCGGCGAATCACAACTAACCGGTAGCCTGGCCGTTTGTGCAGGCTCTTGTGGCCCCGGCAACCTGCATCTTATCAACGGCTTGTTCGATGCCCACCGCACGCGCACGCCGGTGCTGGCCATTGCCGCGCATATTCCCTCTTCAGAGATCGGCGGCGGCTATTTTCAGGAAACCCATCCCCAAGAACTATTTCGTGAATGCAGCCACTACTGTGAGCTGGTCTCCGACGCCAGCCAATTACCTTATGTGCTGGACAATGCCATTCGCGCCGCCGTTGGGCAGCGTGGCGTTGCGGTCGTGGTGCTGCCTGGTGATGTTGCGCTGCGCGCCTCACCGGTTAAAACGGTAACGCCGCGCCATGGCTTATTACCCCCCACGCCACGTGTGGTGCCCGCCAAAACCGAAGTGGAAGCACTCGCCAAACTGCTCAACGATGCAGAGCGCATTACGCTTTTCGCTGGCCGAGGCTGCGCCGGTTCACACGCCCAGCTAATGCAATTGGCCGATGCGCTTAAGAGCCCCATCGTGCACGCACTCGGCGGCAAAGAGCACGTCGAATATGACAACCCCTACGATGTCGGCATGACCGGTTTTATCGGGTTCTCATCAGGTTACGCGGCCATGCAGGAGTGCGACCTGCTGCTGATGCTGGGCACGGATTTTCCGTATAAACAGTTTTTACCGCAAAAGACCAACGTCGTGCAGGTCGATATTCGCCCTGAAAACCTGGGCAGGCGTGCCAAGCTGGCATTGGGCGTGGTCGGCGATATCGGGTTAACCATTGAGGCCATTCTGCCGGCGCTTCATACGCGCACTGACCGGCACTTTCTGGATGCAGCGCTGGCCCACTACGTTAAAGCGCGCGACGGGCTAGACAAACAGGCGCAAAATCACTCAGGCCACTCACCTATCCATCCACAGTACCTTGCGCGCTTGTTGAGCGAAAAAGCCAGTGAGGATGCGATTTTTACTGCCGATGTAGGAACGTGCACGGTCTGGTCGGCACGCTATCTTAAAATGAACGGCCAACGTCGTCTTATCGGCTCGTTCTCGCATGGCTCGATGGCTAACGCCATGCCTCAGGCGATTGGCATTCAGTACGCGCAGCCGGGTCGGCAAGTTATTACGTTCTCCGGCGATGGTGGCCTTTCCATGCTGATGGGCGATTTACTGTCACTTAAACAGCACAACATTCCGATCAAAATCGTCATCTTTAATAATGGAGTACTCGGCTTCGTTGCGCTTGAAATGAAAGCAGCCGGTTTCATTAATACGGGCGTAGACCTGGACAATCCCGACTTTGCTGCCGTTGCAAGCGCAATGGGCATTTATGCCCGTCGTGTTGAAAATCCTGGCGAGTTGGCCGATGCCATCGATAATGTATTAGCCCACGATGGCCCCGCCGTGCTGGATGTAGTGACAGCCAAACAAGAGCTGGTACTGCCGCCCACCATCGGCATGGAGCAGGTCAAAGGGTTTAGCCTCTGGGGGCTACGTGCCGTCATGGATGGCAGCATGCACGAAGTCATTGATCTGGCCAAAACCAACCTGCTAAAGCGTTAGGTTCTGTTTGAAAAACGCTTAACAGCAAATGGCCATTCGCATTGAATGGCCATTTTTTACTTCTGAACCCCTGTAAATCACAGCGGCGTGACAACCTCAGACTTCTTCTGAACCCCTGGATTCAGGGCGTTGCTGGAACTGAAGACCCATTAAAAAATTACGCAATACCTGGTCTTTACACTCACGATAATTTTTATGCGTAGGCTTACGGAAGAAAGCACTTAACTCGTGGTTGCTCAACCGAAACTCGGCCTGCTCAAAAATAGCTAGAATATCGTCGGCTTTTAAATTTAGCGCAATGCGCAGCTTCTGGAACACCATGTTGTTGTTCAAGTTGCTTTCTGGCGCGGGCTGCTCGCCGTCACGCTTCCCACGCTTATAGCTAATAAATCCGTTAAGAAACGCGGCCAACTCGCGATCTCTCATTTTGAGGAATTTTTCGTCTTCCTCCTTTTTCAGCCACCCGGACACCTGCTCCTCAGATACTGTAAACTCTGCCAGCGCAAAAACTTTCAATACGGCAGTATCTTTTAAATCAAAGCAGTACCGGATACGGCGAAAAATATCATTATTGGTCAAACGACAGCTCCTGGTCTTAGGAAAACCCAGCACAATCCCGCTGGATGTGCATTTATCAAGATCATCATGGTAACAACAAAGCCAGCTATTTCGCTGTCAGTTTTTCAAGCAGCTCATCAATTTCTGCTTTCAAATCTTTATCTTCAATCTTGTTGGCACTGATTTTGGCATTTTGCAGATGTTGAATAGCAGCCTCTTCCTGGCCCAACTCAACCTGCAGGGTCGCCATTGAAAAACCGATAGACGACAGGTGGTCTTTAGCATTGGCGACCTCGGCTTTGTGAAGCGCCTTTTCATACATCACCAGCGCGTCATCCAGCTCTTCGGTAAAATCCGCCAACGTTTCCCACTGCTCTGGATGATCCTTATCAGTATCTTCATGCTCGATACAAATGGCGTTCAGCTCTGCATACAGCGAATCAAACGTCTCTCGATCGTCCTTCTCTGCCGCCTTCATCAGCTTTTCAGCCAACTCATAAACAGCCTTGTAAATTTTGGTATTGATCATGTCAGCTACCTTCAACAGTAAAATGAGAATCGACTGGTAAACTCGCCGATACGACCCGATATGCGCGCCCACACTACGGCAATTGGCGATGGGCCGTATTATACCCATGAAGCGCTCTCTTGAAGGTTTTTCCGACAGTAACGTCGAGTTGGCGATTGAAAAAGCCTCTACTCGCTTAAGACAAACTACCTACCACCCGCAATATCAATAAACGAGCCGGTCACATAAGAAGCCTCATCTGATAGAAGCCAAGTGATAGCCTGAGCAACCTCTTCAGGGGTGCCGCCACGTTTTAAAGGGATTTGGGGCGCCAAGCGCTCAACCCGCCCCGGTTCACCGCCATCGGCATGCATATCCGTATGGATAAAGCCTGGCCGCACTCCGTTAAGGCAGTATGATAATTATGCCTGTAACCCCGTGCGCCCTTGCATGTTCCACCCCACTTTAAGTGCCGCTTCATAGAAAGCTTTAACTTCATCTTATGTTTTGGCGCGAGATGCTTACGTAGCTCACCATTCATTAAACACTTGTCATATTCAATGTGCTGTCATTCAATGCACCGCTCTGTTTCATAGCCTGCCCGTTTCACAAATTCGCGCTTTTCCTCCTTCACACCGCGAGCTTTTTAGCGGTTTGTACTACCCGCTGACCTAAATAACGCGCAGTAAGCAAGTCCTTTTCATTGAGATCAGTATCCAAGGAATGGGCAATAAGCCCGGACTGTGCACCAAGCCTGTTACGCATTGCAGGGTCATAGTTGCCCGGTGTATCCAGACCCACCCAAAACATACCATGCTGACTAGCAAACACTTGCAGGTACTGAATGGTACTCAGTTGATCACCACTTAAGTTAGCACCAATGGTAAAACCAGCGGCAATTTTGTTTGCCCATGCTTGCCTTGCCCACCACTCACTTGTGGCATCCGTAAACGCTTTAAACTGCGCTGATACGCAGCCCATATAAGTAGGTGAGCCAAAGATAATCGCATCAGCATTATCTAGTTGCCGCAGCAGCTCGATGTTACGAAAACGCCCTTCAACAATATCGGCGCCAACAATTTCTACTGCGACCACTTCAACACCAGGTTCCATTGCAGCACCTGATGCAATCGAGTGGGCCAGCTTTTTGGTAGTGCCTGTTACAGAATGAAAAATCACGACGACTTTCACTACAGTATCTCCCTTCCGTTGCTCTGATTCTTTCTACACTGCTGGTTACAACGCATCACGATTTAAATTACGCTCTGCCGGGATGTCACTCAGATACTCAACAAACTCCACCTCAAACCCCGCTGGGTCAACGAAGTAAACGTTTTTACGAAACGGCTCGGTGGCACCCGGTTTGGCAACGGCAAAGCCCGCGTTATTTAATCGAGCCACTACGGCATCCAGGTTATCGGTCACGTAGGCAAAGTGGGCCAGGCCCACACTATGGCCTTCCAGCGCTCGGTTCTGTCCTTCGCCATGGTCGCTTAACGCCAGGTAATGCCTTTCATCACCAAAGTGCACCCACTTGCGCGGTTTGCCGTACCACTCACCCTGCCCCTCATCGCGTATATGCCAGTGTGGGAAAGCAGCGCGGTAAAACTCCAGCATGGCATTCATATCAGCAACGACCAGATTCACGTGTTCCAGGTACATATTGTTCTCTTTGCGTGGGTTCGGATAAAAGGTTAAAACCTCAACCCAAGTTGAGGTAAAGCTTTTTTTGAACCAGAAGAAAACGGGAGCGAGAATGGCGGAGGCAAACTGGAGTGTCGGCAAAGTCGCCAAGCGCTGCGGCATTAATATCAGCGCCCTGCACTTTTACGAACAGCAGGGACTAATTCAAAGCTCGCGCAATGCGGGCAACCAACGCCGCTATAAACCGGAGGTGCTAAGGCGCATTTCAGTGATTAAAGCCGCGCAAAAAGTGGGCGTCAGCCTGGACGAGGTCAAGCAAGCTTTCGAGTCACTGCCCAATAACCGCACGCCCACGGTGGAAGATTGGCAGCAGCTTTCCCGGAATTGGCAGCGCATGCTGGATGGCCGCATTGCCTACCTGCAAACGCTGCGCAATAACCTCAGCGGCTGTATCGGCTGCGGCTGTTTAAGCATGACCCGCTGCCCGCTGTATAACCCGGATGATGAGTTGGCGGAGGCGGGTAGTGGCCCAGTACTGTTGGATCAGGCGGAGGAGCGGGCTGCCGATGATAAACATGATCAAGCGTCATGAACAATAACGGTGGCATTAACAGAGCAGATTTCGACAACGTACTTTCAACAACGTACTCCCGGTGGCCTTTCGGGTAGCACGCCCCGGTACGCTTAATGAACGGGCAGCCACTAGCGGTTTCCATGGATATCAGGCGTGGGCGAGTTTAAGCCCGACAAGCCCCGCAACGATCAGCGTTAAACTCATTAGTTTGAGTACGCCCAAAGATTCGCCAAACAGCACGATACCTAAAATGGCCGTCCCCACTGCGCCAATCCCTACCCATATCGCGTAAGCAGTACCCACGGGCAGGGTTTTCAGCGCCAGGCCCAGCAGTAGAAAACTCGCCACTAGCGAAAGTAGCGTCCAGGCAGTCGGCCAGAGTTTTGTAAAGCCCACCGAATATTTCAGCCCGATGGCCCAGCCGATCTCCAGAAGGCCCGCTATAAACAATATAAACCAGCTCATGTATTCCTCATCGTCGATTGCTTAATCAATTCTTTGCCTCGATTATCTCATAATGGCGCACGGCGTTGCGGGTCAGCCCGCCCTATTCGGGATTTGGGTACGGAGCAGCAAGGCATGTGCAAAGTTCACGCAATACGGTAAATCAGCGCTACTACAAGCACTACGTTATACTGCGACATATTTTCATTCCGACACCCCTTACGACATCCCGTCAGAGCCCCCTATGTCATTTGCAAAACTAGGCTTATCCAGTCCACTTGTTCAAGCGATTACCGAACTTGGTTACAAAGCCCCAACGCCCATTCAGGAACAGGCGATTCCTGCCATTCTTTCGGGTAACGATTTAATCGCCACTGCACAAACCGGAACAGGCAAAACCGCTGCCTTCGTTCTGCCTCTGCTGGAAAGATTCACTACAGCGGGAACGCTACGCGGCAAACGCATACGTGCGCTGATCCTCGTACCGACCCGTGAGCTAGCGGTTCAGGTTGAAGCCAGTGTCGCTCAATACGCTAAACATCTTCACTTAACGTCTATGGCGGTGTATGGCGGTGTGGATAGCGAGCCTCAAAAGCAGCGACTAATTAAAGGGATTGATATCCTCGTCGCCACACCGGGCAGATTGCTGGATTTGGCGCATCAGCGTGCGCTGCACTTTGATGAACTCAACGCCATGGTGTTGGACGAAGCGGACAGAATGGTCGACATGGGTTTTGTCGACGATATCAACAAAATCATAGAACGCCTGCCTGAAAACCGTCAGAACCTGCTGTTTTCGGCCACCATGAATGGCGACGTTCGGGCGCTGGCCTACGGTTTTTCAGACAGCAAGATGACCGACCTGGCATCTGAAATATCCATTTCTCCCAACATTCGCGCCGCCGCGACTATCAAACAATGGCTAATCGCGGTAGACAAAGACACAAAGTCCGCCCTGCTAAGCCACCTGATTAACGAGCAAGCGTGGGATCAAGCGCTTATTTTTATCGAGAAAAAACACGGCGCGGCCAAGCTGGTTGACCAACTCGCAAAGCGTGGCATCAAAGCGGATTCCATTCATGGCGACAGAAGCCAGGCCATGCGCGAAAAGATTTTGGCGCAGTTCAAATCTGGCGAGCTAAAGTACCTGGTCGCCACGGGGGTTGCCGCACGGGGGTTGGATATTGGCGAGCTAAGCCGTGTGGTGAATTACGATTTACCCTTTCAGCCAGAAGAGTACATTCACCGTATTGGCCGAACCGGCCGCGCGGGCGCCTCTGGTGAAGCCATCTCGTTTGTCGCCTTGGCTGACTTTAAAAATCTTTGCGCCATTGAAAGGCGATTAAACAGCATTATTGAGCGCAAAGAAATTGAAGGCTTTCCGGTTCGAAAAGTAGTGCCCGCTTCAAACCTGAACTTTAAGAAAAAGTAATCGTTAAACCTTACCAATGAAGTTCACCTCTTAACAAATAAAAGGTGAGCTTCTCTGCTAAAGGCGTTTGCAATTAAGGCCTGTTTTACCAAGCCATGGGTAAGCATGTGTGGCCGTTAAAGGTCTTCCTAACGGCTAGGCTGAGTCTGGTGAAAACGCGTCCAATAGCTCGGCATTGGTTGGATATTTGTCCAATAGCTCAAATAACTTCTGCGCGCCTTCGACTGGCTTAAGTTGTGTCAACGCTCTACGCAATGTGCGTACTTTTTCAATGTCTTTTGCATCAATCAAAAGCTCTTCACGGCGGGTGCTGCTTTTGGCAATATCGATCGCTGGGAAGATGCGTTGATTGGCCACCTCGCGTGACAGCACGATCTCCATATTACCCGTGCCCTTAAACTCCTCGAAAATCACCTGATCCATACGGCTTCCCGTATCCACCAACACGGTAGCCAGAATGGTGAGCGACCCGCCGTTTTCGATCTTCCTCGCGGCGCCAAACAGCTTGCGCGGTATTTCCATCGCTCGACTATCCAGCCCGCCCGACATGGTACGGCCATTGCCCCGCTGCTCGGCATTATGAACGCGCGAGAGCCTAGTCAGCGAATCGATTACGATCATTACATCGTGCCCCTCGCCCGCTTGCCTACGCGCCGTCTCAAGAAGCTTATCGGCCATTTGCACATGATGGGTGTAGGTTTCGTCGCTTGAGGAGGCATGAACCTCTGCCGACACGCTGCGTTTGAAGTCCGTCACTTCTTCCGGGCGCTCATCGATCAGCAAGGCATACAGCTTGATATCCGGGTGCGCCTCAGCCACGGCCTGGCAGATGTGTTTGAGCAACGTCGTTTTTCCGGAGCCTGGCGGTGCTACGATCAGCCCACGTTGGCCCATCCCTATGGGCGTGATCAAGTCCATCGCTCGTACGCTGCGCTGGCTGGAACCAGGCTCTAAATGAATGCGGGGGGAAGGATGAATGGCGACGCCATTTAAAAAGCGTTTTTCGGGGTCATCGGGGAATTGGTCTTCAACTTCGCGGGCGGGCTTAGCCTCTTGCTGCCTTTTTACCTTCAAGCCTAGTGTTTTTCTCGTCATAAGATCGATGGATCGCCTTGATTAACCTGAATTTATAGAACAACTGCAGCGTTTTGAAAATGATATTGGTCTTGCAGCACAACTGTATCTCGCGGCTGGACGTGATGCCTTTTGGTAAGCAAACAGAATAGTCTTTAAAAGAATAGCCAGATCATAGACCAGCTGGCCTTTCGCGTCGTTGAGGTACTTGGGATGGAAAACCGACACGTCGAGCTTATATTCAATCAGACAGTGAACTGCGTGCTCAAAGGTGCCGGGATGAAGCTGATCTGGGTGGTTAATCACCAACATAGCGTTCTGACCGTGTTTATAGGGCTTGAAACGCGTATGCTAATCAATCCTTGCCTGTTTTCCAGATCCTAATAAAACCTATTCAACAACTAAGTTTGTCTAACGCCCTACGCTTAAATCAGGTGCGCTGTAGGCATCACCTAAGGTAGCTTGTCATGCTCTTTTTCGTTGGAGATGTTTCGCCTTCTCGCTAATAAAGTAATAATTTGTAAATGCCTCTAAAGCATGATAATTCCTATGACAATAGAATTTAATATCATCCTTTTTTATATGTGTCAGAGCTACAAACATACTTTTATCTATATATCGATATACTGGCAAAATATTAAATAAATTACTGCTACTGGGAATTGACTTCGCATAGTCTTGATATTCAATTTCTTTCGCATTAATTAGGTCATAAATATAAGACTTATATATATCTTCGCCCTCATAATCATCATCAAGCAATACATAAAACTGGAATGCACTAAAAAGCTCTACGTAACAATATAGAAATCTTGATTCTTTGTTTCCACAAAGTACTAAACTGTGTACGGGGTAGTTTGGACTTTTATGCTTATTTTCCTCGAAGGAGCCTTCTGCATCTTGCGTTGGCAGATATGGTGATAATATAACATTGCGTTTTATACAATTATTACCGAGATCAATAACGCTTTTCATATTATTTCTGGAGATTCCGTTTATTGCAGCAAATCCAGCTGAAATCTTGCCAAATCCTCTCTTAAATACTTCATTACTCAAACTGAATGGGGCATTAAACGCTCCAGCGAGATCATCAAAAATCTTAACTCTATCTGACTCTTTAATCGTTTCCTGCTTTAGCAAATACTTCTTATAGTTTTCGCCGTTTTTGATAGAATCAGCATAAATTGTCAGTTTATTTTTGTCAAAAAATGGCTTCTTAGGAAAGTACTTACCATTTTTATAAATGACATCAACACCATAGTTCTCATGCGTGGCTAAAAAATTTTGACTACTTTTCCTATCTCTTTTAATATTTAATCTAGAAACTAGCGATGAAAATATTTTATTGAAATTCTTATCAATATCTTCATTCAATATTTGATTTGCTTCTAAAGAAAGAATTTTACTAGATTTAACTTGTCCTCCAAGTGAATTAGGAATTACATGTTCCAATGAAGCATCCATACCTTTATCATCGTCTTTATGTGCTTTAATAATGCTTCCAGTTAGATAGCACTCTAGCATATTAATCTCTCGCTACTGTAGAAATGAAGCTATGGTAAGAAGCCGAAGAAAAATAGCAATGGTCGGCTCCAACTACTATTAATGCGCTAGTCACCTCTGTCGCGATACTTACGCCAACATTCTTTAAGGCTCAGGTACACTCTATCTGCTTCAGCTCTAAAGAATATAGCTATATAAAGGAAGAGTATCAACAGCCCTAAGGCTCCCAACTGTCCCAACAAATCATTAGGCAATCCCAATACGACTACTAAGGAAAAAACCAACGCAAATAGGAAAAAGAAGATAACCGCCATAAGATATGTATGGATAACTTCCAAGGTCTTTATCACTAATTTTGTTTTTGGTCGCTCAATTGGTGATTCCAACTGAGAAAAAGCACCCATCAAAAACTTTTTAGACGCTGAACCAAGAAATCTTAAAAGGCTCTTTGACGATTCCCGAAAGATAGCACTTCTGACGATTCTTAAAATTGCCATAATAATGCTCAAAACCAGGAAAACAGCTAGCAAGTTCCAAAAAACATCACTAAACCACCAAGGAAGATCTTCACTATATATCGTTGCTATCTCAGCTATCTTGTCCATCCAGTTATCCTATCTCGGTTCAACTCACTACTGCATAACTTCGCCAACATACGAGCTGGCGAAAAAACTTTTGATTGATCTGGTTAGGGCCTACATGGCTTGATTCAAATCCACTTTTAATCCAGCGACCTTGAGCTCTTTCGCCAATTCAAGTCGCCATGCACCTGCTGAATCTATATCAATGTATAAAACACCAAGCAAATCAGAAGGCATTTCCACATTACCTTTTCTCAGAACGCAGACCCGATCCCTCCCTAACTTGGCAGCCATATAACCAAGCTCAACCAAGACGTTTTGTCGCGCACGAGGCTGGAGGTCTTCTGGTGATGCGGAACTTGATCCCACATCGTCAGGGGTAAAGAGTATGACAGCATATGCAGCATCGGTATGCTTTTCGAGCTTCTCGATAATAGTTTTCCCTTCATTAGGTTGTTCATGCAGAATTACTGCATTCAGTCCTAATTTTTCGATAAACCTTGCCGATGACTCTTTAACTTGCTCGTCATGCCCATGGACAATAAAAACATTATTACTACTTTCTGAAACTATGTTTCCTTCCGTATTTGTCATCTTTTGTTCTTTAAATAGAAGCTCATGTGTATAGTCCTTCCCAGAGGATAAAGGCAACAACCTACGATCTGTTGCCATATCTGTGATACCAGAGTTTCTCATCCTGTTGTTATGTTTTTCAGCGAAATGAGACTTTGACTGTGAGGTTTGCGTAATCTTAATTTTTTGAACGTCATCAATATTTTTGACGATCATTCCGTCAACGGTGAACGCCCTTCCAGAATGCCACGGCGTTAGAATTTGCTGGTTAAGCTCATCAAATGTCAGATCGTTGAAGACTGCAGATCTATCCTTCTTCTTTGCATCACCAATCAGCTCTACATGGCAATGCCAATACTCATCTGGGAATTCGACTACTTCTTCCATAGATTCCACGCACCTATATTTTTGATTTTTCACTAACAGTGATTATTTATAGCCAGCCAGATACACCAATAAACATGCCTTTGCGTTTATTGACACTATCTAGCCAACCTCATTTTCATACCCAATTGCTTTAAAAAAATATTAAATTTTCACTAGGAAGAATATCTAATAATCACGTGCCCTCTCATTTTTCTCTGTTCATATTACTCTATTCATAAAATTGGCTTAGGTCACGCGTCGAGCAGGTAAATTTTTACAGTGCGGTGTTGAGGGAGTGCAAGGCGGAGGAAAGAAAACGTTTTTCAAGTAACTGTTTTATTTAAGTAATTTAATACAGATCGCGCAACAAATTGTACTCCTACAACCTCGTATTGCAGGCTTAGTGGCACGACGAACTGTTCATCTGTAGCCTCATTGCAGAGAGCTTCTGTAAAAGCCCGACTTCATCGGGTGATCGTTTTTGGTGGCTAATCAAGCGCTGATCGCCCAATGAACTGGGCTCCTACAACCCCCTCACCGCGGGCTTTGGGCTTTGGGCTTTGGGCTTTGGTGGCACGATAGCTGCTGATCGCGCAATTGATTGCGCTCCTGCAGGCACCGTGCACTTAGCTGGGTCGGCATATTAGGCTTTCAAAACGTAGCGCAGCGTTTCAACCACCTGATCAGTAGTAGTGCACCAGGCTTGGCCACCCGCATCTACCTCTTTCAGCGGGTGAACAATATCTTCACTGTGCAGGGTGATGTAGGGCTTGGCGAGTGCGGCGCAGTAGCCTGCGTCAAAGGCAGCATTCCACTGTTTGTATTTGTCGCCGAAGCGCACCACAACCAGATCCGACTGCTCGATCAGCGTGCGGGTGCGAATGGCGTTGACCTTGGAGGATTGGTGGTCGCGCCAGAACTGATTGCTCTGCTCGCCCAGGTGGTCGCCGGCGGCGTCACTGGCGTCGTGGTCGGTGACTGGGGCGGTGAACACGATATCCAGGTCGGCGGCTTCTGCGCCGCGCTGGATTTCGTCGCGCCAGTCGGTGTGGATCTCTCCGGAAAGATAAACGTAAAAGCTCATGGCTTGCTCCTTGAATGCTGACTATCAGATAACTCGGTAGAGCCATTTTATGGAAAAACATTCCAACTTTATACCGGCGCTAGGCTTTATGCTAAAACTCGGTGAGTAAAGACCAGACAAGACAAAAATCGGCGAAAAAACGGAGTTTACTAATGTAAATGAGTATTTTGATCGGACTCGCGCACGAGCCGATTTTTAACGCCGTATGGTAGAAGCGCAACCAGTTTTCGTAAAAGCCTAGATGAGGGGCTGTTTGGCTAGTAGGTAGATATCCATAATCCAGCCGTGCATTTCACGCAGTGCGGCGCGGCGCTGGATAATCTCGTCGCTTACTTCGCTTAGTGGGCCTTTGATCAAACACTGCTTATCCATCCCCAGGTAAGCGCCCCACCAGATGTAGGTGTCTTCTTGGGGCAGCGTGGTAAACGCCCCGCCGCTGTCGAGCATTACCGCTACCGTGGCGGCATCTCCGGGCCAGCCGCGTTCGCGCAGGCGGCGCCCGGTGGTAATCTGGATGGGTTCGGCGAGCGCGTTGAGCGGTATTTTGTGCTCGGCGGTGAGCACTTGCAGGCTGGTGATGCCGGGCACTACCTTGACCTCAACTGCACGGCCGCTGTCCGTCAGGCGCTTGGCGATGCGCAGGCTGCTGTCGTAAAGCGAGGGGTCGCCCCATACCAGCATTCCTACGCGGCCACCGTTTGGCAGGTGCTTATCCATCAACTCCGCCCACACGCTGGCAATGGCGTCATGCCACTCGTCTACTGCGCTTAGGTACGCACCCTTGGCTTCGCGAGTGGGTAAATCGAACTCGACGATACGGGTGTGGGCTGCTTCATCAAGCAGCTCGCCGCAGAGTACGCGGCGCAGGTCGATAAGATCCGATTTCGCCTCGCCTTTGCGCGGCAGCAGAATCACGTTGGCCGCGTTCAAGGCGCGCACCGCTGCGAGCGTTACGTGGTCAACGTTGCCGGTGCCAATGCCGATCAGCGAGAGCGTGATCATGCGCTGCCCTCTTCATCGCTGCTGGCAAACGGCGAATCGGCGGACTGCGGGCGAAAGCGGCGGTCGTAGCCTACCGCGTACAGGCTGCTTTCCTGGAAGTCCTGGGATTCAAGTACCGGCCCTACCAGAATCAGCGCCGTGCGTTGCAGCGAGTTGTCGATCAGCGATACCACCGTGGATAAGCGCCCGCGCACCACATGCTCATCCGGCCAGCTGGCTCGCCATACAATCGCTACCGGGCACTCTTCGCCGTAATGGGGCGTCAGGTTTTCGACCACTTGGGTCAGGTTGTGAATGGAGAGATGAATGGCAAGCGTGGCTCCTGTGCGGGCGAAGTTGGCCAGCGTCTCGTTGTCCGGCATGGCGCTTGCCCGGCCCGAGGTGCGAGTCAGCACTACGGATTGCGCTACGCCGGGAAGTGTTAGTTCCTGGCCGAGCGTTGCCGCCGCCGCCGCAAAGGAAGGCACGCCGGGGGTAACGCTGTAGGGAATATCAAGCTCGCGCAGGCGGCGCAGCTGTTCGCCCATGGCGGACCACACTGATAAATCGCCGGAGTGCAGCCGGGCGATATCCTGGCCTGCGGCGTGGGCGGTCTGGATTTCCTGCATAATGTCATCAAGTGACAGCGGCGCGGTGTTGATGATGCGCGCGCCTTCTGGGCAGTGCTTGAGGATTTCTTCAGGCACGAGTGACCCTGCATACAGGCACACCGGGCAGGCGGCGATTAAATCGCGCCCGCGCAGCGTCAAAAGATCCGGCGCGCCGGGGCCTGCGCCAATAAAATGAACCGTCATAATCCAACTCCTTGCGCCGCTGTGGTGGCCACCGCGGCCGTGGCCTTTCTATCGTTTGAAACTGTTCGTGGGCCTAAAAGCTGCGCCCCGCTGCCTGCGGCCAGCAACGCTACGGCTTCGGCCACGCTGCCGGTGCCTTTTTCGCGCAGGCTATAGGCGGAGTGAGTCAGCGTGGTAACGCTTTCCAGCGCGGCATCCGCGACGCCCATTACCGGGGTGTTGCGGGCACTGCCCAGCGCTTCAACCAGTGGCAGCATGCTGCGCGCTGCCGCTAACTGGTCGACAGGGCCGTACTCGGCAATCAATTGATCCAGCGCCTGTTCCAGTGATTCAAGCGTTGCCTGCTGGCGAAAGCCGAACCCTACGACTTTGAGCGCCTGCCTAGCCACTGTTTGCTTGGTCATCGAACGCCACGCCACTGCACAATCGGGTAGCTGGCTTTCCAGCCCCGGCGGGTGCCCATGGGGGCGGCGTGGGCCAGTTCCAGGCGTAGCAGCTCGCCACCCGCCTGTTGCTGCCAGTGCGCCAGCAAGGCTTCGGATTCCAGCGTGACCGCGTTAGCTACTACGCGCACCCCGACAGGAAGGCGCTGCCATAAAGCGTCCAGCAGTTCTTGGGAAAGCCCGCCGCCGATAAACACCGCATCGGGCAGCGGCGCATTCTCAAGCACCTCCGGTGCGCGGCCTTCGTTTACCTCCAGCCAATCAACGCCCAAGTTTTCTGCATTACGCCGCGCCCGCGCGGCGCGCTCCGGGTGCTGCTCGAAGCCGATAGCCTGATTATCCGGATGGGCCAGCAGCCACTCAATGGCGATGGAGCCAGAGCCAGTGCCGATATCCCACAACCGCTCCCCAGACTTGGGGGCAAGTGCCGAAAGCGTTAGGCTGCGCACGGCCTGCTTGGTGATCTGCCCATCGTGCTCAAAAAAGCTATCGGCCAGGCCCGGCGTTAAAGGCAGCGCGGGGCCGTTACCGGCGACTTCGATGCCGACCGCCACCGGGTGAGCGATATCCTCGGGTAGCGTATCCCCCATGCGCAGCGTGCGGACGCGTTCATCTTCACCGCCCAGAGCTTCCAGCACGCGTAGCTGGGAATCCCCAAAGCCAAATGTTTTCACCAGCGCGGCCAATTCAGCTACAGCGGCACCATCGCGTAACAGCACCAGCAAGCGTCTACCGCTTTGCAGGTAGGGTCGAATGCGGGTAAGCGGTTTAGCGTGCAGGCCCAGGCAGGTGCAGCGCTCAAGCGGCCAGCCCAACCGGGCCGCCGCTAGGTTAAAGGTCGAGGGTGATGGCACGGCGATCCATTCGCTGGCCTCCAAGTGGCGCGCCACGCTAGTGCCCGCCCCGAACCAGAACGGATCATTGGATACCAGCATGACCACTTGGCGGCCGCGCTCATTGAGAAGTGCGGGGATGCCATCAAGAAACGGCACCGGCCACTCACGAATATCCGCATTTAACGGGGGAAGAAGGCGCAAATGGCGATGCGCACCAAACACGATTTCGGCACGCTCAAGCTGCTCGCGGCTTGCCGCTGTCAGGCCCGCTGTGCCACTCTCCCCCCAACCTAACAGTGTGAGCCACGGAGCCTTGTTAACTAAAGCCATGATAAACATCCTGATTCTTGGGGGTACGAGTGAAGCAAGCGCTTTGGCCAGCGCCGTTAGCCAGCGCGGCATTCCAGCCCTGTTCAGCTATGCGGGCCGCGTTAACGCGCCTAAAGCGCAGCCGCTGCCCACCCGCGTGGGTGGTTTCGGCGGCGCCGACGGTTTGGCGGCTTTTATCACCCAACAGCGCATCACCCATATTATTGATGCAACCCACCCGTTTGCCACACAGATGAGCCATAACGTGTTGGCCGCCGCCCAGCAAACCGGCATACCGGCGATTGCTCTGACCCGCCCCGCCTGGACGCCCACCACTCACGATAACTGGCAACACGTGGCAAGTGTCGAAGAGGCAGTTAGCGCCTTGGAAGGCCCGCCCCAGCGCGTGCTGCTCGCCATTGGCCGTATGCACCTGGCCGCGTTTGCCGCGCAGCCTCAACACCACTATGTGCTGCGTTTGGTTGACGAGCCAACCGCCCCGCCGCCGCTTGCCCACTTCACCACCACGGTAGATAGAGGCCCTTTCACGCTGGAAGGCGATTTAGCGCTATTCAAAACCCAACGTATCGAACGCATCGTGTGCAAAAATGCTGGCGGCGAAGGCGCTGTTTCCAAACTTGATGCCGCCCGCGCGCTCGGCGTGCCGGTCATCATGATCGACCGCCCAGCGCTGCCTGCTCGCCATGAAGTGCATAGCGTTGATGAGGTACTTGCCTGGCTTCACTAAACACTCCAGGGTTTGCCTGAAAAGCCAGCGAGCGATGGTCAGGCTAGGCAAAAATCGGCGAAAAGACGGAGTTTACAGGTTGTAAATGAGTACTTTGAGCCGATTTTTAACAACGCATGACCGAGCGCAGCGCGTTTTCAGGCAAAGCCTACTGAGCGCGGCGTATAAACCAACGGCTCACCATCTCGCTCAATTAACCGCGTCTGTTTTGAACCGACAATCACCAGTGTGCGCATATCGGCCATGTCCGCCGTGGCATCTTTTAAGGCCGTTACGCGGATCGACTCGTCAGGCGTTGAAACCGCGCGGGCGAAGATAATCAACCGTTCGGGTTCGCACGCCTCGCGCAACACCTCCAGGGTGCGCTCGAAACCTACCGGGCGCGATTTTGAGCGCGGGTTATAAAACGCCATCGCAAAATCGGCTTCAACGGCTAGGCGCAGGCGCTTTTCGATCAGCGTCCAAGGCTTCAAGTTGTCGGATAAATTGATGCAGCAGAAGTCGTGCCCCAGCGGTGCACCGGCACGGGCGCTAGCCGCCAGCATCGCAGAAATACCCGGCAGCACCTGAATATCCAGTGCGCGCCACGCGGCATCGCCCGCTTCCAGCGCTTCAAACACTGCCGAGGCCATGGCGAATACGCCGGGGTCGCCAGAGGAAACCACCACAACTCGGTGCCCTTCTAACGCCAGCTGCAAGGCCTGCTCGGCACGGCGAATCTCTTCGCGGTTATCCGAGCCGTGGCGCGTAAGTCCTTCCCTCGGCGCTACGCGGTTAACGTAAGGCACATAGCCGACAACGTCGGTGGCATCCGAAAGCGCGGCGGACACTTCGGGGGTCATCATCGCCTCGGCGCCTGGGCCCAGGCCGACAATTTTTAGCCAGCCGCTCATGGGCGCCTCCCGTTACCGTGAATCAGCACTATCGAGAAGTAAGGCACGCTCTCGCCAACGTCTACCAACGGCAGCACGCGCTGCTGCTCCATGGCAGCGTACTCAATCAACCACGCCTGGTCTTCCCGGCCCGCTTGTTTAAGCGCCCGGCGCAGCTTGTTTAGATTACGCCCAATCTTCATGACCACCAGCGCGTCGGTATCGGTGATATGTTTGCCGAGCGTTTCTTCCGGCAGCGTGCCCATCAGCACGGTCAGAATATCATCGCCCCAGGTAATCGGCTGCGCGGTCGCCGTCCAGGCGGCAGACATACCGGTAATCCCCGGCACTACCGACACCGGCACTTGGCTCAGCAGGCGCGTATACAGGTGCATAAACGAGCCGTAGAAGAACGGGTCGCCTTCGCAGAGCACCACCACGTTGTCACCGGCGTTGGCTATCTCGATCAGCTGGGCCACGCATCGCGAATAGAACTGCGAGAGCAGCGCGTTGTACTGCGGGTCGTCGAAAGGAATCTCCGTGGTAACCGGGTACTCCATGGGCAGCTCAATCATGCCGGGGGCTAACAGCCCTTCAACAATACTGCGTGCATGGCCCTTGCGGCCCTTTTTACGAAAATAGGCGATATGTGTGGCGCCGCGAATCAGCCGGTCGGCGCGCACGCTCATCAAGTCCTGGCTGCCCGGCCCCAAGCCAACGCCGTATACCGTGCCTTGTGTGGATGCCTGAGTCATTCGACGCGATCCGCCATGGCGTTAATGGCCGCGACCGTCACCGCGCTTCCGCCCAAGCGGCCACGTACAATGCAGCTGGGAATGGCGGGCGTCGCCCATAGCGCTTCCTTGGATTCAGCGGCACCTACAAAGCCTACCGGGCAGCCGATTACTGCCGCCGGGCGCGGGCAGCTCGGGTCTTCCAGCATATTTAAAAGATGAAACAGCGCGGTGGGCGCGTTGCCAATGGCCACCACGGCGCCTTCCAGATGCGGGCGCCATAGTTCTAGTGCTGCGGCCGAACGGGTGTTAGCCATTTCCTGCGCGAGATGTGGCGTGCGCTCATCGTTCAGGGTGCAAATAATCTCGTTATTGGCTGGCAGCCGCTTGCGGGTGATGCCTTCAGAAACCATCCGCGCATCACAAAGAATCGGCGCGCCGCGTTCGAGTGCTGAACGCGCTTTATTGACCGCGTCATTTTGAAAGTGAATATGCGCGGCCAACTCGACAAGCCCGGCGGCGTGAATCATGCGCACGGCAACGGTCTCTTCCTCAGCAGAAAAGCGCGCAAGGTCGGCCTCGCTGCGGATAATCGCGAAGGATTCCCGGTAAATCGCCGGGCCGCTTGTTTCATACGTATAGGGCACCCAAACTCTCCAAATATTCGACGACCTCAGTCTCGGTGAGGCCTATCTTAACGGGCGTGCTCTGGGCACCACCCTTAACAATAAGATTAAATCGGCCTGCCTGACCGACCAGGCACACGTCGGCCGATGAACGGCGGGCGCACCCCTTGGCGCAACCGGATATATGAACGCTGTGTCTTTTAACGTCGGGCGCTAACCGTTTAGCCAGCGGCTGGGTAGCAACGCTTGCCTGAGCGCAGTAAGGCGCGCCGGGGCAGGCATCCATCAATAAGCGCGTATCCTGGTTATCGCTGATTAAGCCTTCAACCGGCTCACTTGCACCCTTGACCCATAAGCGTCGCCACGGCGTTACGCGCACATGGCTCACCGCCGCAGGGGCAACCGCTGCCCGCAACGCCGCAGCGGCTGCGCGCCCAAACGGCAGCCCGTAAACCATCCCCGCTTGATACTCGCCTAGCGCCAGCGCCGCGCCCTGCGTTGCATTCTCCATGGCAGAAGCGCTTGCGGGGCGCATTTTAGCAGGTGACCACGCGGGAAGCGGCACTTTATGCCGCCGCATCCGCCCGGCGTCATTCCCGCCGCTTTCCACAAACCAGTGCGTCAAGCGTATTAAATGCTCAATGGCTACCTCTAGAGAGCCCACCGGCGTACCGCAGGCCTGGCCTTCAGCGCGCACTATCAGCCCACCTTCTATTGAGCGCTCAACGCGAAAATCAGCGGCGGCATCTCCCAATACCGCTAATTCACCCGCATCAATCGCAATACCAACTTTGCTGGGCATCGCGGCCAGCTCGCTGCCTCGCGCCTGTAACAAGCAGGCGAGTTGATGCGTGTCATCGCCCGCCTGCCAGCCGGGCGCTAGCAGGCACTGGGGTTGCTGCTCGGTGGCGGGGTCCGCACTGACTAATTCGTGCACTACCAAAAAATCCATTAGCGGCGGCCATGTGGTTTCCGAGACGCCGCGCAGCTGAATATTGGCGCGGCTGGTTAACTCAATTAACCCATTGCAATAGGTTTCCGCTGCGTCGCACAGCGCGAGCACCTGCGCCCTGGATAGCTGGCCGAGCGGTGGGCGCACGCGCACTAGCCAGCCGTCGCCAGTTTCCATGGGCTGCCAGGCGCCGGGGCACCAGCCTTTGATCAGCGGACTAGTGCTCATAAACTGGCGGTTTCCCTGGCTTCGTCCATTTCCAGCAGCAGGTCTTGCAGCGCGTCGCCGTGCTCGCCGGGTTCTTGCCACATGCCGCGCTGGGCGGCTTCCAGCAACCGCTCGGCCATCTCTTCAAGGGCTGCTGGGTTATGCTCACGTAAAAACTGCTGGTTGGCCTCATCCAGCACCAGCGCTTCACTCACCTGGACGTACTGGTAATCCGCCACCAAATCCGTGGTGGCGTCGTAAGCAAACAGGTAGTCGACCGTGGCGGCCATCTCAAACGCGCCCTTGTAGCCATGTTCGCGCATGGCGTTGATCCACTTGGGGTTCAACACGCGCGAGCGAATGACCCGGGCAAGCTCCTCTTTGAGCGTACGAATTTTGGGCACGGCGGGGTTGGCGTGGTCGGCGTGATAGATCTCCGGCGCCTGGCCGGCAAGCGCGCGGGTGGCATTAGCCATGCCGCCCTGAAAGGCGTAGTAGCTGTTGGAATCGAGAATATCGTGCTCGCGGTTATCCTGATTCTGCATTACCGCATCCAGCCCTTTGATCTGCTGTTCAAAGGCGCCACGTGCGGCGGTGCCGGAATCCGCAAACTGCCCGTAAGCGTAGGCGCCGGTGCCCAGGTAGGCCTCGGCCAGGTCATCGGCATCACCCCAGCTACGGTTTTCGATCAGCCGGTTCAGGCCGGCGCCATACTCACCGGGCTTGCTGCCAAAAATACGGTAGCTCGCTTCCTGGGCGGCCATTTCGGCACTTAACCCTTGGGCTTCAAGGGTGTGCTGGCGTTCAACCACGGCGGCGCGAATGGTGTTGCTATCGCCCGGTTCTGCATAGTTGGCAACCGCTTGCACGGCGGCATCAAACAGACGAATCACGTTCGGAAAGGCATCGCGAAAGAATCCGGATACGCGCAGCGTGACATCCACCCGTGGGCGGTTAAGCAGCATCGAAGGGATCACTTCAAAATCGATCACCCGCTGAGAACCCAGCGACCACTTGGGCCGCACGCCCATCAGCGCAAACGCCTGGGCGATATCATCGCCGCCGGTACGCATGGTCGCGGTCCCCCAGATGGAGAGCCCCAAGCGTCGTGGATAGTCGCCGTGATCCTGCAGGTAGCGTTCGACAAATGCCTGAGCGGACTTTTCCCCCAGCGTCCAGGCAGCAGGCGAAGGGATCGAGCGGTTATCCACGCTGAAAAAGTTGCGCCCGGTGGGCAGCGTATCCAACCGCCCCCGGCTCGGCGCACCGCTCGGTCCGGCGGGCACGAAAATCCCCTCAAGCCCATCCAGCAGCGAGCCAACCTCCATCTTTACGCCCTGCTGCATGGCGGCCCACAGCTGCTCGCGGGCAAATTTAAGCTGCTCGGCCGTGGTGGGATACACCTGGGCAAGCGCGGCCAAATCCCCTTGGGCCAACACATAGTCGGCCACCAGTTCTTCACCGAGCAGTTCCAGCCGCTCGCGAGTATCGCCGCCGGTTCGCCAGGCGGCGGTTAGTTTGCCTGCCAGCACAGCCGGTTTAGGGCCAAGCCAAGGCTCGCTGCCCGCCGCCAGCGGGTCGAAGCTCTCACCCAGCGCCAGGTCAGCGGCCAGGTTGTGCAGCAAACCGCGGCTTGCCACCGCTTCACCACGCGGCAGCCTTAACAGGGCTACCAGCGTGGCCGCCCGTTTTTCCTCGGGCAGAAGCTCACCCAGTATGTGCAGGCCGTGGCGAATCTGGGCTTCCTTGATATCGCACAAAAAGGTGTCCAGCTCGTTGAGAATTTCGCTGTCACAGCTGCTATTCACCGCGTGGGCAAGCTCTTGATCGATGCCGGTTGCCCGCAGGTGGGCCAATATTTGCTCACGAATCAGCGCTTCGCGACGCGGGTCCATGTCCAGCGCCTGATAATACTCATCGGTAAGCGCTTCAAGCTCGGCCATGGGGCCGTAAAGCTCGGCTCGTGCCAGCGGCGGCATCAGGTGGTCGATAATTACCGCCTGGCTTCTGCGCTTGGCTTGGGCGCCTTCGCCGGGGTCATTGACGATAAACGGATAGAAATGCGGCATCGGCCCGAGCGCAATATCCGGCCAGCATTCGGCGCTTAGCGCAGTGCTTTTGCCCGGCAGCCACTCAAGATTACCGTGCTTGCCCACATGAATAACCGCCTCGACCTGATAGTGCTCGCGCAGCCAGAGATAGAACGCCAGGTAGCTATGCGGCGGCGCCAGCTCCATATCGTGGTAGGACTGGGTCAGGTCATCAATAAAGTCGCGTTCCGGCTGAATACCCACAAAGGTTTCGCCCAAGCGGATACCCGAAATCATCAGTCGCCCCTGGCGGCATTTGGGGTCATCTTGCGGCGCGCCCCAGCGGGTCCATATCGTTTTCTGAAGCGCAGCGGGCAGGGTTTGAAACCAGGCCAGATAATCCTCAACGCTGATACTTTGCCAGCAGGCGCGTTGATCCAGACTGTCATGATCATTAGTGACCACACCCTGGAGCAGGCGAATCAGCGCATCGCCGCTTTCCGGCAATTCGCTTAGCGGATAACCGGCACCTTTCAAGGCATTTAAAATTTGCAGCGTAGAGGCCGGTGTATCCAGCCCTACCCCGTTACCAATACGCCCATCGCGGTTGGGGTAGTTGGCCATAATCAGTGCGATGCGCTTTTGGGCATTGGGCGTTTGGCGTAGCGCGCAAAACTGCCGGGCCAGCTTGGCGACAAAGGCGGCACGCTCCGGGTGCAGCGTGTGGTGCGTGACAGAGAGCTGGGCGCGAGCGTTATAGTGCGCCTCGGCTTTAAATCCAACGGCGCGGGTGATAATCCGCCCGTCCATTTCGGGTAGCACTACCTGCATGGCAACATCGCGGCTATGCAGCCCAGCGGCCATGCCCTGCCAGTCATCCGCCGTACTGCTGGCGAGTATCGCCTGAAGTACGACGGGCCGCCCGACAAAAAGGCTCTCATGAAGATTGCTGCCCAGCTCATCTGCTGCATTGGCGTTATCGGCGGTACGGTTTACCGAAAAGCCGGTGGTATTGACCACCAGCATGGCGCCGGTTTGCTCAATGAGGTGGTTGGCGAACGCGATGCAGGGGCCTTCTTTTAAAGAGGCCACCGCGACAGCTAACGGCTCAAGCCCTTCGGCTTTCAGCGCATCGATCATGCCATCGAGCACAGCGGTATTCGCGCCTTGCAGGTGGCTGCGATAAAACAGCAACAGGCACACCGGGCGCTCTGCAATACGCTGTTTGTGCCACTCGCTTAAGCTAACCGCCTGCTGGCCGTTCGTTTGAGGCGCGTAAATCACCGCCGCCGGAATCACTTTTGGCTCTTGCCACGAGTACTTATGTGCCAGGTACTCATGCGCCAAGCATTCACTTCCGATAAAGCGCAGCAGCTGCTCGGCGTTATCCACGCCGCCTTCGCGCAAGTAGCGCCATACGCGGTAGGCATCGTCAAAGGCAATGCTGGAGTCTTCCAGCAGGGCATCGTCCGGGGCGTCGCAGCCGGGCACCAGAATCAGCTGGCGCCCGGGCTTGGCAGCCGCCCAAGCCAGAAGCCGCTCGTAGCCGTACTGCCAGTAGCCCTTTCCGCCCAGCAGTGACACCACCACCAAGCGGGCTTTTTCCAGCACGCGGTCTTCGTAAAGATCAAACGCCGCCGGTTTTACCAGGTTCATCCAGTTCGCCAGCCGCACCGAGGGGTAGCTATCCCCCAGGCGATCAACCGCTTGGGCCAACGCCGACAAGTTACTGTCGGCGGCGGACATAATCACAACCTCGGCAGGGCTTTGCTGTAGGTCGATGATGCCTTCATCATCAACAAAGCCCCCCGGTTTGGCGGCGAAAAGATGCATTAGGCGCTTACCGACGTCTCAGCGCTGGCCAGCGCCTTATGAATTTCATCGCTGTTCAGCGTTTTACCAATAATCACCAGCTGGGTCTGGCGCGGCTCGTCCTGAGCCCACAGGCGATCAAAATAGCCGTCCAGGCGCTCACCCACTGCCTGGATGACTCGGCGCATGGGCTTACCGGGAATGGCCGCAAAGCCCTTGGCGCGATAGATCTCCTGGGTTTTCAGCAGGTGTTGAAGCTTCGCCGCCAGCTCATCGCCATCGACTTCGCCCAGCGTAATCACGCAGGAATCAAAGTTATCGTGGGCGTGATCGTGGTGGGCGCCTTCGGCATGGTGCTTGTCGTGATGGTTGGTAATCTTGTCGATATGCTCTTCACTGGCCGCGCCTATGCCCATCAGGGCCTCCAGCTGGGCCGTATCAGTCGCTAGCGTTTGGTCGATAAACAGCGTTTTGACCGATGCGGGTACCCGCGCCTGTACCAGCGCTTCAACGCGGGCTTTTTCGTCGGCGCTCAGCAGGTCGGTTTTACTGACCAGCACTAAATCCGCCGCACTTAGCTGGTCATCCAGCAGTTCGCGCAGGCTGGGGTCGTGATCAAGGCTGTCATCGGCCAGCCGCTGGGCGGCAACTTTTTCTTCATCATTGGCAAACCGGCCCGCAGCGACGGCAGGCCCGTCGATCACCGTGATAATGGCATCCACGGTGCAGTGCTGACGCACTTCCGGCCAGTTAAACGCCTGTACCAACGGCTTGGGCAAGGCCAGCCCGCTGGTTTCGATCAGGATATGGTCGATATCATCACGCCGCGCCACCAGTTGTTTCATCACCGGCAAAAACTCTTCTTCCACCGTGCAGCAGATGCAGCCATTGGCCAGCTCGTAAATACTGCCGTCTTCACCGGAGGCGATTTGCTCACCCTCGTCACTTTCTGCGTCACAATCCAGCGCACAGCTACGCAGCAGGCTTGAGTCGATATCCTGCTCGCCAAACTCATTGACGATAACCGCAATCCGCTTGCCGGTGATCTGGCGCAGAATATTGGCCAGCAAGGTGGTCTTGCCGCTGCCCAGAAAACCAGTCACAACCGTGGCGGGAATTTTATTTAACTGCATGCGAGGATTCCTTAATTTGGGAGCTTGCGGCCGTGGCCTGCGCTGAATCGTTGCCAAGAGCGTGGCTAAACAGACGCGCTACCGCCGCAGGATTATTCGGGAAAAACAGATGTAAGTAGGTCGCCGTCAGGCGCCCGGCCCGGTAAATTGGCTCGCCGGGTGCAGAGTGGCGCTGGCGGCGCCCGTAAGCAATCGGCTCGGGCGTTTGCTCGGCCATCGAGCGATGGTGGGCATGGCCGCGAACCGGCCCTTCGGGTAGCTCGGCAGTCTGCATGCCTTGGCAGCCGCGACGCCCGCGCATGGCACCGTGCCCCGGCAGTAAACCGAGCATGGTGTGAGAGTTCTCAGCATAGTCGGTTAGCGTTTCCAGGCTATACAGCATGCCACCACACTCGGCGAGGATGGGTTTGCCCGCGCTAAAGAAGCCTTTAATGGCATCGCGCATGGCGCTGTTCGCCGCAAGCGCCTGCGCGTGAAGCTCTGGGTAGCCGCCGGGTAGCCAAAGGGCATCGCACTCGGGCAGTTCAGCATCGCTCAGCGGCGAGAAAAAGCGCACCTGCGCGCCCATCTGCGCCAGCAGGTCCAGGTTGGCCTGATAAATAAAGCTGAACGCCGCATCGCGGGCTATGCCTATCGTTTGCCCTGTTAGCACTTGCGGCACAGCGGGAAGCGCCTCAGTAGAAGCACTAAAGCTGACCGGCGAAAGCGTGGCGAGCGCATCCAGCAGGCCTGCGGCTTCCAGCGCCTGCGCCGCGGCTTCAAAGCGAATTTCCAGATCGTCGCGGATCTCTTCCGCCTGCACCAGGCCCAGATGGCGCTCGGGAAGTGCAAGTTCAGGGTCGCGTGGTACGGCAGCTAAAAACGGTATGGCTTCAGGCAGCGCGCCTTCAATCAGCTCGCGATGGCGCTGCGAGCCACAGTTATTGGCGATCAGCCCGGCAAAATGGATATCGTCACGAAAGCCAGCCAGCCCTGTTACCAGCGCAGCGGCGGTTTGGGCCATGCCTTTAACATCCATCACGATGGCCATGGGGATGCCGAACAGCGCGGCTAAATCGGCACTGGAAGGCTCGCCGTCAAACATCCCCATGGCGCCTTCCACCAGAATCAAATCGGCTTCAACAGCGGCTTCATAAAAGCGCTGGCGGCAGTAGGCTTCGCCTGCCATCCATAAGTCGAGCTGGTCAACCGGCTGGCCCGAGGCCTGTGCGAGTATTTGCGGGTCCAGGTAGTCCGGGCCGGTTTTAAATACCCGCACCACCTTGCCCTGATTACGCAGCAGCCGCGCAAGCCCAGCGGTTACCGTGGTTTTACCCTGGCCTGAGGCCGGTGCCGAGATAAACAGCGCGGGGCAGCGTGCGGAAGGTGTGCTCATCAGTACTCGATCCCCGCCTGGGCTTTAACGCCGCCGCGAAACGCGTGACGCTCATCCTGCACGGTGCTGATAGTGTCTGCTACGTCCTGAAGCGGCTGCGCCATGGTGCGCCCGGTAATAATCACATTCTGATGCGCTGGGCGGCGCTGCAAAGCCTCTACCACCGGCACCGGGTCCAGGTAGCCGTACTTGAACATGTAGCTCATTTCGTCCAGCACGATGATGTTGTAGGCCGGGTCTTCCAGCAGGCCCTTGGCGATTTCCCAGGCGGCTTCAGCGGCTTGAATATCGCGCTCGCGGTCCTGGGTTTCCCAGGTAAAGCCTTGACCCATGATGTGCCAGTCAAGCCTTGGGTGGTCACGAAAGAACAGGTATTCACCGGTTTCGCGCCGCCCTTTAATGAACTGAATGACCGCGCCTTTCTGACCATGCCCCAGTGAGCGCGCCAATGTACCGAGCGCCGAGCTGCTTTTACCCTTGCCGTTGCCTTTGAGCAGGATTAACACCCCGCGCTCATCAATAGCGCGGCTGATGCGCTCATCGACCACCTCTTTTTTGCGCTGCATGCGGTTTTGGTGATTGCTATCGCTCATGCTGACTCCTGGGTGGGCAGGGCCCAATAGTGGGCGCCCAACTGCTGGGCAAGGCGCACGGCCTGGCCACGTTTTACAAATGAGTATTCGGTATCCATCACCACGCAGTCGCCAAGTTTTGGCAGGTCTGCAACGGATTCGCGGGTGCGTCCGTCGGTGATCAAGTAAGTGCGTATATGCAGGCCAGGCTCACGGCGCTGCCACAGGCGAATCAACCGCCCTGCCTCCTCAACCACTTTACGCAGTGGCGTGCCGCCCCCGCCATCGGCACTGTTCAGCGTCGCCGCCAGGCTTTTGGGGGCGCGTTGGCGGGTGAATAACGCTGTCACCGCATCGTTGCCAAAGCCCAATACGGCCATCTGCTCGCGAGCGCCATATGCTTGGCGAGTCAAGCTATCGACCCAGCCCTTGGCTTGGCCCAACAGGCGCTTACCCAACGTTGAGCCGGAGGTATCCAGCAGCACCAAATGCAGCACCGGCTGCCCAGTGCGCGCTTTTTGATAACGCAACTGCCGCCAGGGCCATTGGCCGCGATTGGCGATCAGCGTAGCAAACCAATCCGGCCGCGAGGTCAGCGCAGCCCTGGTTCGCCCTTGGCCCGCTTCATCACCCTTGCGCCTACCACCCAGTGATAGCGGCTGCTTAGCCACAGACCGGTGGGAAGAAGGAGCCAAGCGTAGCGCAGGGAGATCAAGCGGCTGACTATCCCGCATATTCTGCGCCACGGGCGGCATGGCGCCCCACTGCCCTTGCTCGCCAGAATGTCCACTGGCAGACGGCTGACCGCCAGAAGGTTTTTCATTTGGCGTAGACGAAGGCGGCGGAGAAGACGGCGGTGTGGAAGATTCACGCGTACGCCGATGGGCCAATACCCAAGGCTCCACGGTATCGACATCGTCCTGGGTGATCGTATCGCTTCCCCGCCAGGCGGCGTGGGCTTGGGCGGCGCGGTGCCAGGTAACATCGGCACGCAGGCCTTCAACGCCTGCCTCTTCACAGCGCTTGGCGATGTGCGCGTAAACCCAGTCAGGTGCTGTAACGGCAGCAAGCGTGCGGCGCGCCTGCTCGATACGTTCACGCAGGGCTGACTGCTCATCAGCGTAGTCGGCGATAAAGCGCTCGGGGTCGCGATCAAAAGCATCGCGCTGCTGCACGATGGCGATGCGTTCTTCGATACGGATGGAGGCAGGCTGTTCCAGACAGAGGCCAAAGCGGTCGAGCAACTGCGGGCGCAGTTCCCCTTCATCCGGGTTCATGGTGCCAATCAGGCTAAAGCGTGCCGCGTGGGAGTGACTGATACCGTCGCGTTCGACGATATTGACCCCACTGGCAGCTACATCCAGCAGCAGATCAACCAGCGTGTCAGCGAGCAGATTGACTTCATCGACGTACAAAACGCCGCCATGGGCTTTGGCCAACAACCCTTCGTGAAAGGTAGCTTCGCGCTCGTTCAATACCTTTTGCAGGTCCAAGCTGCCGGTCAGGCGGTCTTCGCTGGCGCCCAGCGGCAGCGTAACAAACGGCGACGTGTCGCCCTGACCTGATTCTGGAAGCAGTGCGGCCAACGCGCGGGCGAGAGTCGATTTTGCGCTGCCTCGCGGGCCGCTAATCAACACCCCGCCAATGCGCGGGTTAATCACGTTCAGAAGCAGCGCTTTTTTAAGCGATGCCTGGCCGACGACGGCGGTAAAGGGAAACTCAACCACAGGCATCACCATGGGCAGAAGGAACATTGACTTGATTTAACAAGAAGATATTGAGCTACTCAGCGCCCTCACAAGCGAGTAAAGCGCCTACTTTACAAGCGGGTAAACCTAATACATTAAGCGACGCATGGACACTGCAACACACGTGAAAGTTATTCATCACTGACAAGAGAATAACGATAGAGCCAAACGCCGATAAAATGACTACAATAACCGCGCATTATAGAGGATGGCACCAGGGTGTAGCCACCTCCCCGCTTAAGCAAGTCATCAATCGCAAAGGTTTTTCGTGCTTTATCGTCACGTCTTCGGCAGTCTGTCGAGTTTTATATCCATCGGCACCCGGAACACCATCCCATGAAGCCCTTCCCCGCCCTACCTGCTACCTCGTTTACGCTATGAAAGCGGTTGCGATGCAAAGTACCCAGGCGCCGCGCGCTCAGGCGCACTGGTTTTGGCTTGCCCCCCTGGTATTGCTGGTAGCACTGCTCGCCGGTACGGCGATTGGTGAAACCTCGATTCCTGTGGATACGATTCTCAAGGTATTGGCTAACCATCTTCTGGGCGCTAACTACGCCGTTGATCGCATTGATGCCGGTATTATCTGGAACTACCGCTTAAGCCGCGCCATTGTGGCTGCGTGTTGTGGCGCCGCGCTGGCGCTGGCCGGAGTGGTGCTTCAAGCGTTGCTGCGTAACCCCTTGGCGGACCCGTACTTGATGGGTATTTCTGCAGGCGCCTCAACCGGTGCCGTAGCCGTTACCGTAGCAGGGCTTGGTGCGGGTGCTTTCACTTTATCTGCCGGGGCGTTTGCCGGGGCAGTACTTGCCTTTGGCCTGGTGGTACTGCTTGCCCATGCAGCCAGCAGCGGGACTGGCGGTGGGCGCAGCACCCAAGCCGCCGGGGCTATTATTCTGGCGGGCATTGCAGGCTCTCAACTGTTTAACGCGCTGACCGCCTTCATCATTACCAAGTCGGCCAGTGCCGAGCAGGCACGCGGCATCATGTTCTGGCTACTGGGCAATCTTTCCGGCGTGCGCTGGAGCGATGTCGTGATCGCTTTACCTGCCACCCTGGGCGGCCTGCTGATTTGCCTTTGGCACCGCCGCGCACTGGACGCCTTTACTTTCGGCGCCGACAGCGCGGCGTCCATGGGCATCGCCGTGCGCCCAACACGGGGGCTGTTAATTATTGCGGTAGCGCTGGTGACAGCCATTATGGTGTCGATGGTGGGCGCTATTGGCTTTGTCGGTTTGGTCATTCCGCATGCCATGCGTTTTATCGTGGGCACCCAGCACACGCGCCTGGTGCCCGCTTCGGCACTTGCTGGCGCCGTGTTTTTGATTGGCTCAGATATTCTCTCGCGCATTCTGGTGCCCGGCCAGGTGCTGCCCATTGGGGTTATTACCTCGCTGATCGGCGCGCCAGCTTTTGCGTTGATTCTTGTTCGCGGCACGAGGAATCGATGAAATTAACCGCTGAACAGCTGGGCTGGAGCGTGCATGGGCGCACGCTTTTAAAGGACGTTTGCCTGGACGTTGCGCCTGGCCAAACCTTTGGCTTGATTGGCCCCAACGGCTCCGGCAAAACCACGCTGCTTCGCCTGCTGGCAGGTTTAAACAAACCCAAAACGGGTCATGTACACATGGGCGGCCAGCCGATCGCTAAAATGCGCCAGCGCCATATTGCGCAGTCTATCGCGATGGTTGAACAGCAGGCGGAAACCACCGATAGAATTCATGTGCGTCAGGTGGTTGCACTGGGACGTACGCCATTTCTCACTGCGCTTCGCCCCTGGTCCGCCGAGGATGATGCGATTGTCGGCCAGGCACTGGATGACGTGGATATGGTACACATGGCGGACCGCCTCTGGCATACCCTTTCTGGCGGTGAGCGCCAGCGCGTTCATATTGCCCGGGCACTGGCCCAGCAACCCAAAATTCTCCTGCTGGACGAGCCCACCAACCATTTGGATATCCGCCATCAGCTCTCCATTCTTGAGCTGGTCAGACAATTGCCGATTACCGTTGTGATCACTCTGCACGATCTTAACCAAGCCATGGAGTGCGACCGCATTGGCGTGATGGACGGCGGACGACTGATCGCCAGCGGCCAACCACATGACGTGCTAACCACCCAGTGCTTACAAGAGACGTTCGGCGTGCATGCCCACGTGCTGGATGATCCCATTGACGGCAAACGGATCATGCGTTTTAGAAGCGCGGTTTAAAAGGCATGCCAGCCACTCTCTGCGTACACGCCAGACAATAAAACAGCACTAATTCTATGCTGGCATCGGCATAACCAACCCATGGCGCACATACCAAACGTGCTCGGCACGTTCCGCTACGTCTTGGCTAAACCAGCCGTTTAAATCACGCAGGCGGCGTTGGTGGCGCTCGATGGGCACAATGCCTCGGCCGATATCGCTGGCGATAATAACCAGCGCTGTTTGCTGCGCCTTGGCAGATTGCAGAAGCTCGTTTAAATCATCGCACCATTGTGACCGCCAGCCATCGCTTCCTGCATCTGAGTCCATGGAGGCTGAGAGCCACTCCAGTACGCCATGCAGTATTAATGGCGTGCTGGGCAACATTATCCCGGCGCACTCACGTAAGCGCTGCCCAGGCGCTAACCGCCACCAGACAGCACTTGGAAAACGTGTTTTTACAAGGCTTCGCTTACCGGCACAGGCACCGCCGATGAACAGTTGCATAGCCACTCTCCTTTTCCACAATCGCCGGGGTGATACGTCAATTGCCAGCGTCTTCCCTGGGCCTGAGTCACCGCGCCATCCCAAAACTCAATCGTTTCAAAACGGCGACGAAGCTCGCGGATAACGCCGCCATGCGTCACGACCAGAATCTTGTGATACCCATGCGCCAAGGCATCTTTCGCTACATCGGCAAGCCAAAGCGCCAAGCGCTCACGTAACTGAGCCGCGGACTCGCCACCGGGAATTTGTAGCTCGCCGACACTATCCACCCAGGCTCGATAATGCGGCAAGTCCTTAAGTTCATCGTAAACCTTGCCTTCATAATCGCCAAAATTGAGTTCTTGTAGGCGAGACTCCAAACGTAGCGGCACCCCCGGCTTGGCCGCTTGAATCCATTCAAGCGTTTGTTGACAGCGGTGAAGGTCACTTGAATAGATCGCGTCAAAACGCTCGCTTGCTAGCGCTTCGCGAAGTGCTAAAAGCCCCTCTTCAGCATCAGGAAATAACAACGGAATATCGCGCTGTCCCTGATAGCGGCGCTCTACATTCCAGGCGGTGATGCCATGGCGTACCACCACCAGCTCAACATTAACCCCATCAGCCACAACTCACCCCCTTCTATCGTCGCGCCCACCATATCACCATTAATACCCTGGAACAGTGTCATCAGCGCCCATCGGCTGGCGACTACAAATAAGCCCGTCGCAAGACACATTGCCATAATGCCCGGCCAAAAAAGCGCGAGCAGCAGCAAAGGTACCAGCGCCAGCAGTACATCACGCAGGCCAAGCGACTGTTTCCAGGCCCAGGCCAGCCCTGTTTGTTGAGCACATGGCGTGAATACCAGTAGCATCGCGCCCCCCCACCGCCCCAGCGCGGGGAGTACCACCAACCACCAGAGCGGGGCGTCGTATTGCAGCAATGCCCAAAGCAGGACGCCTTTCCAGGCAAGCAAAAAAAGCAGCGCCAAGATGCCGAAACTGCCAATGTGGGGGTCTTTCATGATTTCCCAGCGGCGCGCCAGCGGTTGGTTGCTGCCCAGTGCATCGGCTAAATCCATTACCCCATCCAGGTGCAAGCCACCGCTCAAGCCCACCCATAGGCTGAGCAGCGCAAGTGCGGCAATTGGCGTGGGTGCGTTTTGCAGTAACAGTGCCAGCAGCGCTAACAAACCACCCAACAATAGCCCCACCAGGGGATAGGCACGGATAGCCCAGCGGCGGGTTTTAGGTGTCCAAGGGCAAGCAATCGGTACCGGTAAACGGGTTAAAAACTGCAGGGCAAGCGCACCACCATAAAAAGCATTTTTCATGAAGGCTCACTCTTGGGTTTCCACTCAATGGCATGCCCAGCCACCACTTCAAGCACCGAGTTTGCCTCAGCCGCCAGCCAGCAATGCAGTGCCTGTAAAAACGTCAGGAAACTCCAGAGCTCTTTATCAGGTGAAGGCAGATCCTCATTGAGGTCGTTGGACACCAGCACCAGGTGAATGCCTCGCGAGCGCGCATCTTGTACGCTCTTAGCTAACAGCGCCTTGCCTTGGGAGTCAGTTAAACCACCCGCGTAACGCACCTGACTGGCCCAGAGTGTCAGGCAGTCCAACAATACAGCGGCGCCATCGGGCACTTGTGCGATCGCCTGGTCAATGGCAATGGGCGCCTCTATCGTGATCCAACGCGTATCCCGTGTACTTTGATGGCGTGCCACTCGCGCCGCCATCTCTGCGTCATAAACCTCCGCAGTAGCAATGTAGTAGCAACTGCTCCCCTTGGCGGCTTTTATTACCAGTTGCTCGGCCACTGCGCTTTTCCCCGAGCGAGCGCCGCCACTAACAAAGACAATCATTCAGTACCTTTAGTAATCGTTGGTTCGCTGTTGCGCCACGCAGGGCAATGCGCACCCAATCGCCGTCCAGACCTGCAAAGTTATGCGTATGACGAACCAGTATGCCGTTTCGCAACAGATGCTCAAAAAGTACGTTACTGGTAAGCCCCCTTTCACGCAAAGTGTTATTAGGCCTTACCAGAAAAAAATTCGTCGTGCTGGTGACGACATCAAGCCCTTTTGTAGGCAGAGATGCCGCCATCAGCGGATGCTGCTGGCTTAGCCAGCTGCGAGTTTGCTCAGCAAACACCGCATCCCGAAGAAGCGGCGCCACCAACGCAGCCGCCATCTGATTTACGCTCCAGGGAGGTTGATGCACCGCCAGCGTTTGGATGGCCACCGAAGACGCCAGCACGTAGCCTACGCGTAACCCCGGCAACGTATAAAACTTGGTCATCGAGCGTAGCAGTAGTAGATGCGGATACTCGGTCAACAGGGGCGTTAACGACGCTCTTTCCCCCACCTGCACGGTCATATCGACAAACGCTTCATCAACCACCACATCGCAACCTATCGCTGCCGTGCGGGCCAATAACGCCTGCATGATACTCAGTGGAATCAACGTAGCGGTAGGGTTATTGGGGCGGCATAAAAACAGTACGCTGATGCCTTTTAGTGATGCCATTAACGCGTCGAGATCAAGCTCAAACGTTGGAGCGGATAACGCAACATAAGTAATTGGCAAACGATGTGCGCGGCAGGCGCGCGCATACTCTCCAAAGCCAGGCGTCACGATGGCGGCGCGCTTGCCCGCATACCGGGCTGCCGCTAAAAAAATCGCCTCGGCGCCCCCGTTGGTCAGCAGTACCTGCTCGGGCGTAACGCCGTGGTAGGCGGCTATCGCCTCTCGAGCCACGCGATAATCAGGTGCCGGATAATGGGCAAGCGACGCAATCGACGTAGTGAGCGCGTTTGCCACCCACTCAGGCGGGCCAAGCGGATTAAGGTTGGCACTAAAGTCTTCTATCGGGTGCGCATCGGGTAGCCCAAAGCGCTTTAAAAGTGCGGCTGGCTGGCCACCATGGCTTGGCCAGTGAGAGGCGCACTGATCTGAGTTATAGCTCACCTTACCCCCACCCATAGCAACCCCATCAGCCCCATAAACAGCAGCCACCCTACATGCATTAGTTGAATGGTCGCCCCAATGTGCGTCACGTTTAGTGGCGCCAGTGGCTCGCCAAGCGTTGCGCGCCGAGAAATAGCGCCTTGATAGGTATTATGCCCACCCAACTGCACACCCAATAGCCTGGCAACCATGGCCTCTGGCCAACCGGCATTGGGGCTTGGGTGACGCAGGGCCTCTTGGCAAGTGGCACGTAGCGCGCCTCGCCAGCGTAGCGGCTTGTTGGCCACCAAGGCCAATAAAATGCCGCCTAACCAAAGGCAACACGCGGTGATTCGGGCAGGCAGCCAGTTGGCAATATCGTCCAGCTTGGCCGAGGCAAAGCCAAACTTTTCAAAGCGCTCGTTACGGTAACCTACCATGGAGTCCAGCGTATTAATCGCCTTATACGCCAGAGCTAACGGCGCCCCGCCTATCACGGCAAAAAACAGCGGTGCGGTAATACCATCCACGGTATTTTCAGCCACGGTTTCTACCGTCGCCCGAGTGATTTCAGCCTCATCGAGCGCTACCGTATCGCGCCCAACAATCATGGAAAGCGCTTGGCGTGCGCCCGGCAAATCGCCGTTAGCCAGCGGTACCGCGACGGCTCGGCCTGCATCCGCCAGCCCTTTAATGGCAAGCGTTGTAGCCAGCAGCCAGAGCTCCGCAACTAACCCAAGCCAAACGTTAATCGCCGTTAACAGCGCAAGCACTGACCAGCTTACGCCCCATACGCTAATGACGACGGTTGCGGTGAGTAGAAATCCCCGGCGCTTTCGCTGTGAATCAGTGCCTCGATTCCAGCGCTTTTCCAAAAAGCTGATCATGCGGCCAATGAAAACGACCGGGTGCGGCAACGAGCGAGGGTCGCCTAGTAGTAAATCCAACCCGATAGCGAGGGTAATAAGCAGTAGCAGGGTCACGCTGTTTTGTCCGCGATACTGGCGGAGGTAAACGTCGCCATTTCAGCCATCATGGCGGTAGCCGCCTGGAGCAAAGGAAAAGCCAGCGCAGCGCCACTTCCCTCACCCAAACGCATGCCCAGCGCGAGTAACGGTGTTGCCTCCAGCGCTTCCAGCGCTACCCCGTGGCCTGGCTCTTCAGAGCGATGACCGAATACAAGATAGCCGCTTACAGCGGGGCAAATTCGGCAGGCAGTCAGTGCGGCCACGCTAGCAATAAAGCCATCGACAATGACGGGCAGGCGATAAGCGGCTGCAGCCAAATAGGCGCCGGTCATCGCGGCTATTTCAAGCCCACCCAAGGCGGCCAGCACGCTTAGCGGTTGATCCGCCTCAAAATGCCGCGCCGCAAGCGCCCGTTCAATAACATTCACCTTATGGGTTTGCTGCTGGCTGTTAAGCCCCGTGCCTGCGCCCACCACCTGAGCCACCGGCGTACCGGTCAAGGCCGCTAGCATGGCGCTACTTGCGGTGGTGTTGGCAATGCCCATCTCGCCTACTATCACACTACGACAACCCGCCTGGTGAGCGCGCCTCACGGCATTAATGCCTGCCTCAATTGCTGCTTGGGCTTGCTCAGGGAGCATGGCATTTTCAATAGCAATATTTCCCGAGGCGCGACGTATCTTATTGACGACCACGCCCGGCATATCAATATCGCTTACGACCCCCACATCGACGATTTCAAGCCTGGCGTTCACCTGCCGGGCAAACACGTTGATTGCCGCACCTCCGCTGGCGAAATTGGCGACCATCTGTGCCGTAACCGCTTGGGGAAAGGCAGAAACGCCTTCGGCGGCAACGCCATGGTCCGCGGCAAACACCACGACCCCAGGCGGCGTAAGAGTAGGCGCACGTTCACCGCTAATTTCGCTAAGCTGAATCGCCAACTGCTCTAGCATCCCAAGGCTTCCAGGCGGCTTGGTCAGCGTGTCCAGATACGCCCTTGCCCTATCACCAGCAGCGTAATCAACAGGTTGTATCTGGGCAATAAGGGAATGCATAGCGGGCTCCAGTAGCGTAAAAGAAAACAGACAGTTAAGCCTTAAATAGTAACAAACGTTGGGGCTTTAACGTTGCTCTTTCATCGCCGCGCATCCGGCTTTTTAGCCGTTACGCTGGTGCTATTGCAGTGTTGCCGGAGGATTGGCCTGCCACCCGCCGCCCAAGGCTTTAAATAACGTCGCTGCCGCCGCCAACCGTTCGCGCTGCACATCCGCACGGTCAAGCTCGGCTGAAAGCAGCGAGCGATCAGCGTCGAGCCGTTCCAGCATGCTGACTTGCCCTTGCTCATGCATCAGCACCGCAAGCTCCTGCGCCCGCTCTACCGCCTCAAGCTGGTCATTGACTGCCTCGACGCGCTGCTGGCTGATATCGTAGTTATACAGCGCATCGCGTACTTCGTTGAAGGCGGTCAACACGGTTAGTCGATACTGCGCATCGGTTTGTTCGACCAGCGCTTCCGCGCTTTCGACATTGGCTCGGCTGCGCCCGAAATCCAGAAGCGGCCCAACAATTGATGCACCAAGCCCCCAAGAGCGTGCATTATCAGTAAACAGGTCGCTGGTATTGGCCGCCACGCTTGCTAGGGAAGCATTGAGGTTCAGCGATGGCAAACGGCCAGCTTCGGCCACGCCAACCTGGGCGTTAGCGGCAATCAGCTCAGCCTCCGCTGCCCGTAGGTCTGGCCGCCGCTGAAGCAGCTCTGAAGGGAGTAAATGCGGAATACGCGCAGGCTCAGCAATTTCGCGTAGATGCGTGTCGCCAAAATCAAGCTCGCCCATTAGTTCGCGCGGTGACATCCCCACCAGCACGGCCAAGGCGCCTCTCAGCGTCTCTACCCGCTGAGTAACCTGCGGGAGTTCAGTGCGCGCGCCCTGCCACTCAGCTTCAGCCTGGCGCACCTCAAGTTCACTGCTTTCACCCAACTCGAACCGCAGTTGTTGCAGTCGGTACGTCTCTTCGTAAGCGGCCTGCGTCTCTTCAAGTATCGCCTGCTGGTACTGGGCGCTTTTAAGGTCGAAATAAGTAGTGACAACATCCGCAATGACGCCAATTTCAGCGGCATCATGGGCAAACTGACTCTCTTCAAACATGGCGATGGCGGCCTCGCGTTGGCGCGCCAACCGTCCCCAAAGGTCAAATTCATACTCAAGGCTACCCGCGAGGGAGTATTGATTACTGGTCGAGGTGAGCAAGTCTTGCACCGGCTCAATATCGATGGGTATGGAAGCCCCGGGCATGCGTTCGCGGTTAGCTTCAGCCTGGTAACCAACGCTTGGGAATAGCTCGGCATCGGCCAACCCCAACTGTGCTCGGGCCTCTTGAATACGGCCCAGTTGAACGGCCAATTCGAGATTATCTTGCGTGGCACGGGCAACCAGCGCATTTAAGGCGGGATCATTGAACTGCTTCCACCAATCGCGCCATTCGCTGCGCTCTGCCTGGCTGAGCGTAATACGCTCAGGCCAGGTATCCGGTAGCGCTATTTCAGGACGCTGATAATCAGGCCCTACCGTACAGCCACTTAATAAAGCGACAAGCGCCACCCCTAACCAACGGCGTTTGACGTTCCCCTTGTACATCTGCACTCCTTTGCATTCTTCTACAGTGTTTGCCACCGTTGAGCTATTCATCCACTCAGATAATTATCTCAGGATAAAATTAAACAACCGTTCGTCGCACTCCCCGCTAACTACTATAGTTCTAACGGCTATGGTTTTAACGACTATAGTTGCTAGCTTGCATAACGACACCTTGGTTATAAAGATACCCTGGTGATAATAATACGTTAGTTAAAAATGGATTTGACCGCTTGCATGGAGGCAGCTAATGAGGCCGGGCTTTTTATGGATTTTTTTGGTGCTCACCCCCTTATTGACCGTGGGTTGTGGCAACGATGATGAAACGCAACCTAACCCGACCCAAGTTGTGAAGCTCTATGAAACAAGCCAGCAAGAGGTCTACCCAAGCCGCCGATTTGTAGGCCGCGTGGATGCACTGAGCACGGTGAACCTGGCCTTTCAGGTAGGCGGGCGCATTGAGGCGCTTCCCGCCGTTCAAGGTGCAACGATTCCACGCGGCGAGTTAATCGCCCGGCTCGACCAGACCGACTATGCCTTACAGGTTCGCAGCGCCGAAGCCGAGTACGAGCAAGCTCGCCGCCACCTGGTAAGACAGCGCAACCTGCGGGCCCATGACGCCGTTTCCCAATCCGCATTGGATAGCGCCCAAACGGAGGCCGAGCTTGCCGAAACCCAGCTTGAGAGCGCGCGTCAGGAACTTGCCTACACCACCCTTAATGCGCCGTTCGATGCGCTCGTATCCCGGCGTTTAGTCGAGAATCATACAACGGTCCCACCCAATACAGAGGTGGTGCGCATTCAGGATATCTCCGAGCTGCGGATACGCTTTAACGTGCCCCAAGCGTTAATGCAGCACCTTGAAAGAGGCCATCACTTTAAGGTCGAGGCCGAGATTGCCACCCTACCGGGGCAGCGCTTCCCGCTTGAGTATCGGGAACATGCCACCGAACCTGACGAAATCGCCCAGACCTATGAAGTAGAGTATGCCCCAACCCCGGACGTCCCGTTGATCGCCCTCCCCGGCACGACCGCCAGCGTTTTTATCGCGTTTAAAAACACCCTTGAGACACCGCTGATCATGGTGCCCAGCAGCGCCTTGGACAACGATGAACAAGGCGAATTTCAGGTGTGGATTTACGACGGCGATGAAGGCACGGTATCGCCGCAACGCGTTACCCCCGGCGACATCGTCGGTGACCAGGTGATTATTACAGCGGGCCTTGAAGACGGTGCGTCTATTGTTGCAGCGGGTGTTCATTTGCTACGTGATGGCATGCAGGTCAAACCGCTTGAAGCATCGCTATAAGGGGCGTGGTCATGAATATTGCGAAGCTTTCAATCGAGCGGCCCATCAACACCTGGCTGATTGTTGTACTTTGTCTGTTTGGGGGTATTTGGGGGTTTAATGCGGTGGGCAAGTTGGAGGATCCATCGTTCACCATTCCCTACGCGATCATCAACACTCCCTACCCTGGCGCCACTGCTGAAGAGGTTGAGGAAGAGGTTACCGAGCGCTTGGAACGCGCCATTCAGGAAATGCCGCAAATAGACGTGCTTGATTCCAAATCGGTGCCCAACCGCTCAGAAATCCAGGTAGAAGTACACTCTACTTATGGTAGTGACGAACTGCCACAAATCTGGGATGAGTTGCGCCGCAAGGTTAATGATACCCAAGCCGACCTACCGCAAGGCGCCCAGCCTTCTCAGGTCAACGACGACTTCGGTGAAGTATATGGGCTGTTTTATGCCGTCACCGCCGACGGTTTTTCTACCCGTGAGATTCGCGATATTTCAACCTTTCTTCAGCGCGAACTACTGGCGGTACCGGGTGTTGCCCGCGTCACTAGCGCAGGCGAACGCGAAGAGACGATTTATCTCGATATTTCCAATGAGCGGCTAACCACGCTCGGCATTCCCATCGAGCAGGTGATCAATACCATTCAAACCGAAAACGCCGTCGAAGACGCCGGAGTACTGCGGGTGGGTGATCGACAGGTACGCCTTGTCGCGCGCTCGAACATCGACAGTACCGCGCTACTGGAATCGATCCGCATTGGTGCGCCAGGCACAACCGACCAGGTAGCGCTGGCCGATATCGCAACGATTTATCGACAGCCCACTGAAATCCCCGACCAGGTCATCCGTTATAACGGTCAAACCGCGTTTACGCTGGGTATCTCGGGCATCGAAACCGAGAATATCATTGAGGTCGGTGACGCTGTTGAAGCGCGTATGGAGCAGCTGCAAAGCCGTATTCCGCTCGGTGTTGAACTTCACCCGCTTTATGAACAGCACGATGTCGTTAACGACGCCATCAATGACTTTCTGATTAATTTGCTGATGTCGGTGAGTATCGTTATCGGCGTACTGTGCCTGGTCATGGGCTGGCGGATTGGCGTGGTCGTCGGCAGCACGTTGCTGCTGACCGTACTCGGCACGCTGATGTTTATGGCCATTTTCAATATCGAGATGGAGCGCATTTCACTCGGCGCGCTGATTATCGCCATGGGCATGCTGGTGGATAACTCCATCGTGGTGGCAGAAGGCATGGTCACCAATATAAAGCGCGGTATGAAGGCCAAGGAGGCGGCCAGCGCATCCGCACAACGCACTCAGATACCGCTATTAGGTGCCACTATTATCGGCATTATGGCGTTTGCAGGCATTGGCCTTTCCGATGATGTAACCGGTGAGTTCATGTTCTCGCTGTTTATCGTCATTCTGGTGTCGTTAATGTTGAGCTGGCTGCTGGCCCTCACCGTTACCCCGCTGTTCGGCTTCTACCTGCTGCGCAAGAAAGGTGAAGAGGATGAAGAAGAGAATAATCAGGATGACGAAGAGGATTTATACGGCGGCCTGATGTATCGCAGCTACCGCAAGGTGCTCTTGATGGCGCTTAAGCTGCGCATTATTACTGTCGCGGCGCTGGTGGTGATTACTGGAGCCTGCATGTGGGCTTTTACGCTGGTGCCCCAATCCTTCTTCCCTGATTCAAATACACCTATATTCTTTATCAACTACGAGCTCCCTCAAGGCACCGACATTCGCGCCACGCTACGCGATGTCGAAGAGATAGAAGCTTACCTTCTCGAACAGGACGATGTGGTATCGGTGGCAAGTTTTGTGGGCAGTGGGGCAACGCGCTTTATGCTGACCTACTCACCCGAGCAGCCCAATACCGCTTACGCACAATTCATCGTGCGTACGGCAGAGCTCGACGCTATTCCCGCGCTGGACCGACAGTTTTACCGCGATTTAAATGAACACTTCCCTAATGCCCAAATACGTACCCAGCGCCTGCAGTTTGGGCCCGGCGACGGCGCTGATATAGAGGCACGTTTTCAGGGCGCCTCCGCCAGCGTGCTGCGTGGGTTAGCCGCTGAAGCCGAAGCACGTATGGCGACCAATTCCTTTCTCATTGACGAGCGCACCGACTGGCGCCAACAGGAGCTGATCGTCGCACCAGTGATTAATGAGGAGCGCGCGCGTATTGCCGGCGTCACACGCGATGATATTACTCAGGCACTTCAGTTTGCCACGTCAGGCATTCAAGCGGGCACCTATCGTGAAGGCGAGCATTTGGTGCCTATTGTGGCTCGAGCGCCTCAAGCGGAGCGAGATGACGTGGCGCTGCTGCCTGATCGGCAGGTATGGAGTGAAGCGCAAGAGCAGTTCATCCCCATTACGCAGGTGGTGGATGCCTTTGAGACGCGCAGTGAAGAGGCCTTGATTCAGCGGCGTAACCGCGTGCGTACACTCACCGTGGGCGCCGAGCCAGGAGCAGGTTACACGGCGGCCCAGGCCTTCGAGGAGATCCGCGCTGAGATTGAAGCCATTCCGCTACCGCCCGGCTATACACTGGAATGGGGCGGCGAGCACGAAGACTCCGGCGACGCTCAAGCATCACTGGCGCAGCAGCTGCCTATCAGTTTCTTAATCATGGTGCTGACGACCATTCTGCTTTTCGGCAAACTCAGGCAACCGTTAATTATCTGGCTGGTGGTCCCCATGTCGGTATGCGGTGTTGTTATAGGCCTGCTGGCGACCGGCCTGGCCTTCTCGTTTACTGCCCTGCTCGGCATGTTAAGCCTTTCTGGCATGCTGATGAAAAATGCCATTGTGCTGGTCGATGAAATTGATGAGCAGATTCGTCAGGGTACGGCACGTTTCCAGGCACTTCTTGAGGCCAGCATTAGCCGCCTGCGCCCGGTACTTTTGGCGGCAGGCACCACCATTCTGGGCATGATCCCGCTGCTGACCGATGCGTTCTTCAACAGCATGGCGGTCACTATTATGGGCGGGCTAGCATTCGCTTCGCTTCTCACTATGGTCGCGGTACCCACGCTTTATGCGCTGTTCTTCAGCATTAAACGGGACGAGGTTGAAAACGAGTAACTATTGGGTGCCTCATCCGCTACGGCAGGCGACGTTCGGTACGGGCCAATTGAATTATACTAGGCTTGTGTCTATGAGCCTCTGAGCGGCTTTAGCGCTGCATGGAGGCAAGGAAGCAAAAGACGCAAGACCTTGGATATAGTAATAAAACCAAATGAATAACCTGTTTTATTATTTATTTACTTTAAACAGTATAAAAATATGTAAAATAACTACACAAACCGTGCCGTTTCTATCATGCAGAGGTCATTATGCCGAGCCCAACACCTGCTACGTTAAATCCTACCGTTGCCAAGGTTACTCAACGTATCCGTGAACGTTCTCGGCAGCGGCGTGCGCTCTATGAAGCGCATATGGCGGACCAACACAAGCAAGGCGTTCATCGTGGCGAGCTTTCCTGCGGGAATCTGGCGCACGGCTTTGCCGGCTGCGATGTGCCTGTCGACAAGGGCCGACTCAAGCTAACCAATAGCGCCAACGTGGGCATCGTATCGTCCTATAACGATATGCTTTCTGCTCACCGGCCTTTTGAAGACTACCCTGCGGTTATTAAAGAAGCCGCGCGGGGCATGGGCTCAACCGCCCAGTTCGCAGGCGGCGTACCCGCCATGTGCGACGGCGTGACCCAAGGGCAGCCCGGCATGGAGCTGTCGCTGTTCTCCCGCGATGTGATTGCCATGGCGACGGCGGTCGCACTTTCTCACAACATGTTTGATGCAACGCTGTACTTGGGTATCTGCGATAAAATTGTGCCGGGGCTATTTATTGGCGCCGCACGCTTTGGCCATTTACCGGCCATGTTTGTGCCTGGCGGCCCCATGACCACCGGCCTTCCTAATGACGAAAAAGCCCGCGTTCGCCAGCTTTATGCTGAAGGCAAGGTTGGCCGAGACGAGCTGCTGGAAGCCGAATCCCAGTCCTATCATAGCCCTGGCACCTGCACGTTTTACGGTACCGCCAATTCCAACCAGTTAATGATGGAAATGATGGGGCTCCATCTGCCCGGTGCCTCCTTTGTTAACCCCGGCACCCCGCTGCGTGAAGCGCTCACCCGCTACGCCACTGAACAGGCCATTCGCAATACCGAACAAAGCGGCAACTACCGCCCGTTCTATAAGCAAATTGATGAGCGAGCAATTGTTAACGCAATTGTCGGCCTACTGGCCTCCGGCGGCTCAACCAACCACACGCTGCACCTGGTGGCCATGGCAGCCGCGGCGGGCATTACCATTAACTGGGACGACTTCACCGAGCTTTCCGCTGTGGTACCCAGCATGACCCGCATTTACCCCAACGGCCAGGCGGATGTTAACCACTTCCAAGCGGCAGGTGGTATGAGCCTGCTGATTCGTGAATTGCTCCAAGCGGGTCTTATGCATGGCGACATTCCTACCGTCTTTGGTACGGACATGACCGCCTACACGCAAGAGCCTTTCCTTGAAGATGGCAAGCTCACTTGGCGCGAAGGCCCTGAATCCAGCCTCGATTCAGAGGTACTCCGTCCGGTCAGCAATCCTTTCTCGCCAACTGGCGGACTTACCGTACTCGACGGCAATCTGGGCCGCGGCGTGATTAAAATTTCCGCAGTGAAGCAGGCACACCGCATCGTTGAGGCGCCTGTTCAGCTATTTGATGATCAAAACCAGGTAAAAGCGGCGTTTGAATCGGGTCAGTTGGATCGCGATGTCATCGTAGTGGTGCGCTTCCAGGGCCCTAAAGCCAATGGCATGCCCGAACTGCACAAGCTCACGCCGTTTTTAGGCGTGCTACAAGACCGTGGCTTTAAAGTGGCCCTGGTGACCGATGGCCGCATGTCGGGCGCTTCAGGCAAAGTGCCTGCTGCTATCCATGTCACACCTGAAGCCATTGACCGTGGTCCTCTATCCAAACTGCAGGATGGTGACATTGTGCGCCTGGATGCCGAAACCGGCGAGCTTAATGTACTGATGGATGCCGCCACGTTTGATGCCAGACCGTGCGCGCAGGCCAATCTTGAGCAGAACCACTTTGGCATGGGTCGCGAGCTTTTCGGTGGCTTCCGCCACTTGGCCACCAAAGCCGAAGAAGGCGCAGGCGTGTTTGGCGGCTTTGAAGCTGACGTTCTTTCCCGAGAGCTGGAAAAAATCGAGCAGGAGGACCAATGAGCCGACCTGCTCTCATTGGCGACATCGGGGGAACCAACGCCCGCTTTGCGTTGGTCACCCCGGGGGAGAAAACGCCCCAGCACATTCTCAACCTACCCTGCGCCGACTACCCAGGGGTGGTGGAAGCCGCCCAGGACTATTTGAGCCAAGTGGGCGCGACCGGTAGTAACGCGCCCACCGAGGCCTGCTTAGCGTTTGCCTGCCCGGTGCATGCCGAGCAGGTCAAAATGACCAACAACCACTGGCAGTTTTCAAAAAGCGAGGTTCAGCAGACGCTGGACCTTTCGCTGTTTAAAGTCATTAATGATTTCACCGCTCAGGCGTTGGGCATCCCCCACGTGCCAGATCACGACCTGGTGGAAGTGAAGCCCGGCACGCCTCAAGCACATGCAGCGCGCCTGGTAATTGGCCCTGGCACGGGGCTGGGTGTGGCGGGCGTTTTCCCTGGCCTGCACGCATGGATTCCGCTGCCCACCGAAGGCGGCCATGTTACGTTTGCCCCCACCGATATTCGAGAGCGCGAACTGCTGGATGAGCTACACAAGCACTACCCGCGCGTCAGCGTAGAGCGCCTATTGTGTGGCCAGGGCATTGTTGACCTGTATACGGCTGACTGCGCCCTTGAAGGCATAGCGCCAGCATTTACCACTGCTGCCGAGGTGACTCAGGCTGCCCAGCAGGGTGATGAAATAGCCAGCCGCACGCTGCTGCGGTTTCTAAAAATCCTGGGGGATGTGTGTGGCGACGCAACACTGACGATGGGCGCTCGCGGGGGCGTTTATCTATGTGGCGGTATTGTTCCACGCCTGCTGGACTGGCTGCCCAACAGCGAGCTACATACGGCCTTTATCAATAAAGGGCGTATGCACACCTATAATGCGGATATTCCTATCTGGGTCGTCACTCACCCATGGACAGGCCTGCTAGGCGCTGCCGAAGCGCTACATAACGAAGAAGTGTTTTAACGCGCAGGGCGGCAGCAACCTCAAAAACAACAAGGACAACCCATGATTTCTGTTATTGCGTTTGGCGAAGCGCTGGTGGATATGCTTTCAAGCCGCTTAGGCGATGCTAGCGACCGCCAGGAAACCTTTACTCCTTACGCTGGCGGTGCGCCCGCTAATGTTGCCGTCGCTTGTGCTCGGCTTGGGGTGCCTAGTCACTTTTTAGGTATGGTCGGCGATGACACATTTGGCCATTTTTTGATTCGGGAACTAAACAGCCACGGTGTTAATACCGATGGCGTTATGCGGACTAAAATGGCCCGTACGGCACTCGCGTTTGTCTCCCGAGATGCCCTCGGCGAACGCACCTTTGACTTCTACCGTCCACCGGCCGCTGACCTGCTCTATCGCATTCATCATTTGCCCCAAGGAGTATTTGAAACGCCAGCCATCGTGCATCTGTGCAGCAATAGCCTAACCGACCCTGACATTGCCGAAACCACCCTCGCCCTGGCAAATATGGCCAAGCAGTCTGGCTGTCTGGTGAGCGTTGACGCCAATCTGCGACATAATTTATGGGCAGATGCCACCGCCGATATTGGCCTGGTGATGCAGCTTTTAGATACTGCCGAGCTGCTCAAGATATCGCTTGAGGAGCTGGATTACCTGCGCGGCGAGCAGTCCCAGGACACCTGGCTTAACCAGCGTTTGGCCGCAGGCGTCAACGTCATTTTGATTACTGACGGCCCTAACGATGTGGTGCTTAAAAGTGCTGCCATGGCACAGCACATTGCGCCGCCCAGTGTACAAGCGGTGGACACGACAGCGGGTGGCGATGCGTTTATTGGTGGCCTGCTGGCAGAGCTTTCTCGCTACGGCATTGCCCCAGGTTGGCACGAGGATAACGCCTTCTTAAGCGCTGCCGTGGTGACTGCCTGCCGCTGCGGGGCTCATGCCGTTACTCGGCCTGGCGCGTACGCTGCGCTACCCACTCAGGATGATATTGCCGCACTACGGGCGCGTTAAAAGCGATTTCCAAGACTCGTCCTTTTAAAAACGGTACTTTAAAAACAGTCCTTTTAAAAAAGGCCCACCTAAAACCAACTTTCGTCTGGTTGTTAAAATGTCTGACATTTAATAAGCTCACGCTATTACCGTCATTCATAGAGGCATCCCATGACGCTGGATACCCTGCCCGCCCACCACGGTGGCGCTGAACACTTGGCACGCTTACTGGCCAGGGCGCTATTAACCGGCCACTGGCAGCCCGGTGACGTCTTTCCCAAGGAGCTGGATATCGGCAAACACTTTGCCGTCAGCCGCAATCAGGTACGCAACGCATTAGCAAGCCTAACGGCCGCCGGGCTTATAGAGCGCACGGCGGGCCGAGGCACGCTGGTTCGTGAAATGAGTGAGTGGCACCTGCTGGACCCATTGATGAGCGAATGGATGACAGGGCTCGTCAACCTGGACCCTCAGCTCGTGCGCGCAATTTACGCTTTTCGATTCTCAGCAGAGCCCACGGTTGCGAGATTGGCGGCCCAAGCGGCCACCGGTGATGACATTACACAGCTGGAAGCGGCGTTTGAAGGTATGCGCTGTTCGGCAGGCAATCCTGACGCGCGCGCCCAGCACATTGAGTTCGATGTTGCCTTTCACGATGTGATCTACCAAGCGACGCATAACTTGGTGTGGCGGCAAATGGGCCATTTATTACGCCCTTCAATCATGGCGCTGGTATATCGCTCGCAACACGATATTAAAACACTCGATGACAGTTTAACCCGGCACCGCCACGTACTGGATGCGATTAAAGCCGGCGACATTAACGCGGCCGACACCGCTGCGCGCGAGGTATTGCGGCGAACCGCTATCGATCTGGGCATCGTCTAGCTGGGCTAAAACAAACTTCTGCAGTAACGCTTGCCGTACCCACTCGGCTAACCGTGAGGATTATATCGTATGAAAATTACGCGTCTTAAAACATGGCAAGTCCCTCCCCGCTGGCTGTTTCTTAAAATCGAAACCGATGAAGGCTGTTATGGCTGGGGCGAGCCGGTCATCGAAGGCCGTGCCGCAACGGTAGAAGCGGCCGTTCATGAACTTTCCGACTACCTGATTGGCCAGGACCCTCATCGGATCGAACACCTTTGGAACACGCTCTATCGTGCCGGGTTCTATCGCGGCGGCCCCATTTTGATGAGCGCCATTGCGGGTATTGACCAGGCACTGTGGGACCTTAAAGGGCGTGATTTGGGTGTTCCCGTTCACCAACTCTTGGGGGGAGCGGTGCGCGATAAAATGCGCATGTATGCCTGGACCGGGGGCGACCGCCCAAGCGATGTGGGCGCCGGTGCCAAGGCGCTGGTCGAAAAAGGCTTTACCGCGTTCAAGATGAACGGCACGCCCGAAATGCAAATCGTCGACTCTCATCGCAAGGTCGATGAAGCCGTGGCCAGAGTACATGAGGCGCGCGAGGCCGTTGGGCCGGATGTGGGTATCGGTATCGACTTTCATGGCCGCGTCCATCGTCCCATGGCCAAAGCATTACTGCGTGAGCTTGAGCCTTACCATCCCATGTTTGTTGAAGAGCCCGTTGCACCGGAACACTTGCCTTGCTTGAAAGATATTGCGGGCGGGTTGAGCTACCCCTTGGCGACCGGCGAACGCTTGCATACCCGCTTTCAGTTCCGCGACCTGCTGGCCGATGGCATGATCGATATTATCCAGCCGGATATTTCCCACTGTGGCGGCATTAGCGAAGGGCTGAAAATTGCCACCCTCGCCTCTGCCTATGATGTGGCGCTGGCGCCCCACTGCCCGCTTGGGCCGTTAACCCTGGCCGCCTCACTTCAGCTGGATGCTGTCTGCCATAACGCCTTCATTCAAGAACAAAGCATGGGGATTCACTATAACCAGGGCAATGACGTGCTGGACTACCTGGTAGACAAAACAGCCCTCAGTATCACCGACGGTTTTTGCGCTATCCCCCAAGGCCCCGGCCTGGGTGTAGAAATTGATGAAGCCTATGTTGAAGAGCGCGCAAAAACAGGCCACCGCTGGCGCAACCCGGTATGGACGCACGACGACGGTTCTATCGCTGAGTGGTAAGCCCTGCTTTCTTAATCGTGGAGAACCTTATTCGTGGGGAGATATCGTCACATGCGTACCGATTCTGATGCGTTACCGCAAACGCTCGCCTGGATCGCGGTGGACTGGGGCTCCAGCAACCTGCGTGCCTGGGGGCTCGATAAGCAACACCAGGTGATCGCCAACGCCAGCAGCGATAAGGGCATGCTTTCGCTCACGCCGGATGAATACGAGGCTGAACTGTTGCGCCTGGTGGGCGATTGGCTACCTGCCAACGGCCACATAGCGGTAATGGTGTGCGGCATGGCAGGCGCTCGACAAGGCTGGCTGGAAGCCGCTTACCTGCCGGTGCCTATCTCGCTTGACCAGCTTAGCCATGGAGCGGTGATGCCTCGGCTGGTAGGTGGTCAGCTGCGTGTGCATCTGCTGCCCGGTCTGAGCCAAACCCACAGCGCGGCTCAGCATTTTGATGTCATGCGCGGAGAAGAGACCCAGCTTGCTGGCCTGGCGGCCGAAGCGCCCGATTTTTCAGGCCGGGTCTGCCTGCCGGGCACCCATTCCAAATGGGCGAGCATTGAGTCAGGCGCGGTAACACAGTTCACCACCTATCTAACAGGCGAGCTTTATCAGCTGCTGGCGAATCAGTCGGTCCTAAAGCACTCCATTGGCAGCGATGCGCTAAACGAGCTCGCCTGCCGCGATGCGTTCATCGCCGCCGTCAGCGAGATAAGAGCAGCCCCAGAGACGTTTAGCAGCCGCCTGTTCGGCCTGCGGGCGCAGGATTTACTGGATAGCCGCCTGCCCATGGGTAACACCCGGGCAAGCGTGCTCTCGGCACGGCTTTCTGGCCTTGCGATTGGCCTTGAGCTAGCGGGCGCCTGCCAATCATTATCTACCGATGAAACGGTTACCTTGATTGGTAATCCAGCGCTTTGTCATCGTTACCATTTGGCCCTTAACGCGCTCGGCTTTCAGACCCATCACGTTGAGGGCGACACCGCCGTACTGGCAGGTCTTCGACTCGCCCACCAGGCGCTAACAAATAATGCAGAGAGAGCTCTATGACGTTACCCCTGATCGGAATTTTGCGAGGCGTAACGCCCGATGACGTTATCGACGTTGCTGATGCGGTGCTTAACGCAGGCATCACCCAGATTGAAGTGCCGCTTAACTCGCCGGAGCCACTAGAGAGCATTCGCCGCTTAGTCAACGCCTTTGGCGAGCAGGCGGTCATTGGCGCGGGCACCGTGCTTACCCCCGCACAAGTGCGAGACGTTCATGCCGCTGGTGGGCGTTTAATTGTCTCGCCTAATTGTCGCCCCAGGGTGATTGAAGAAACGCACCGTCTTGAGATGGCGAGCTGGCCAGGCATTGTTACCCCTTCCGAAGCATTCGATGCACTTGACGCTGGCGCGACAGGGCTTAAGCTTTTTCCTGCCGTCCAGGTCGGGCTGGAAGGTATGAAAGCCGTGCGCGCCGTACTGCCTGAAGGCACTCGTTTGTACGCCGTAGGCGGCGTTGGAATCGATAACTTCGCCGCTTGGCGAGCAGCCGGGGTAGATGGTGCTGGCCTGGGCAGCGCACTTTATAAACCCGGGCAAAACGCCAAGGCGGTTGCCCAACAGGCGATTGCGTTAGTTAACGCCTGGAAAAAAGCCGGAGAAGAATAATGTCATTACCCACATGGCAGGCAGCTGTCGCAGTAGATAGTGGCTGCCTGCTTGGAGAAGGCCCGCAGTGGCAAGCCAGCAGCGGACGGCTTTACTGGTGCGATATTATTGGCAAGCGCTTGCACTGGCTCTCTCACACCAGCCAGCAGCATGATCATGTAGCGCTAGACGATATGGTTTCTCTGGCCGCGCCGCTTGAGGATGGCCGCCTGCTACTAGTGGGTGAGCGCTCATTGAGCCACTTCGACCCTGAAAGCGGCAACATTACCCACTTTGCCGATGTTGAAGCCGATAACCCTGTTACGCGCAGCAATGACGCACGTGTGGACAGGCATGGCAGCCTGTGGTTTTCAAGCATGGGAAAACAGGCTGAGCACCAGGCGGGCAGCCTCTACCGACTGCATCGCGGCAAGCTAAGCCAGCTGCGTACCGGGCTTAGCATTCCTAATGCGCTGTGCTTTTCACCCGATGGCACCACCGCTTACTTTACGGATACACCAACCGGCGTTGTGATGCGCTGGGCGCTGGATGACCAAGGCTGGCCGCTCGGAGAACCCGAGCCTTTTGCGGATTTTTCCGGTCATATTGGCAGCCCCGACGGCGCCGTGATGGATAGCCAGGGCTGCCTATGGCTAGCGCTTTGGGGTGCTGGCGAGGTTGTGCGCTTAAACGCTGACGGTGAGACTATTGGCCGAGTGCACCTATCAGCCAGCCAACCCTCTTGCCCGGTGTTTGCAGGCCCAGAGCTTAAAACGCTGTATATCACGACGGCTCAAGAGGGTTTCACTTCAGAGCAGCTTGCCAAAGAGCCGAACGCTGGCGCGCTATTTTCCGTGCAAATCGACATAGCCGGGCTCGCCGAACCGCCGCTACGGCTTGCATAAATTCAACAACAGCCGCTAAAACGATAAGGCCCCGCTAGTTGATACTAACGGGGCCTTTCTGTTACTGGGCTATTGATGACAGCGCTATTGCTAACAGGGCTAGCTTTCAGCGCCTAATCGACAATTATCCAGCAAAGCTTATATAAATAATGATCACTAAAATGATCAGCGCGACACCTGAGGGTAGTGCACCTTTCCAGGGCGTTAGATCAACACCGCCGACATGCTCCTGTACCCAGTCCGTTTCGCGCGGGCGTAGCTTACCAACAATCAGCATCATCACCACTAACAAGGCAAACACCAATGCGACGAAGTGGAACTCATTCATAATCTCAGGCAAGAGATTAAATGGCGGCACAAAGTAACCAGCAGCGATCAATAAACAGCCGCCCACCAGCGCTATTTTGGCGGCCATGGGAGGTACCCGTTTGGTCAGTAGCCCCACCAACACAACAGCCAGAATAGGAATAAAGTAAATGGCGTTCATCTTCTGCAGGTAGCCGAATAGACTATCCTGCCCGGCCAGCAGTGGCGCGATAATCATGGTAATAATCGCCATGATCCAACCAAAGATCTTGCCCGATTTAACAACCTCCTGCTCAGTAGCGTCTTTATTCAGCACGCCTTTATAAATACCCAGGCTGAAAATGGTGGTGGTACTGTTAAGCGCGGAGTTAAACGAGGACAGAATCGCCCCGACCATAACCGCCGCAAAGAAACCCGTTAAATAAGGCGGTAGAACGTTAAACACCAAGTGCCCATAGGCTTCATCAGCCTGCACACCCTGATCAGCATAGAGGTTATAGGCAATAATACCTGGTAGCACGAGATACAGCGGGCCAAGCAGTTTAAAAAGCCCTGTCAGCAGCACACCCTTTTGGCCTTCGGCCAGGTTTTTGGCGGCAAGCGTTCGCTGGATAATCTGCTGATTCGTGCTCCAATAAAACAAGTTAATCAGAAAGACCCCGGTAAACAGCGTGAAGAACGGCACCTGCTGCTCTGAGCCACCAATCGAGTTGAGCTTATCCGGGTCGCTCTGCTTAAGAATGCTCCAGCCTTCCATGATGCCCGTACCGCCACTCACCGCTTGAAGGCCAAAATAGACGACCACAAAACCGCCCACTAACAGCCCAATACCGTTCAGCGTGTCGGAAACGGCAACCGTACGTAGCCCGCCAAACAGGGCATAGATCGCACCAATAATGCCCACGATCCATACGGTTAGCCAAAGCAGTGTGCTTGATGACTGAATACCGGTTAGTCCTTGCAGGTCCAGCATCCCCTGCAAGCCAATCGCACCAGAATAGAGAATGATCGGCAGCAAAATAACGGCATAGGCAATAAGGAAAATGACGTTGGTGATCAGCTGGGTGCCTTTATCAAAGCGGATTTCCAGCAATTGCGGCAGTGTAGTAATACCGCTTTTTAAAAAGCGCGGCAGGAAGAACAGCGCCAGCGCGACCAACGCGATAACTGCAACGACTTCCCATGCCATAACGCTTAGCCCATCGGCAAACGCAGCCCCGTTTAGGCCTACCATCTGCTCAGTGGAGAGGTTGGTCATTAGCAACGAACCCGCAATCAGCGGGAAGGTCAGCGAGCGCCCTGCCAGGAAATAACCAGTGGTACTGGAGTGATCATCCCGGCGTGTGATACGCCACGTAATAAAAGCGACCAGCCCTGTAAAAAACAGGAAAGACGCCAGGGTCAGCATATGCATGTTGGCTTGCTCCATTATTTAGTCATCGTGTTGTACATGCGCAGTGCGAATAAATGTCTGACATATCTCCGCAGAGATTCTAACGGAGCGGTGGATTAACGTTTATCCCCCTTTGGTCTTACCTAACGTGTTATTTTGCATAAAAAAACCGGGCAACATGACGTTGCCCGGTGATAGAACAGGAAGACCTTTAGAAATCGCCTAGACCTGTGGATAGCCCTTGAAATAGCTCTTGAAATAGCCTTGGGCGTACAAACCCAGGCGCTCCATTAATGATGAAAACGTTCAGCGGCTTCCTGAGCTAATTTGCGAATGCCTTCCCAATCTTCGGCTTCAACCAACCTGGCGGGCGTGAGCCAGGAGCCACCTACGCACATGACGTTGGGCAGTGACAGGTAGGATGCCGCATTCTCGACCGTGATGCCGCCCGTGGGGCAAAATTTCGCGCCAGGGATCGGAGCACCAAAGGCCTTGAGTGCTTTAACGCCACCGCTGGACTCCGCTGGGAAGAACTTGAAGCGGCGATAACCGAACTGCCAGCCGGTCATCAGCTCTGATATGGTCGAAACGCCCGGCAGCATGGGTACTGAGCTTTCGATACCGTAACGATAAAGTGCCTCGGTCGTGCCCGGCGTTACGACAAAATCAGCACCTACTTCTTCGGCCTGGCGATATTGAGCAGGGGTGAGTACGGTACCCACACCAATGCTTGCTCCGGGTAACGCTTCACGCATGCGCTTAATGGCTTCCAACGCACAGTCGGTACGCAGGGTGACTTCGAGAACTGTTAAACCGCCCTCTACCAGGGCCTTTCCAAGCGGCACGGCATCTTCAAGGCGATCAATGGTGATCACCGGAATCACTTCCGCTTTAAGGCAAATGCTGTCAAGTTCAGCGGTGCGCGTTGAAGGTAACTGTTTATCTATCGACATCGTAAGTCTCCGGAAATCTATTATTAATTGATTGTTAAGGTGCCCAGTAAATAGCCAAGGGGCATGACAAAAAGGCACGTATTGGCAGTTGCCGCACATCATCGCCGTTCAAGGCATTGGCCAGTACGGCACGCTTATCGTCACCGGTAATATGTAAAATATGCCGATGTGCCTGGTGTAGCCGGGACGCTGAAAAGGTAATCCGCGGCTGTGGTTGACTAGGGGTTCTCACCGCCACCAACGGCTCATCCGTAGAAAGCGCTAACCCGAGTTCCTGGCTATCCGGGAACAGCGAGGCTGTATGGCCATCCCCGCCCATACCAAGTATCACCACGCTGGCTGGCCAGCTAAGCGATGCGGTCTGTTCGGCTACCGCCGCGACGCCCTCTTCCGGCGTTGAAGCTTCTGCGGTTAGGGGCACGAAACGCGCCGCGGCGGCAGCGCCTTGCAGCAGGTTTTCACGCACCAGCCTGGCGTTGCTGTCGCGGCTTGTTTCATCCACCCAGCGCTCATCCGCCAGCGTGATATCGATACGCGACCAGGCTAGCGGCTTGGCGGCCAAGGCTTTAAAAAAAGGCACCGGGGTCGAGCCACCGGACACGACCAGAAGCACGCGCTCCTGGCGGTCTAGATCTTCACTCAAGGCCTGCGCGACCGCTTCGGCTAGCTGTTCCGCCAGCTTTTGACGTTGTTGGCTCATGTTAATAATCCTCGTACCAGCTGCGGCCATCCTGGGTAATCATCGCAATGGAGGCAACCGGCCCCCAGGAGCCCGCCGGATAACGCCTCGGTGGGGTTTCACGACTCTGCCAACCAGCAATTAACTGATCGCACCAGCGCCAAGCGTGCTCCACCTCATCACGGCGTACAAACAGATACTGCTGGCCCTTCATGACTTCAAGCAAGAGGCGCTCATAAGCATCGGGAATACGTGATTTAGGGAAGGCACTATTAAAATCAAGATGTAAGGGCCCTGGGCGCAAACGCATGCCTTTATCCAGGCCACTGTCTTTGGTAAGTACTTGTAGGGCAATTCCCTCTTCCGGCTGAAGGCGAATAATTAACTTGTTGGAAGCAATATCGCGCTGGTCCGGATCAAAGATATAGTGCGGCTGCTGGCGGAAATGGATCACAATTTGCGAAAGCTTTTCGGGCATCCGCTTACCGGTGCGAAGATAAAAAGGCACACCCGCCCAACGCCAGTTAGACACCTCGGTTTTCATCGCAACAAAGGTTTCCGTCTGGCTCTGGGTATTAGCGCCCTCTTCCTCCAGGTAACCAGGCACCGCTTGGCCATCGCTGGTGCCGGCAATATATTGCCCGCGTACCACATCGCGCCCTAGCGCCTCCCCTGTAAAAGGTTTCAGCGCTTTCAACACTTTTACCTTTTCATCACGAATGGCATCCGCATCCAGGTTAGAGGGCGGGTCCATGGCGATCAGACATAACAGCTGCAGCAGGTGGTTCTGCACCATGTCACGCAGTTGGCCTGCATCATCAAAATAGCCCCAACGCCCCTCAATACCGACCTTTTCGGCCACGGTAATCTCAACGTGGGAAATATGATTCTGGTTCCACTGAGTGCCGAAGAGCGGATTGGCAAAGCGCAGCGCAATCAGGTTCTGAACCGTTTCTTTACCCAAGTAGTGGTCAATGCGGTATACCCGTGACTCAGGAAATACGGCACCAATGGCATTATTGATCTGTTCAGACGATGCCAGATCGTAGCCAATCGGTTTTTCAACAACGACGCGGGAGTCTTCGTCCAGACTTCCACTGGCTTGAAGATGGTGGCAAATATCGCCATAAATACGCGCGGCAACAGAAAGGTACACCACCATCGGCTGTTTTGAGCCTTCTCGCCATTCGCGAATGGCTTCAAAGCCCTCTGCTGTTGAAAAGTCGAGCTGACGATAATCCAGACGATTTAGAAAGCGCTCAAAGCTTGAGTCCTCTAGTTCGCTGCTTTTGAGCCGTTTACGCAATGCGCCGCCAACCAGTTGCCTGAACGACGCCACATCATGCTCCTGACGCGCCAGCCCCATAATGCGGGTGCTTTCGGGCATCAGACCTTCACGGTCAAGATGATATAAAGCAGGAAACAGCTTGCGCATGGCGAGGTCGCCCAACGCCCCGAAAAGCGCTAGATCAATGGCATGGTCACGTTCACCTAATGGGGCGCCTGGGGAGGCATATGACTGGCTCATCTCTGCTCCTATTTATTATCCACGACCATCTACGTGGTTAGATTACCTAAAATCTATCTAAAAAAAGGCATCATGCGCAATATTTAATGTAATTTTACTACAATAAAATATTTTTGGAGCGGTTCGACGCGCTTTTATTTCGCTATAAACACACTCTACGTGCTTGATAGCACCTGCCGCTACCACTGGATACCCCCACTGATGCCGCCACCATAGGAAGAATGACCTCCATAGCTGGGGCACTTATGCGCTGGCTCGCTTGCCAGCCATAGGCCTCTTAGTGCGGCATGACTGAAGGATGCAATCAGCGCTGCGCCTAGTGCGGTACGCGTGAAATGATGAGTGGTCATTTTCAGTCTCCTTGAGGATTATTATCAACCGCCGTAAATAGTGGCTGTATAGGGGATACACGCGAGGAGACGTTTTGAATGCAGTCCTGTTAAAAAAAGATTCTTTTTATTAAAAATAAAGGCCGAAAATAAATTTTCGGCCTTTAAATCAAACATTAACAGCGCACTTCAAAAATAACTATTTTGCGGTTGCCTGCATCGCAATGGCGGTATCCAGCATACGGTTGGAGAAACCCCACTCGTTGTCGTACCACGCCATTACTTTCACCAAACGGCCATTCACACGGGTGTGATTGGCATCAAACGTTGATGAATGCGCGTCATGGTTAAAGTCAATGGATACCAGCGGTTGAGCATTGACAGCCAGTACGCTCGAATTGGCAGCGGCCTTTTCGAGGATCTGGTTGATCTCTTCCTTGCTGGTATCGCGCCCTGCGTTAAAGGTTAGATCCACCAACGACACGTTAATCACCGGTACGCGCACGGCCAGCCCATCCAGCTTACCTTCCAGCTCAGGCAGCACCAAACCCACCGCAGCGGCGGCTCCGGTTTTGGTCGGGATCATGGAGTGAGTGGCGCTGCGTGCGCGGTACGGGTCGGTATGATAAACATCCGAAAGATTCTGGTCATTGGTATAAGCGTGAACGGTCGTCATCAGGCCGTTTTCGATACCTATGGTGTCGTTCAGCGCTTTGGCGACAGGTGCCAGGCAGTTAGTCGTGCAAGATGCATTAGAGACAACCTTATGCTCAGCAGTCAGCACGTCATCATTAACACCGAAAACAATCGTTGCATCCGCATCCGGGCTGGGTGCCGAAATCAGTACTCGTTTAGCGCCCGCTTCCAAATGCTTGGCAGCAGCTTCTCGCTTGGTAAATAGCCCCGTGCACTCCATGACCAAATCGATATTCATGGATGCCCAAGGGAGGCTGGCAGGATCGCGCTCGGAAGAGATCGCAATGCGGTCGCCGTCAACGCTGATACTTTCTGCGTCGTGCTCTACAGTGAAGGGGAAATGCCCATGCACCGTATCGTGGCGTAGTAAATGCGAATTTAGCGAAGGATCGCCAAGGTCATTAATCGCCACTACCTGAATTTTGTCACGGTAATCGTTTTCATACAGGGCGCGTAAGACGTTACGGCCGATCCGTCCAAACCCATTAATAGCAACTCTGATCGTCATGCTGACACCTCATGCTCGGTGGTGGATGGCTTCATTCAAGTAAAAAAATTACCAAAAAGACACGTAAAAGCGTTTTAAAAAGAACAAAATCGCTTACAACGCTGCTTTGCTGGCTATCGAATAACCTATTTGTAGTAAAATTACTATATTATCACTATGGTCGTCTACACTTCACGCCGACAATTAAGCAGTCACCTTGCAGTCTGACAACACTGGTTTTTTGCTTTTTTTTAATATTTAAGGAGAGCCTGCTCATGAGCCTATCGAATTCACCTTTGCCGCTTCGCCGTACCAAAATTGTTGCCACACTAGGCCCTGCCAGCGACCAGCCAGGTATTCTTGAGGCGATGATCACGGCAGGCGTCGATGTCGTTCGACTTAACTTCTCCCACGGTTCTGCCGATGATCATCGCCGACGCCTACAGGATGTTCGCGATATCGCCCAGCGCTTAGGTAAATGTGTTGCTGCACTAGGCGATTTACAAGGTCCTAAAATTCGCATCGCGCGTTTTGCTGAAGGCCCTATTCATTTATCAGTAGGCGAAGCGTTTATTCTAGACATGGCGCTGGATACCAATGCGGGCAACAGTGAACGCGTTGGTTGTGACTACCCATCACTTATTGATGATGTAGCCCCCGGCGACCGGCTGCTGCTGGATGACGGCCGCGTTGTCCTGGATGTGACCTCCATTGCGGGCCAGGAAATACACACGAGTGTTCATGTGGGTGGCAAGCTCTCCAACAACAAGGGCATCAACAAACAGGGCGGTGGCCTTTCTGCTCCCGCCTTAACCGACAAAGACAAGGCCGATTTAAAAACGGCAGTGGAAATCGGCGTGGATTATCTGGCGGTCTCCTTTCCGCGTTCAGCAGACGATATGCGGGAAGCACGCGCACTGCTGGGCGAAGAAGGCAAAGAGATTGGCCTGGTCGCCAAGCTGGAGCGTGCCGAGGCAGTGGCAGATGATGAAACGCTGGACGGCATCATTATTGCCTCTGAAGCCGTTATGGTGGCGCGTGGCGACCTGGGGGTAGAAATTGGCGATGAAGCACTCATAGGCACCCAAAAGCGCATCATCAAACATGCCCGCTCGCTTAACCGCGCCGTGATTACCGCCACCCAAATGATGGAGTCGATGATCGAATCCCCGCTGCCCACACGCGCTGAGGTGTTCGACGTGGCCAATGCGGTGCTGGATGCGACCGACGCCGTTATGCTTTCAGCAGAAACGGCAGCCGGTGAATTTCCGGTAGAAACCGTTGAAGCCATGGACCGCGTTTGCTTAGGTGCCGAGCGCGAGCGGCTGGCACAGTCGTCTGGCCACCGCATGCATGAAGGCTTTGAGCGCATGGATGAAACCATCGCCCTTTCGGCCATGTACGCCGCGAACCATTTAACCGGCGTTAGCGCGATTGCCTGCATGACATCGACCGGTTACACACCGCTGATTGCCTCGCGCATTCGTTCTGGCCTGCCAATTGTTGGCTTGGCGCATAGTCCCGTTGCCCAGCGCCGCATGGCACTTTACCGTGGCGTGGTATCGCTCCCCTTCAACACCACCGAAATGGAGCCCACTGAAGTAAACCAGCAGGCGCTGAAATTGCTTAAAGCCTATGGTCTGGCACGCCCGGGTGGGCATATTATTCTGACTCGCGGCGATCATATGAACGCTCATGGCGGCACCAACACCATGAAGATTATCGCTATTGAGCAGGAAACATCAGGAGAATAAACAATGAACGATGCCCGACCACCTCGCCAAGCGCTACGTACCTTACCCGCTCAAAAGCGTATTGCGCTTATCGCCCACGATGGCAAAAAGAGTGAACTACTGGAGTGGGCGGAACGCTGGCAGGAGACGCTGCGCCAGCATCACTTAATGGGTACGGGCACCACCGCAGGCCGGTTAACTCAGCAACTGGGCTTGAGCGTTGAAGGGTTAATGAGCGGGCCGCTAGGCGGCGACCAGCAGATAGGCGCACGCATCGCCGAGCAAAAGCTCGATATATTGGTGTTCTTCTGGGACCCGTTTGCTCCACAGCCCCACGACCCCGATGTTAAAGCACTGCTACGCCTTGCCACGCTGTGGAATGTACCTGTCGCCAACAACGCAGCCAGCGCGGACTTCCTGCTCTCATCGCCCTATCTAAGTGAGCGCTACGATATGTCGATACCCGATGCTAACGCCTGGGCCAGCGCCAGGGTTTAACTTAAGGATTTAGCGCCCTTACCCACGCTGAAAAAGATGCCGCTTAACGACCTGCTGCCCGACGCCCCCCTGGCCTCGGGCAGCTTTTAGCGCACTGTTAAGCGTCAATTCTGCTATCCGATCATAATCCTGGTGCACCGAATTAATCGGCTGAGGCAAAAAATCCAGCAGGCGGTGATCACCAAAAGTGGCAAGCCGGATATGCCTGGAAAGCCCTCCACGTTCTAAAAACGCATCTAAAACGCCCTCCATCAAGGTATACGATGCGGTCACCAGTGCATCCAGCCCCTTGGGCTCGCTAAGCAGCTGTTGGGCAAGTTCCATCGCCTCACTACGCTCGTAGCGCTCAGCGCTCAAATACACTTCCTCGATATCGCGATCTTTTAACGCGGCCTCAAAACCGGCCCGGCGCTCACGACTAATAGACAACTCAGGCATGGCATCAAGCCAGGCAACTCGCCGCGTATCCTGGTTAAGTACCGAGAGCGTTAAACGCTCAGCGGCATCGTGATCATCACTAACAACACTGGAAAAGTAGTGGCTATCCAGCCCTCGGTCCATGCCCACCACGGCCCAGCCGTCGTTAACCAATTCCCTATAAAATGGGTCAACGTCGGCCAGGCAGCTGGCAGTAATCAGTACTTCACAGCGCTGAGCACGCAGGGCAAGCGCCAGGGCGCGCTCACTTTCGGCACAGTCATCCGAGCTTACAATCAGCAGCCGATATCCTTGCTCGCGCGCACCACGCTCCAAGCGCTTCGCCAAGCGTGCATAGCTGATATTTTCAAGGTCAGGCACGATTAAACCAATCAGCCGACTGGCACCTCGGCGCAGCGCCGCCGCCTGTGGATCAATCTGATATTGATGCTCACGAACAACGCTCATGACCTTTTCAATCGTGGCGGTACTGATACGACGCTGTTCAGCCTGTCCATTAATGACATAACTGGCCGTGGTGCGTGAAACACCTGCAAGCCGCGCAATATCGGCTAATGTCATGTTTTTTCTCCTTATAAGCCTGCAAAGTGTAACAGCGCCTTGACGAGACCCCCACCAAAGTCTAAAAACACACCCCTTGCGCCTTTAGCTGAATCGTTTCAGCATTATCATCATAGACGGTAGGCATCGATCAATACCGTTACTCGGCATTTGTGTCCTTTACGTCGCCGTCGAGCCGTTACCGGACTCGTCCTTACAGGAGAATTGCATGCTCACACTCGGTCCTAATGACATCTTGCTTGACCGCCACGCCAACAATTGGCAAGCGGCGCTGGATGAGGCCGCCCGGGTACTGGCTGACGCGGGGCTGGTTGATCCTGCCTATCGCGAGGGCCTGCATGCCCGTGAGGCGCAGTCATCTACCTATCTGGGTAATGCTATCGCCATTCCCCACGGCACGCCCGAAAGCCGCCAACATGTTAAGCGGACTGGCGTTCGAGTACTGCAATTTCCAGAAGGAATCGAGTGGCATGATGGCAACCGCGTCTATGTACTGGTGACGATTGCCGCACAAAATGATGAACATTTGGATATTTTGCGCGCCCTAACGCACGTGTTGGACCGTGACGGCGTCGCTGAAGCGCTTGCCGCAGCCCGCTCCCCCGAGGAGGTCGCTCGCCTGCTGTCTAAAGCTACCCCCGCGCCCAAGCTGGATAGCGACACGCTTTGCCTACAGTTTCCCGCACAAAGTGTTCAGGAACTGGCCCTGGCAGCGGCCGCCCGCTTACGCCAAAGTGGCTGCGTAGATAACCACTTTATTGCCGATATTGCGGCGAAACCGCCGGTTTGGCTGGGCGACGGTTTTTGGCTTGCCAGCAGCGCCAGCGGCGTCCAACAGCCTGCGCTCGGCGTGGCGACACCGGTCGAAGCACGCATGGAAGAGAACGGCCCTGCTGTTCACGGCCTGTTTTGCCTGGCAGCACAGGGAAGCGCACACACCTCCCTATTGGAGCAACTTCAGAAGGTGCTCGAAAACACCCCAAGCCACGCGTTACTAAAGGCAGATGCCGCCCAGGTGCTGGCTCAGCTTGCAGGTGAAACAGCCAATACGCATACCCAGCGCGTGCGTGTATTAAACCCCCACGGCCTGCACGCCCGCCCGGCTAAACAGTTAGTGCAGGTAGCTCGAGCACAGGCCGTTGCGATTAACGTTCGCCTGGAAGAAGGCAGCCCCGCCAGCGTTTCCGCAGCGAGCCTGACCAAAGTCATCGGCTTAGGCGCACGCCGTGGCCAGTGGCTGGTACTTTCTGGCGAAGGCAATGAAGCGCCACAGGCACTGGCCAACGTCGCGGATGCAATTGAAGGCGGCTTGGGTGAAAAGGTAGCGCCTTTTGACAGTGGCCGAGAGCAGCTGGCGACCCACCCTGCTCACGAGGAAACCGTTAAGCCTTTGACAGCCGATACACCGCATACGGCGATTGCCGCCTCCCCCGGGCTTGCGATTGCGCCGGTGTTTGTTATTCGCCCTCAGCACTTTGATTACCCGGAACAGGCTGACAATCCCGACCGCGAACTGACCCGGCTGCACAATGCCATCCAGGAGGGCATTGCCCAGCTGGAAGCCCTGGTGCGCAATGCGCCGGGTGGCGAAGTGGCCGACATTCTCTCCATGCATGAAGAGATGCTGGATGACCCCGAGCTGCACCGCGCCGCCGAAGATGCCATTCGTGAAGGCCGTTCAGCCGAGGCGGCCTGGTGGGAAGCGATTGAAACCGCCGCCCACGCACAGGAAATGCTCGCCGACCGCCTGCTTGCCGAGCGTGCCGCCGACCTGCGTGATGTGGGTCGCCGCGTGCTGAGTGTTTTGTGCGACACCCAACTTCCCGAGCCACCCAACCACCCCTACATTCTGGTGATGGACGATATCGGTCCTTCCGACGTAGCGCGCCTGGATACCTCCCGTGTGCGCGGTCTTTTGACCGAACGTGGCGGCGCCACTGCCCACAGCGCTATTTTGGCCCGTGCACTGGGCATACCCGCGGTGGTAGGCGCGGGCAAAGCGGTAATGGTCTTAGCCAATGCCAGCATGATGATTCTTGATGGTGAACATGGCCGCCTCATTCCTTCGCCTTCTGAGCAGCGCTTACGCCGCGCCGAGCAGCAGTTGCTTGATTTACAGGCCCGCGAAGCCGATGCCTGGGAACGCCGTTATGAACGCGCCCAAACCCGCGATGGCCACTACGTGGAGGTGGCTGCTAACCTGGGCAACACCGCTCATGCAGAAGATGCGGTTGAACGTGGTGCCGAGGGCGTTGGCCTGCTGCGCACTGAGTTCCTGTTTATGGCCCACTCAAGCGCACCCGACCTTGCCACGCAAACCGCCGAGTATCGGCAGGCCATCGACGCCCTGAATGGCCGCCCGTTAGTAGCGCGTACCCTGGATGTGGGTGGCGACAAGCCTCTGCCCTACTGGCCAGTCCCCCAGGAAGACAACCCGTTTTTGGGTCTGCGTGGCATTCGCCTGGCGTTAACCGAGCCCGACGTACTCGAAACCCAACTGCGCGCGCTACTCATGGCAGCCGCCCCGGTAGCGGGTTCAGAAGAGACGTCCAGACCGCTGCGGATTATGCTGCCAATGGTCAAGGACGTGGCTGAATTTCGCGCCGCCAAAGCCATTTTTGACCGTTTGCTTGCGGAAATTCCCGCGGATGAGCGCGCAAGCGACGTGCAGCTAGGCGTGATGATTGAGATTCCCTCCAGCGCATTGCTGGCGCCAACGCTTGCCGCCGAGGTGGACTTCTTCTCGGTTGGCACCAACGATTTAACCCAGTACACGCTGGCGATTGACCGCGGTCATCCAGAGCTCTCTGCCCAGGCAGATGGCCTGCACCCGGCGGTTCTGCGTTTGATCCAGATGACCGTTGACGCCGCTCATGCCCAAGGTAAATGGGTCGGCGTTTGCGGTGAACTAGCCTCGGATACGGCGGCTATTCCCGTATTGGTTGGGTTAGGCGTTGATGAGCTTTCAGTTAGCGCCCGGCAAATTCCGCTGGTGAAAGCTCGCCTGCGCGAGTTCGATCTGGCCGATGCCCAGGCCAGTGCGCAACTGGCCCTAAGCCAGGCGACCAGCGCCGCTGTGCGCGACGCGCTGGAGGCACACTAATGGCCCGGGTTATTACCGTTACGCTCAACCCGGCGCTGGATTTGGCGTTTGACCTTGAAGAGTTAACGCTGGGCACGGTTAACCGCCCCAGGAACGCACAGCTGGAAGCCGCGGGCAAAGGCGTTAACGTTGCACGAGTGCTGGCCTCGCTGGGCCATCACGTGGTGGTGAGCGGATTTCTCGGGCGCGATAACGATGGCCCCTTCCAACGGGCGTTTACGCAGTTGGGCGTTACGGATGCCTTTGTCCGCGTGCCAGGGGAAACCCGTATTAATGCCAAGCTGGCGGAAAAAAGCGGCCGGGTGACCGATATTAACGGCCCCGGTATCGGCGTAGATGCCACGCAAGTCGCCGCGCTTCTGAACAGCATTAAACAGCAGCTAAACGCTGAGCCTGCCGATGCCATTCTTGTGGCAGGTAGCCTGCCCCTTGGCTTAAGCCTGACAAGCTTTGCCACGTTGCTGACTGAGCTAAAAGCTACCGGCGTGCCGTTATGGGTGGATACCAGTGGCGAAGCCCTGCTGTGCGCGATTGAGGTAGCCCCCGAAGCCGTTAAACCCAATGAATTGGAACTTGCCCACTGGGCCGGTGAGGCACTGGATGATCACGCCAAGCGAGTAAGCGCCACCAGCCGCCTTTATCAGGCAGGTATTGGCCAAGCGCTACTTTCTGCCGGGGCCGACGGCGTTATTTGGGTGAACGCCAAGGGCACCTGGCAGTCAACGCCGCCCCGCGTTCAGGCAGCCAATACCGTGGGTGCAGGCGATACCTTTGTGGCTGGCATGCTCCACGGCGTGCTCAGCCAGCAAAGTGACGAAGAAACACTGCGTTTTGCCACGGCGCTTTCCGCCGAATCTGTTCGCCATGTTGGCGTGGGCAATGCCCACGCGGACGACTTTGCCGTACTCCTACAACATACTCAGGTCCAGCGCCTGCACGCCAGCCGCACCGAGGGAACGTCATAATGAATATTATTCTAATTACCGCCTGCCCCAGCGGCATGGCAACGACTTTTTTGGCTGCCCGACGCCTTGAACAAGCCGCTCAGCGCTTGGGTTGGAAAGTGCATGTAGAAATGCACGGAGAACTGGCACCGGTCGAGGCCGCCACTGCCGAACAAATTGCCCATGCCGATTTAATTGTCGTAGCCGCCGAGCACGTACCCGCACCGGAGCGATTTGAAGGCAAACGCCTTTACCAGGCACCGATTGCTCAAGCGCTGCCTGACCCGGACGCGTTTTTAACCACCGCTAAACGCGAAGCGCCGTTATATAGCGCCCCGGTTGCTACCCCTCAAACAAAAGCGCCAGCCGCTGCAGGCGGCCAAACCATTGTGGCCGTTACCGCCTGCCCCACCGGTGTTGCTCATACCTTTATGGCCGCAGAAGCGCTGGCTGAGGCGGGCAACGCCATGGGCCACTCAATACGTGTGGAAACCCAAGGCTCAGTCGGCGCCCAGAACAAGCTAACGGAAGACGAAATCGCCGCCGCCGACGTTGTCATTCTGGCCTGCGATATTGAAGTTGATCCAACGCGTTTTTCCGATAAACGCGTGTACCGCACCTCGACCGGTACGGCGCTTAAAAAATCTCAGGCAACGATTGAAAACGCCTTGGCCCAAGCCAGCGTGGAAAGCGCAGGCACGGCTAATACGGCTTCAAACGATGGCAAAAGCCTGAAAGAGAAAGGCGTGTATAAACACCTGCTCACCGGTGTGTCGTTTATGCTGCCCATGGTGGTGGCGGGCGGGCTACTAATCGCCCTGTCGTTTATGTTCGGCATTGAGGCATTCGAGCAGGAAGGCACCCTGGCCGCTGCGCTGATGCAGATTGGCGGCGGCACCGCGTTTGCGTTGATGATTCCGGTATTAGCAGGCTATATCGCTTACTCAATTGCCGACCGCCCTGGTATTGCGCCGGGTATGATTGGCGGCATGCTGGCGGCGGACATTGGCTCGGGGTTTATTGGCGGTATTCTGGCAGGCTTTCTAGCCGGTTACGTAGCCCTTGCGGTCACTCGCCATGTGAAGCTGCCTTCGAGCATCGAGTCACTTAAGCCCATCCTGATTATTCCGCTGATCGCGAGCCTTGTGACAGGCCTGGTCATGATTTACATCGTGGGCGAACCGGTTGCCGCGCTGCTTAACGCGTTAACCAACTTCCTGGCGTCGATGGACTCCACCAATGCCATATTGCTGGGTATTTTGCTGGGCACCATGATGTGCTTTGACTTGGGCGGCCCGGTTAACAAGGCGGCCTACACCTTTGGCGTGGGCCTCTTGGCCTCAGGCACCTACGGCCCCATGGCCGCGATTATGGCGGCAGGCATGGTACCGGCCATTGGCATGGGTATCGCAAGCTTCGTGGCACGCAACAAATTCTCCGAGCCGGAACGTGAAGCTGGCAAGGCTTCGTTCGTGCTGGGATTGTGCTTTATTAGTGAAGGCGCGATTCCGTTCGCGGCCAAAGATCCGCTGCGGGTTATTCCCGCTTGTATCGCTGGGGGCGCCGTTACGGGTGCACTTTCGATGCTGGTGGGTGCCCAATTAATGGCCCCGCACGGGGGTATTTTCGTCCTGCTGATTCCTAATGCAATCACCCCGCCACTGCTCTACCTGGGCGCCATTGTGGCAGGCTCACTCATCACTGGCCTGAGCTACGCCTTTATTAAACGCGGCGCCGCTCAAGTGGCCGTCGCCAGCTAAGTGTTAGCTCAACACGAGCAGGCGCAATGCCTGCTCGTGGTTAGCCTTGTATAAAAGCTACTGACGTCATTGCTGTTTTATTACCTGTTTTATCGCCACGCTCAACGGATAGTTGCCCTTATCACTTTTTTATGTAGTATTTTTACATAATCGATATCACCGCCATTTACCCCAGTTAACATTTGCCACTCAACAACAACGGACACGCGCTCTATGTTTCAACTCACCCGTAGCGTTACGTGGCAGGCGCTTGAACGCCTGCGCGACAACACCCATAACGACCGCATCCGAGACTACTTCACTAACGACCCAAAGCGCTTTGAGAAGATGAACCTCAAGGTCGGCGGTCTGTTTCTGGACTATTCAAAGCACCATGTTTCCGACGCAGTGCTCGCCAAACTGATAGAGCTTGCTGACCACTCCGCGCTGGTGCAGCGCCGGGCACAAATGTTTTCTGGCGATATTATCAACGTTACCGAAAACCGCCCGGTACTGCATACCGCGCTGCGTAACCTGAGTGACGAACCGGTGTATGTCGACGGCGAAGACGTCATGCCGGAAATTACCCGCACCCGCGAACAGATCAAACAGTTTTCTGAAACGGTACGCAGCGGAGAATGGAAAGGCTACAGCGGCCAGTCGATCAAGGATGTCGTTAATATCGGGATTGGCGGCTCGGACCTTGGCCCCAACATGGCGGTGCGCGCGCTGCTTAAATATCGTCATCCGGAGATGCACTTTCACTTTGTATCCAACGTGGACGGCACACATATCCAGAAGGTGCTTTCGCGCCTGGACCCGGCCACTACGCTGTTTATCGTCTCGACCAAAACGTTCTCCACCCAGGAAACGCTGCTCAATGCAAAAACAGCGCGGCGCTGGTTCCTGGAGAACGCCGGAAGCGACGCGGATGTAGGTGCCCACTTTGTCGCCGCTTCGACCAACCGCAAAGCGGCTATGGAATTCGGCATCCGTGAAGAGAACGTGTTCGAGTTCTGGGCGTGGGTGGGTGGGCGCTACTCCATGTGGTCCTCAATCGGCTTACCGATTGCGTTATCTATCGGTTTTGAAGGGTTTATTGAGCTGCTGGAAGGTGCCCACGAGATGGACCGCCACTTTATTGAGGCGCCTTTTTCCGAGAACATGCCGGTGCTCATGGCGCTTATTGGCATCTGGTATATCAATTTTATTGGCGCAGAAACCCAAGCCATCGTGCCTTACGACCAGGCGCTTAACCAGCTGCCCTCCTTCCTGCAACAGCTGGATATGGAGTCCAACGGCAAATCGGTGGATATTTTCGGCCACCCGGTCAACTATAAAACCGGCCCGATTGTATGGGGGCAAACCGGCTCCAATGGTCAACACGCCTTCTTCCAGCTGCTGCACCAGGGCACGCGTTACGTACCTATCGACTTTATCGCCTCGCTCAAGCCGGAGCCTGGCATGGAAGACCACCACTTTGCGCTATTAACCAACATGCTCGCCCAGGCTAACGCTTTTATGGAAGGCAGCCAGGGCGACGGTAAAGAGTTAAGCCAGCACGACCCCTACAGCTGCCCCGGCAACCGCCCTTCCAGCACGTTACTGTTGGATGAACTCACTTCCCGCAATCTCGGCGCGCTAATCGCACTCTACGAGCACAAGGTCTTTGTTCAAGGCGTGATCTGGAACATCAACTCGTTTGATCAATGGGGTGTTCAGCTAGGCAAGCGCATCGCCGGTGAAATCAGCGAGCGTATTGATACGAACGCAGCCGACTTTGATGCCTCAACGCAAGGATTGTTGAAATTGGTGCGCGCGCATTTTCCGGGTGGCGACACCAACAGCCAACACACTGAAAGCGCCAAAAAAGTGACCAGGAAAAAGAGTTAGCGGGTTTAATAAACAGAGAAAAGCGTTTATTCAAAGCCCTGGCGTAATAGCCGGGGCTTTTTATACGTAATCTGTATTGATTGATGCTGTATCGACGAAAACAGCGTGTTAGTTCGCTTCCATCCAGTACTGCGTTGATGTCTCACCGCATATTGTAAAACCCAACCGCTCGTACCAGGCGATGGCCAAGCTCTTCTTTAAAACACGAAGCCGTAAAGGCACGCCCAGCTCTCTTGCCTTTTCAAGCTCCTGACGCACAACGTGCGAACCAACTCCCCTCATTGTCCAGGCCCGGCCATCATTGAAGCTACGATGGTTATTCGCCATGCTCTTCTCGCCACAACAGCGGGTAGTTAGATACAAAACCTGATGACGTTACCGTTAACTCCGTTTCGAAATCACCGCCGCTCGATACGTAGTGAAATATTGACTCTGATTGCCGGGTGTAACGTTGAGGGAGCTTTTCTAACGTCAGCTCTGGAAATGTTAACCAAGCAGCGACTGCCTGCTCGGAGTCTCCTATAGCCATATTGCATCGTCTGATAGGCAGCAAATTCGTCGCTGGTGAAAAGGCGAGATCAACGTCAATACACCCTTCAACCTGAGGTTGCTCAACTCCGTTCAACGTCCACACATTGCCAGGCTCGACCATAAGTACCACATTAATCGGCTCATCATTAATGTTACCGACCACATGCACTTCTTGCGTTTTCCAAGCCGCATCGCACACGACTCTGTAGGAGAGCAAGCACTTGTGTCCCTTGGCTACGAAGATGGAAGATCCTGTCAGCAGGTGGCCTTTTTCGCCGCTGCTCACGCTACATAACTCATGTCCTGGCAGGTCCAACCGCTGCCAGACAATCGTATCGTTGGTTGGCATCGTCATAAATTCCGAACCTTACTCCTATCAATCATCCTATGCGGCGGTATCCCTCAAGCCAGTTCAACCTTACTAAAGTTAGCTTATAAATGGCCGATAACGTCTATTAATAACAACGAAGGATCGACCATGAAGATCGGATTTTCCAATTTTATGTTGATAGGTACCCGTCACGAATCGTCTTCCGCTTTGAAGGTGTCTCGGGTCGCGAGCCAAAAGAGCCCGATGGTGGCAGCACCGGATGCTGACGATGCACTGACTAAACGCCTTAAAAAGCAGAAAGAGGCGTTTGAGCAACTGGCGGCCCTGCCCAGCCCGAAAGAGTCAGCGATGCAAAATGCTTCGCAGAAAGTCGGCTTTTTAAAGCAGCGGCTGGAAACACTTAAAGCGATGATGCGCTTTGCATCACCAGAACAGCTCAAATCCATGGCTAAAGAGCTTAAAAGCATCGCCCGCGAGCTAGGTGTGGCAGCGCGGCAATTAAATGATAGCGGCGGTGGTAGCGCTGGCCCCTCTGTCACGCCTACGGTAACGAGCGCCCAGCCAACAAGTGTCACCCCTACCGCTTCTTCTGACAGTGCTGAAAACGGCAGCGCCGATGCACAAGCTGACGCTCAAGCCGCCAACGCGACGCTCGCCAGTGCGGAGGCGGCCATGGCGAACCTGGAGGATGAGCAGAGCGAGCATGCCCAAGATGCAGCCACCACGACCAATAACGTGCCAAACGAGCCGGCCGTAATCATCACTTCGCAACCGCAGGATGACCGCCGTTCTCAAGGAATTAGTGCCAGCGAACACGCTCTACGCAGTATTTTGATCGACACAAAAAAAGAGCTTCAGGAAGCGATGAACGAGCTAAAGATTCGCCTACGTCAAGAGGATAAAGAAGCCCGCCGAGAACTAAAAAAGGCGGAAGAAGATATGAGCAAACTTGACCGTACACTGGCCCAGTCAACCTCCAATGCTCTCTACTCTTCGCTAGGCCAAATGCTACCTACTACCGTAAACAGTGCCAGCGTAGTCACGGGTAGCATTAGCGTGGAAGTTTGACCATTCGCTCCATTACTCGAAATACTTCAACCTTCTATACAGCTTGGCTAGAAAGCGAGCGCCAACTATTAGGCCAATGCTGAGCACCACCGCTGCTAGCGAACCATAGGCCACTATGCCTCCCCATACCCATTGGCTTATCGCTGTGCTCAAATGCTGAACGAAAAGATACACACCGATCAAGAAGCTGCCTGCGCGTACCAGGCCCTCCTCGGAAATCGTTAAAGCAGGCTCATCTCCCAGAAATTTATTGGCCAGCGTTACCGCAGAAAACCACAGTACGATACCCGCGATGATAGGAATAACAGCAGTGGCTGCGAGCCATGGCAGCCACTGGGCTAGCTCCGCATCGTAGCCGGGGCTAAACAGCAGCGGCGATACGCTTAGCAAAGGCGTAATGGCGAGGTAAATAGCGAGTAATCGAATCAAAAGAATGGAGAAAGGTTTCATAGGCTTACCTTACATTTAAACCTCCAGCATAAGCCAAATTTGGCCCAAAAACCTGGTACCCGATACAACATTGCCTTGGTAATTTCTTACCAAGGCAATGAAGCAGCACGGTTACACTCTGTATAACGGACGAATGTAGAACCGGTTGTTTAACGATCCCGAATGACAATCGGACCAATGGGCGCAACATTAGGCATGAACAGCATGACTTCGTTAACATCGTGCATGGGGGCGACAAAATCGGCTTTCCAAGTGCCTACGCGTGGGTTCTTGTCTGGTTCGTCGTTAAAGCTCAGGCGCAAGTTGTCTGGCGCGACCACACCTCCATCCTCACGCAGCAGCGAGAACGACTGGTCGCCGAACTCGGCGTAGATCTGCCCGTCAATTCGATCTAGCGGGATATCGTCATAAATGATCTCGCCAGAGTAACCTGGGTAGTCCGTCACGAAACGTACTTCAATATGTAAAACGCCCTCTTTGCGAACGGCTTTATAAGGCTCAGCGTAGGCGTGACCACTGGCGGTGGGCGCGCGTTCAGCATTAAGTGCAAATGCTGGCGTGCTGGCTAGTGTTGTCATTAACAGCAGTGAAAGCGTGTTACGAAGATTCATATCTGACTCTTTTCGGGGTAGTGAGTGGATTGATCGTTGGCGAAGTGATACCAGTCAGTGATTACCAACGGAACAGAGCCGCCCGAAGGCGGCTCTGTTGTACTTGCTATACTTGTCTATTTATTCAGCTTCGATACCGAAAGCGTTTAGGCCCGCACGGAATACGTCGGTGTTGTCGATCCAGTAGTGGCTGTCTTCGTCTACTTCATAGCGGGAAAGACCGTCTTCTGCCTGAGCAATGTCAAAGAAGAACTCAGCGCCCGCGCCGTGGGCATACAGCGGTACCAGCTCACGCGTGTGGGTATCGGAATGCCAACGTACCAAGGGTAGCGCGCCAGCACCCTGATTAACGATCGGGCTATAGGCATTCACATCAGAGTCAGGACCTTGAAGCAAACCGTTACCGTGATCAGTCGTTACAATGATCAGGGTATCGTCCCAGGAACTGTTGTTTTCTACCCACTCAACGGCCGCCTCCACAGCTTCGTTGAAGTCGATTTGCTCTTCGATAATACGCGGCAGGTTGTTAGCGTGAGCTGCCCAATCCACAGCGCCACCCTCAACCATCAGGAAAAAGCCATTTTCGTTGCCGTTTTCACTGGCGTTGAGCACGTTCAAAGCGCCGCTCGTCAGCGTGGAAAGGCTTGGTGACGTATCCAGTAGATTACCGCCGGTTACGCCGGGACGACTGTATTGCAGCGTCTGAATGTTCTGCACCAGGCCCAATACTTTGTCCTTGGGAAGATCCAACTCACCAGCAGCCAGAGCTTCAAAATCGTCCTTGCTTTCGATAAAGGCGTAATCCGTTTCTCCGCCTACCAAGCGCTGGTAGGTCTCTTCGCCACCGATAAAGCGGAAATTGCTCTCACCGGGGTTATCGACATGCTCGCCGGCTGCATCGTAATAGGGGTGCCCGGTACCGATGGCGACAGTGGCAAGGCCAGAATCAACAATTTCGCGGCCAATGGCTCTATAGTCGTTGCGGCTTACGTTATGGGCCATGAAACCGGCAGGCGTCGCGTGGGAGACCTGCACCGATGAGACAACACCCAGAGCGCGGCCGCTATCAACAGTGTATTCGCCAATATGCTTAAGCGGCTCATCATCGTTGGACCAGTTGATGGCGCTGTTATAGGACTTATGGCCTGAAGCCAGCGCCGTTGCCGCTGCAGCGCTGTCGGTGTAATCAGCCCGAGCGTAGTCGTAACCGGCAAAGTAGCCTTTGTAGTTACCCAGGCTACCTTCGTAAACGGTGTCTACCGCCTCGTCGTTCCAGAGCTCGGCTGGTTCAAACGTAACCGTACCGTCATCACTCTTGGTGGGTGTGGTAGAGGTGTTTAACGGATGCGTTGCCATGAAAAGCTGTGTATCAAACTCATCATAAACTTCATGGCCCAGCGCGCCGTGACGGAAGTAACTTGCCGCACGGAACGTCTCGATACCGGTACCGTCGGTGATCATCAAAATAACGTTCTTAGCTGTGTTTTCCTGCGCTAATACCGGCGTAACCATGACCGATGCCAGTGCCAACGTGAGTGCATTGCGCGTAAAGTTCTTCATTTTCATCCCTAAAATAAAGTTAGCTAATCGATATCCAACAAATCGTAGCGCCTAAAAATGTCATTTTCATGAATGCTAATGAAGGTAAGTCAATTATTTCTAATAAACATGAATCGCAATCAGCAGCCGATCCGTAAAACTGTTCATTGTGGGTTTCGCCTGAGTAACGCTTGCACGCTTGGTCACAACGCATATACTGTGTATATATACACCAATATAGAAAGAGGCAGGCGTATGGCGTCTCTCGGCAAATCACCAATACGGACCACCGTGCACAAAGGCCGCGGGGCAACCTATGACCCGCACAACCGCTTTGCCCCAACCTATAGCGTTGCAGAAGACGACGGGTGGTGGCGCGAAGAGACTTCTCCCACACGGGCAACTGAAGTACGCGAAGAAACCAGTAAGAGTGCGCTTTCCTGGAACCGGTCGCCAGACTTGCCTTTTGATCGCTCATTGAACCCTTACCGAGGTTGCGAACATGGCTGTGTTTACTGCTATGCCCGCCCTTCTCATGCCTATTGGGATCTATCCCCGGGGCTTGATTTTGAAACCAGGCTGATTGCCAAAATGGCCTGGTGGAGCAATTAAGTGAGGAGTTTTGCAAGCCTGGATACGTCTGCCGACCAATCAATCTCTCTGGTAATACCGATTGTTACCAGCCACTAGAAGCCAAGCGCCACTTAACGCGCCAGTTGCTTGAGCTATTATTGGCTTGCCGCCATCCAGTCACTATTGTGACCAAAAGCACGTTAGTGTTACGGGATATGGATCTGCTGGCTGAGATGGCCGAACACCGCCTGGTGCGCGTATTTATTAGCCTGACCAGCCTGGACGCCAATATGAAACGCACGCTGGAACCTCGTGCGGCCTCTCCTCAAGCGCGTTTAAAAGTTATCCGTGAGCTGAATACTGCTGGCATTCCCGTCGGAACGCTTGTTTCTCCGGTCATCCCCGGATTAACGGATCATGAAATAGAGCGGATTCTTGAGGCCGCCAGCCGTGCTGGCGCACGAACGGCGTCCTGGATGCTGCTGCGCTTACCCCATGAAGTCGCTCCTCTTTTTGAAGCCTGGCTGGATGCCCATTACCCCGAGCGTGCGGCCAAGGTAATGAGCCTGATTCGCCAATGCCGGGGCGGCAAGGCCTACGACGCTCAGTTCGGTAAGCGCTTTCGCGGCGAAGGTATTTTTGCCGATATGATTGCACAACGCTTTAATCGCGCCAGCCGCCAGTGGAACTTTCAATCTCGTACCGAGCAAGGGCTGAATACCCGAGACTTTCGCCCGCCCAACGCTCAGGGCGAGCTTTTTTATTAAAGCCCATGAAAAAGGCATTTGCCTGACATACTCTCAGCTTACTGAAAGTGCCAAGCAAATGCCTAAGTGATTAATACTACTGTTTTTCGCTATTCGTCATAGCTCTGCTTAAAATCTAATGACGACCTTTCTAAACATCCTCCCATGGTTCATCAATGCAGCTTTTCTCCATCAACAGTGATGTGATGCGTACTGCGGGCTTTGGGATGAATAAAGTAGTGACCTTCGGGCGCGGTATGGGGCTTGATATGGTGTAGTTTAAGGTTTTTTGGCGCAGCGCTTTTATTATGCACTCCATAAATAATAAACGGAATCGATAGCACTACAAGGAAACAGCCGATCAGCAAACCGGTATACACTTCGTTAGACTCTTTTCCTGGCAACCCCGTGGGAGGGAAGAAGGAGACGACAAAAGCAACTAAAGAAGTAAGTAACCCCACTACTGCAACGGTAATTTTTATTTTGTTACCGCCAGGGATATTGAAGGTACGTTGATTTTCAGGCTGTTTTCGAACAAGGGTAATGTAAGCCAGGAATAGCATAAAGTAGCTGCACAGATAGATAACGACGGTTAGCGCTAGTGCAATCAGGAAGGACATATTATTTCCTCCCCCCGTATTCGTCAGAATAATCAATGCGATCGTTGTAATGGTTAGCTGAGAAATAACCAACGCCACCGGCACGCCGTTCTTGTTTACTTTAGCAAAACGCGCCGGCAATATACCCTGCTGCGCGGTTACCAACATGCCGCGTGATGGTCCAACAATCCATGCGGCTATTTCAGCCAGCACGCCCAGCAATAGCAGCGCAGCAATAATCCGAATAGCCCATTCAAAATGGCTGCCAAAGTGGTTAATCAACACACTGAACGTTTGCATCACGCCCGCAGATAAGTTGATTTGCTCGTGAGGAATAACAGATGCAATCGTCAACCCACCGAGAGAACTTAAGAGAATGGCAGAAACCATAAGAAATAACATGGCGAGAGGATAGTCACGACCAGGGTTTTTCATCTCATTGACATGAGTCGCCGACGCTTCAACCCCCATATAACTCAGTATAAAAGCGACAAACACTACCAAGGTACTCATACTACCAAAGGTGGGGAAAAACGTCTGTGCACTCATTTCAATAGCGACCGGCGCACCTGAGCGAAGATACAAAACTGCAAGCCCAATTAAGATAAAAGCGGGCAGTAGAATACCTGCAAAAAAGCCTAGCTTTGCAATCCGCGCCGTATTCTTGGTACCGCCAAACTGAGTTAACGCTAATCCCCACAATATAATCAACGCCGCAATCGTTTTGACTATCGGGTCGCTATTCAGTGCAGGCCAATTAAGAATATAAGAGAGTGCGCCTAGCACGAAGTAAAGCATAGGAATAAAGCCGACAGCAATTTGCAAATAGCCAAAGGAGATTGCCGCAAATCCCCATCGTTCACCTAGCGTTTTGGATACCCACGTAAAAACCCCGCCCTCTTCCCAGCCTTTAACCGTCGCCATTTCTGCCGCGCAAAGCCCTACCGGAATAAACCACAGTACCCCACCAAGAATAAGAAAGAAGACCAGCGAGAAACCCGATGTTGCAAAGGTAGGGTATTCATATACCGCCATTACCATTGAAGCCGTTATCGCGAAGAAACCCAATAACGAAAGCTGCTTTGGCGCGGCTGTCGATTGTGTATTATCCATATTTATTCCCCGAAGAAACGAATTATTAATCCGTCGTTCTTTTATTCGCTAATTAGAGCGGCGATGTCTAGCCGCTCTAACAACCAAAGAGTCTCAAATCATGAATGATTAAAACCGCTGGCTTCATCTTCTGACAATGGATTAACCACGGGATGGTCTTCAAAATGCTGAAGCGAACGCTTCATATCTTCAATTAACAAGCAGCCTAGATCGTAGCTCACCCCATGGCGAACAAGGATACGCTGGATAACCAAGTCTTCACGGTGAGCTGGCATCGAATAAGCGGGGACCTGCCAGCCGCGCGAGCGTAATTTTTCGGCCAAGTCATAGAGCGTATAACCGCCAATATTTGCGCCTTCTTTCAGCTTCCATGCTAACGCAGGAATACCTTCATTGCTGTTCCCATCAAAGAGGATTTCGAAGGGACCTAGCTTACTAATCTCATCCGCAATATGCTGCGCGGTAGCGTAACAGGCATTATGGATTTTGGCGTAACCTTCACGGCCAAGTCGCAGGAAGTTGTAGTACTGCGCAATGATTTGCCCACCGGGGCGCGAAAAATTGAGCGCGAATGTCGGCATATCACCGCCGAGATAGTTAACGTTAAAAATGAGCTCTTCGGGCAAGTCTATTGCTTCACGCCAGACCACCCAGCCAGCTCCCAAAGGTGCAAGCCCAAATTTGTGGCCAGACGTGTTAATGGACTTTACTCTCGGGAGCTGGAAATCCCATACTAGATCTGGCGCGCAGAACGGAGCCAAGAAGCCCCCACTGGCACCGTCAACGTGCATAGGAATATCCAGGCCGGTTTTTTGTTGCAATTGATCCAGTGCATCGCTTACATCTTTTACTGGCTCGTATTGGCAAGTAAAGGTAACGCCCAGAGTTGGTATAACACCAATCGTATTTTCATCAACGCGTTTGATAACTTCCTCTGGGCTCATAATCAAGCGATCGCCTTCCAGCGGAATTTCACGCAGTTCAACATCAAAATAACGGGCAAATTTGTGCCAGCAAATTTGTACTGGCCCACAAATCATATTTGGTTTATCAGTGGGCAATCCTTCTGCCGCACGTTTTTTCCGCCATTGCCACTTAAGCGCTAGCCCGCCAAGCATTGCGGCTTCTGAAGAGCCAATCGTCGAGCATCCCATGGTTGTTTCTGGCGAGGGTGAGTTCCAGAGATCTGCTAACATCCTAACGCAGCGTGCTTCGATTTCCGCAGTTTGTGGATATTCATCTTTATCGATCATGTTTTTATCGATTGAAAGATCCATCAAATTACGAATTTCATCATCAACCCACGTTTGGCAAAATGTTGCCAGGTTCTGGCGGGAATTCCCATCAAGCATTAATTCGTCACGAATGGCGCTAAATACATTGTGAGGATTACGCTCTTCATCGGGAAACCCGGATTTCGGCAACGATGTCGCCAAGTCAATTGATGCATATACATCGTCATTATCATTACGTGCATTTAACCCTTTGACATCCATCATACTACCCCCAGTTTTTTTATATGGATCACGTTTACTGCTCAAAGATCAGCTAAAACCACCCTATCAAACCATCAAAATTTACTATATCTACACGGGTGGTGCTTTTATTCTATGACAAAATCTTAAAAATGAAACATCGTAAGTATAATTTAAAAAACTATTTCACCAGCAAACGCCTATCCATTTGAAACTGCTAAAAATATTACCAACCAAGGCGTGACATTTATCTCTCGTAGTACCCACCGGGTAGAAAAGTGGTTTAATACGAGTATAAGAAAATAACCGACTTATCAATAGATTAAAAAACCTTGACTCTACAAACATGAAACAATAGCTCCCACACTAATCTACACAACAGCATAGGATTATCCTCAAGGCCATAGCACGATATGACCACCCAATAAAAACGAATTAAGCCACTGTTTTACAATAAGACATCATGAGTGCAAAAGGTATTTTATCCAGCCATCATTCAATGAATACTGGGTGACTCGATCAAGCATTAGAAAAAGAAATACTCAACAAGCAACCATTGGTGCCAACGAATAAACAACAATGCTCTGTTGGAAACAAGTTAAGACAAGATATTTACAACATAGCAAGACCTAACAGGCCCCATAAAAAAGCATTTGCCTGACATACTCTCAGCTTACTGAAAGTGTCAAACAAATGCCTAAAGTAGTAATCTTGTTGTTTTCGCTATTCGTAACGCTTATTTAGGCCGGCGGCGTAGCTCATTAAGCACTAACGTAAAGAAACTACGAATTTCGTTCATTTTGGGTCGTGCTTCTTTAATCAGCGTGTCGAAAGGTTCCAGTTCGCGCTCTTGCGCTTCTCTTTGTGCAATCTCTTCTCTTATTTCTTCAATGAGTTCGGAAGAGTCATCCAGCATGGCCTTGAGTTCAGCGGTCGATGTTGACTCTAGCTCGTGTTGATGGGTCATGGACGGTTCCTCAAAACAGCGTGGTGAGCGCAATCAGGATGGCTGGCACGGCAATAAATACGCCTAGTACCCAAGCAGCGGCGAGTGCTTTTCTTTCTGAGGCGACACGGCCTAGCCACTCGGCACCCTTAATAGGCAGTGGTCTTAAAAACGGTAGGCCAAAAATCACCACAACCGCAAATAAATTAAAGAAGAGGTGAACCAGTGCGATTTCCAGCGCCAGTATGGCAGTTGCCCCAGTGATTGCGGTGGCAGCAAGTAGCGCGGTAAACGTCGTGCCAATATTGGTGCCCAATGTAAAAGGGTAAATCTGACGTAAAGAGAATGCGCCTGACCCAGCTAACGGCACCATTAAGCTTGTGGTGGTAGAGGAAGACTGGACTAAAAACGTCACCACAGCACCAGAAGCAATACCGGCGACGGGGCCACGTCCAATGGCGTTATGCATAATGTTTTTTGCCTGCCCTACCATCAATACTCTCAGCAGTGCGCCGATATAACGAATCGCTAAAAAAATCACGGCAATACCAAAAATAATCATGGCAACGCCACCGGCAATCGTGGGCAGGTTCATGGCGACACTTTCAACCGAAGAGGTAATCGGCTTTGTTGCCATCCCGACAATATTAATACTGCCCATGGAAAGGTCAGCATCACCGTAAAACAGAAACGCCGTAGCGTTCGACAGCTTTTCAAGCGGATGAAAAATAAGCTCAATGGGCAGAAAAATCGCCACGGCCAGCAAGTTAAAAAAGTCATGCACCGTTGCGGCAGAGAACGCCCGCCTAAACTCGGCTTTATCACGTACGTGGCCAAGGCTTACCAATGTATTGGTGACAGTAGTACCAATATTGGCCCCCATGATCATGGGTACCGCCATAGCGACAGGCAGGCCGCCCGCCACAAACGCCACGATAACGGAAGTAACGGTTGAAGATGACTGTATCAGGGCCGTCGCGACAATCCCAATCATCAAACCAACAAAGGGGTTGGTGGCAAATTCAAACAACTGAGCGGCATGGCCGCCCGCGGCAATCTTAAAGCCATTACCTATGATGGATACGGCACAGATCAGGAAATACACCAGCAATGCAAGCGTGAGCCACTGCCTTAGCGTGCCCTTGCGCCGGACTTTTATTCTGCGACCCTGGCTTGGTAAGACCTCTTGCACAGCACTATTGATATTTTCGGCCATTGCCACATCCTCTTGGAAGGAAGAACGCACGTATAACCCACCCACTCCTGCAAAGAGTGGCGTCTATAAGTGACATAGGCGTGACAACGGCGTGGCACTATCGTGTTAGAGTGAACGGTGTTGGATCGAAGAGAGGTTGTTCACAGTGGGCAACATCAAGCGAATGCTGCTACTTCCTGGAAGCGGCATCCCATGTAAGTTACCCACGCTTGAACAATCGAAAGTGCTTTTTACCTTTTTGTACGATCCAGTATTGGTCAAAAAGCGCGAATGCTTGACTTAACTGGCCTTGCTCAGCGCGCTCGCCGTTGATACGTACAGCGTTCTGGTCAATCAATTCACGGGCCTGCCGCCTGGATGAGGCGAGTTCGCTTGCCACCATAGCCTCTTCCAGCGTCTGTCCAAACGCTACGTCTTGGCAGCGTAGCCCATCAAGTTCAAGCTGCTGTAGCTCACTACATGAGAGCGCAGCTACTTCACCACTGAACAGCGCCAGGGAAATACGCTGAGCAGCAGCCAGCCCCTCCTCGCCATGCACAAAGCGGGTAATGGTTTCAGCAAGTACACGCTGCGCTTGGGGCTTGCCAGCGGCCTGTTTGTCTTCTGCTTCGATTGCGTCGATTTGATCGCAATCCATGAACGTGTAATAGCGTAAAAAACGGTAAACGTCAGCATCATCCGTATTCAACCAGAACTGGTAAAACTGGTAAGGCGAGGTCTGTTCCGGGTCGAGCCATACCGTACCGCTTTCCGTTTTACCGAATTTGGTACCGTCGGATTTGGTGATCAACGGCAGCGTCATACCGAACACCTGCTCGCCGTTCAGGCGGCGTGTGAGGTCGATACCACTGACGATATTGCCCCACTGGTCGTTGCCACCCACTTGTAACCGGCAGCCCAACGTCTTGTTGAGGTGGGCAAAGTCATAGGATTGCAGCAGCGCATAGCTGAATTCAGTAAACGACATGCCCTGGTCAGGCCGTTCAAGACGCTGACGAACGGATTCACGGTTAATCATCGCATTCATCGAGAAGTGTTTGCCCACATCGCGAAAGAAGTCGATCACGCTAATCTGGCCAATCCACTCTGCATTATTAACCGCTTTCAGGGGCGCTTCGAGGTGCGGGGCCATCAACCAATAAATCTGTTCGCTTAAGGCGTTAACCCAACCCTCAACCGTTTCGGGAGAGTTAAGCGAACGCTCCGCCGCCTTGAAGCTGGGATCACCAATCAAGCCGGTGGCACCCCCGACCAACGCCACACCTTGGTGGCCGGCATCCTGAAAGCGTTTGAGCATCAATAAGGGCACCAAGTGACCGATATGCAGGCTGCCCGCCGTGGGGTCAAAACCGCAGTAAACGGTCTGCGGTGATTCGAGCAGAGCCTGAAGCTCATCCAGGTGAGTTGTCTGCGCAATTAAACCACGCCGTTCAAGGTCGTGAAGCAATGCCTGTACAGTCATCATGCTCGCCTTTTTAGCCATTAGAGAAGATGATCATAGACTAAAAGTTGGCGGCGCAATCCGCGATATCCCTAAAGAGCTAGAAATCAGGATTGGGTGACGGGCGGTTCGGTAATAGCGTGATTAATAAACAAACCAAAAAGCTCGCTTAACGATGCCACCCCCAACTGAGCGTAAATACGTTTGCGGTGATTCTTGACCGTACCTTGGGTGATCTGCAGGCGCTCGGCAATCTCGTCGGAATCCAGGCCCTGCACCATCAAGGCAGCCACCTGCTGTTCACGGTGGGTTAAATGCGCCTGCCCAAAGCTGCCAATGGCCTGGTGAATGTGCTGGCTAATCGGCTGATCGGGCTGCAAAGGCTCAGAAAGATACAGCGGATTATTGCCCCACTGTTTGCGGCACAGCGCGGCCAGCAGCTCAATATACAGCTCAAGGTAGTGGGCATCGGAGGAAGAAAACCCGCCACTCTCCGCCAACAATCCCAGGTAGATAACTATCCAGCGGGCATCATCCAGACGAATGGCGAGGCAAAGTTCATCCTGCCAGCCGGTTCGCTGATAGAAGTTGCTGGCATACTCGTTATACCCGGCAGGCGGTACCACATCGGCCATACGCAGCACACCTTGGCGCGGTGCCTGGTCGAGCGCCACCAGAAAAGGGTCCTGCTGGTAATCCTGTAGCAAGTAGCGCTGAAAAAGCAGCTCACGGCGCTCGGGAATGGAATCGAACAGGTAGATAGGGTGTTTGTCAGGCCGGTACCCAATGATCACCGCACAGTCAAAGTGGATAATGGTTTTGATAAGCGCCGTCAGCTGTGAGGTAAAGCTCACCGTGTGCAGCGCATCAATCGTCTGCGTTAACGCATGCGACATGGCGTCTTTAAAGAGAGTAGGCATACGTATTAAACGGTGGCTGTGGCAGAGGACGTTCAGTATGCTTTAGTCCGCGCTCATTTATAAGACATTCACACAGTAGATTTTATGACCGACTCTCTCAGCAAGACAAAATCCAGCTTTTATCGACGTCTTTACGTGGCTTACCTGATCGACCAGGGCGTCGCTAGCGTACCTGCGCTCGTGAGCGCCTGTGGCATGCCGCGTCGTACGGCTCAGGATACGATTGCGTCACTTGCCGAACTGGACATTGAATGCCAGTTTCAACCAACCCAAGGCGAGCGCCATAACAGTGGTGAATACCGGGTTATCAGTTGGGGGCCAATTGACCCTTCCTGGGTCAAAAATCAGGCAAAACGGCTGGCCGAGGCACTGGATTATCCCTCGCTCTCGTTTTGATTGCCTGCTGGTTCAGATGCTCAATCACGCCAGGCAAGCCGGGCGGCATTCAGTGTAACGCTTAATGAACTGGCGACCATGGCCAGTACCGCCACCAGCGGGGGAATGGCCATCACGATCACCAAGCCCAGTGCTAGCGTATTATAGACGGCCGACAGGGTTAAATTCTGCAACATGACACGCCGAGTTGCCTGAGCAGTGGCAAGCCCCTCAACCAGGCTAGAAACACCCGGTTTCAGTAAATGCGCAGCTGCACCTTCACGGGCGGCATCACTGGCGTTGAAAGGGGCTGCCCCAATATCGGCGGCCGCCAAGCTTAAGGTGTCATTAACCCCATCGCCCACAAACAGCGTAGGCCCTGGCAGCCCCTGAACCAAGCGGGCTTTCGCCTCCGGCGAACGCTCTGCAAAACATGCATTCGGCGCCAGCCCAAGGCGCTCAGCCACCGCCTCAACGGCGCCAGGCCTATCTCCACTCAGCATGACCACCCAGTAATCGGCTTGCAGTGATTGAATACTCGGCGCGGCATCCTCATACGGCGTATTTTCAAGATAGAAGCTGCCTAGCCAGCCCAAGGCGTCCGCAAGTACCACTTCAGAGGCGGCAAGTGAGGTATCCGTTTCATGTTCAGGTAGCTCAATACCCTGGCTATTTAAAAAGCGCTGGCTGCCGAGCCAAATATCGCCATGTTCTGGCAAGTGAAGGTGCACCCCTTGCCCAGGCACCTCTTCTATCACCTGGGATTGCCGAGGTACGTATGTCGGGTCAGAACCCGCCCAACGCGTGAGCGCTTGGGCCAAGGGATGCTGGCTGTTGGCTGACACTTGATACAACGTGGCTTTAACCGCTGGCTCGGTCGCCCCTTCACGGCTTGCCCAATGCACTAGCACCGGTTCGCCCTTCGTTAACGTGCCGGTTTTATCCAGCGCAATGGTTTTTACTCTCGCCAGCGTTTCAAGCGCTGCCGGGTCGCGCAAGGCGATCCCCTGGTTTAACAGTCGGCCGCTCCCCGCCAGGCTTGCCAATGGCACGGCCAAACCTACGGCACAGGGACATGCAACGACCAGAACTGAAAGCGCTCGAACGGCGGCATCTTCAAGGCCAAGCCCCAATAATAGCCCCACCGGCAGAGTAGCTAACCCCAGTATCAACGCCACGGGGCTTAACCAGGCAGCAAAGCGGTCGGCGAGTTTTTGCAGCTCGCCCTTTTGCGTCTGGTAATGGCGCATTTGGTCGCGAAGACGATCCAGACGCCGTTCGCCAAAGGCATGAGTGACCGTCATACAGACATTAGTGCTGCCTAGTAACCGACAGCCGGCATAAACCGGCTCGCCTTTAGGAAAGTGGCGAGGTGTGCTCTCCCCTGTCAGCGATGCGGTATCCACCCACGCGGCCTCTTCCAAAATGCCGTCCAGCGCAATAAGCTCACCTGGCGTTAGCATTACGCTGGCACTCGGCTGAATCTCCGCCAAGGGTTTCACCTGCCACTTGGCGCCCTCCCACACCAGCACCTCACCCTTTGGTTGGGGCAGGACATCAAGGGCTTTTAACCCGCGATGACGACACAGTGTTTCCACTAGCCGCCCGCCTAGCAAAAGCACAATGAGCATGACGGCCGTATCAAAATACACCTCGGCAGAGCCGCGCCATAAAAGCCCGAACGACACCACGACCGCAGACCAAACGCCGAGAGTCACCAGCACGTCCATACCCGGACGTTTAGCACGCAGCGTGCGCAGGCCTGCTCGATAAAACGGCCACCCAGCAAAGGTCACAACGGGAATAGAAAACGCCCCCGATACCCAAGCGACGACCCACTCAATCGTTGGGTTGGGCAACGCTCCTGCGTAAATCAAAAGAGATGCCAGCATGGTCCACATGCCAAACACGGACCCCACCAGCAGGCGTAAACTCAAATAGCGGCTTTCCTGCTCAAGGCGCGCATGCGCGTCCGCACTGGGTTCCAGCTCGGTTAACCGGTAGCCTAGGCGCTTTACTTTAGGGGCCAACGTGTCGAGCGAGATAGCCTCAGCAGCTCCTTTTACCCATAGTGTGGCGGTTGGGTAGTGAACGCTGATGCTCTCAATCCCCTTTCGGTGGCTAAGCACGCCCTCCACGGCGAGCGCACAACTGGTGCACCACATGCCGTTTAGCGTGTACAGCGCTTCTTTGGCGCTTGGCTCCCCCTGCGCCTGCATCGGTGGCTCTTTACCGCTTACAGACAAGGCGGTAAGCCAACCATCGGCCCGGCGACAAACACCACGCCCAAGGCAGAAAACACGTATAGCCATGCGGACACAAAGGCATTAAAGTGCTGCCGCCCTTTATGCTGTTTAGCTTCCTGAAAACACCCCCAAGCAAGCCCGGCCAATAGCACGGCGGTTACCAGGCTCAGCAACAACAGAGTGATATTGATATGGTTAAATGCCCCCAGGTCAGGCTCTGGCGGCACCACGGCGCAGGCAACCGATAGCCCGCCGTAAATGGCGACAAACCAGATGCTCCAAAGCGTCAACCCACCTACAAAATGGCCCGGATGAGTAAGATTTAATCGCTGCACGATTGCTTTCATCGCTTAGCCTCCAATCACGCGCGGTAACACGGCCAGCGCAACAACCAATATCCAGAACACCACCACGTTATAGCGCCAGAAATAAGCGACGACTACCGGTTCAAACGGCGCATGCAATCCCACATAGCGGTAACCAACACGTAAGCCCTGGAGCAGGGAAAGTACCGCCCCCAAGGCGCTATGCAGCAGCGCGTAGTAGAGGCCTACCATCAGAATTGCATCATGCGACGTTTCAGTAACCGCCAGGTTAGCGCGTACCATTACCCATAAAATCAGCGCAAACTGAATGCCGCCCAATAGCGCGGCGCCGTAAAAGTTAAACGCCAAGCCACGCTCATGTTGCTTACGCAGCCCGCGTACGCTCTTCTCCATTAACGCCGCACCACCCAGTAATGCGCCACCCGCGATGACAAGCGCTATTAAGGAAAGCGGCGATGTCTCGGGCATCCGCCATTCAGGCGATATCGTCCACAGATAGAACCAGCCAAATAGATAAGATAGGAAAAAAGATCCATTGGCGATCATTGCGGTTGTCATGGCCCAAACGCCGGGGCCATCCATGGTTCGGGAGTGCAGCGGTGGGTCGCCAGGCGTAACATTAGCGTTAGGCGCCGCTTTAGGATGGGCCCCGTTCTCCCACGACCAGCGCAGCAGGCAAACGACCGCCACCACTGCCCCCAAACCGGCCAACGGGTACCAGCGCAATAACAGGCTGATACACACTATCGCCAGCGCCATAGCAGCAAAAAGCGGCCACCAGGAGTTACTGGGCACATGAATAACTTCACGCACTTTGCCGGTTAGCGGGTCGGTGCCCCACATCTCGCGGCGACCGTGGTCTGCTGAGGCCAGGCCGTATTTGCCTTCTTCCATCTCCTGCGGCAACTCTGGGTGCTCCCAAAGCGGGTGGCGTGTTTCAATAAGAGGCAAGCTGACAAAGTTATAGGGAGTCGGTGGCAGTTTATTGGCCCACTCCAGTGTATCCGCATTCCATGGATTGGTTTTAGCGGGTTTGCCGTAGCGAAAGTGCAGCGCGATATCAATCAGCACCATGACGAACCCTGCCGACATCACGAAGCCGCCGACTGAGGACAGCAGGTTAAAAATATCCCAGCCCAATCCCGTGTCATAGGTATAAACCCGCCGGGGCATTCCCAAAAGACCTGTCCAGTGCATAATCAAAAAGGTGGCATTGAAGCCAATAAACACTAGCCAGAAGCCCCATTTGCCAATCGTTTCAGAGGGCATCCGCCCTGAAAAGAGCGGCAACCAGTAGTAAAGCCCGGCCATTAACGGGAAAAGCATGCCGCCTACCAGTACATAGTGCATATGCGCCACGACAAAGTGCGTGTCATGCACCTGCCAGTTAAAGGGCACTAGCGCCAACATAACGCCGGTTAAACCACCGCACACAAAAATGACCAAAAATCCGACGATCCATAACATCGGAAGTTTCATTTTGGGTTTACCAAGCCACAGTGTGGCCAACCAGACAAAAATTTGAATACCGGTAGGTATCGCCACCAGCATACTGGCAGCTGAGAAAAATGCCTGAGCCAGTTGGGGGATCCCCACCGTAAACATGTGGTGGACCCATAGCCCAAAGCTAATAAATCCCATCACGGTAATGGCGAATACAACCCAGCCGTAGCCTACAATAGGCCGACCGGCGAAGACGGGGATCAGCGTCGAAACAATGCCGGCAGCCGGCAGAAAGATGATGTAAACCTCTGGGTGGCCAAATAGCCAGAACAGGTGCTGCCAGAGTACCGGGTCGCCGCCGCCTGCGATGTCGAAAAATGGCATGCCTACAGCACGCTCAAGCTCTAGCAAGATACTGCCCAGAATAAGGGGCGGAAACCCCACCACAATCATCAGCGCCATGGCCAAAATGTACCACGCAAACAGCGGCATCTTGTGCAGCGCCATCCCTTGAGTACGGGTTCGTAGAATGGAAACCACCAACTCTACCCCGGCTGAAAGTGCCGAAATCTCAACGAAGGTGATCCCCAACAGCCAGAAATCGGAACCGAGGCCTGGCGAATACTCGCTACTGCTAAGCGGCGTGTACATAAACCAGCCGCTGTCCGGCGCCATTTCCAGCACCATGCTGAAAGAAAGAATGATGCCGCCAAACAGATAACACCAGTAGCCCAGCGCGGTTAACCGCGGGCACACCAGGTCACGCGCGCCAATCATCTTGGGGATCATATAGATCGCCAAGCCCTCCAAAATGGGAATGGCGAACAAAAACATCATCACCGTGCCGTGCATGGTGGTGACTTGACTATAGATTTCGGGCGTTAAAAAGCCTTGATCGGGTGTCGCAATCTGCGTGCGAATCAGCATCGCCAAAATGCCGCCAAACAGAAAGAAGGCCATCCCGGTGACCATAAATCGAAGGCCAAGCGTGGTGTGGTTAACAATGGTTAACGCTTTTAAACCAGGAGGATTTGCCCATACCTCTGCAAGGTCATTGTGTAACTTTTGAAGATCTTCAGGGCCAGTTGCGTCGCGATCAATCGTTGTCATGGGGTCAAGGTCTCCAGCCAAGCACCCAGGGACTCCAAGGTGGCAGTATCCATATGGTTATGAGATGGCATTTTGTTACTCGGCTTAAGCGTTTGGTGATTTTCCAACCAGTAGTGAATGGCGCCCTCCTCCATGGGGAGCGTGCCCGCGCCCAGGGTATAGCGCGCACCAATATCAGAAAGATCAGGCCCAATAGTGGAGGCAGAGAGCCCAGCAACGCTATGGCAGCTGGCACAGGTAGATGCAAACTCATCCCGCGCTTGGGCAAAGTCATCATTTGCAAGTGCCCGTTCGGCCAAGCGCTCTTCCTGCCGTTCAGCGAGCCACGCGTCATACGCTTCACGTTCTACAGCTTCAACGTAAAACTCCATATTCGCATGCTGAGCACCGCAAAACTCCGCGCACTGACCACCAAAGACGCCCGGCGCATCAGCCTCAAGACGAATAACATTGGTGCGCCCGGGTAACATATCGATCTTGCCACCTAGCCTGGGCACCCAAAAGGAGTGAATAACATCAGCGGAGGTAACGTGAAAATCTACAGGTTCCCCCGCAGGCATGATGAGCTGGTTCGCGGTGACGACTTCTCCGCCTTCTGCTCCCGGGTAGCGAACTTCCCACCACCATTGATGGCCGATCACCTCAATTACTTCAGGAGGCTGGCCCAACGGTAGCGGCAACATTCGCTTGCCAGTCGGCACCCCAAAAATAAGTAACGCTGTAACACTCAAAACAGGCAGTAAAATGCCCCCACCAATAATCCAGCGGCGAGCAATTTTGCGCTCCTCTTGAGGCGTACGTTCCTGGTATTTACGTTTGAAGGTATAAAGCCATAACGCCACCACGCCAATCAGCACCACCGTGGCAAATGTCAGCATTATCCACCAGATTAGGACCACATCGCGTGCAGCTTGCCCAGCGGGGTCTAGAATAGACCTATCACCCGCGCAGCCTGTAAGACCTAACGTCAGAGTGCCCAGCAGAGTGAGCATGCACCGGTTGACCCACTGTGGCACAGCACGTTGAATACACAGCAAGGCGACGTGATATAAGTAGCGTTCCCTCATTGTTTATTCCTTTTTTCTGCCCACAGGAAGTGATAATGGCAAACTCCAATAGGCGTAATATCAAAAGTCGCGCTTCTATTTCTGGCCACCCGCTGCATCCGCTGATGGTTCACTTTCCCGTGGCTGCACTGATGGCCCTGGTAGCCTGCGATTTGGGATACTGGTATACCGACGATCCTTTCTGGCTGCGCGTAAGTTTGTGGCTGGCGGGTATAGGGGCGCTTGGGGGCTGGCTGGCGAGTATTGCAGGCATCATTGACCTGGTGAGCGTAGGCCAAATTCGCCGTCTCATTACCGGCTGGAGCCACGCTATTGTCGCTGTTGTCATGCTCTCGCTTGCTTCGCTTAACTGGCTGATCCGGTTTAGCGAACCGGAGTTGGTGCTGCCCTGGGGCATTGCGGTTTCTGTGGTAACCGCCGGACTGGTAGCGTTGGCTGGCTGGCTGGGCGGCCAACTCGTGTATGAACACGCCGTCGGTGTCGAAGTTGAAGAGTGATGCGATAGTGGTCATGGCGGGCTAGCTCCAATCCAGCGGCTTGGCTAATACCAGCCCAAGCACGCAAAGAATCCCCGCCAGGGCCACCAAAAACGCGAGTATTAACGCCGTTTTTACGCCTTTATAAATCCCCATTTCCAGACGTAAAATTAGCCATCCATAGGCGCCGTGGGCAGCCACCATGGCAACAACAGCGCCTAACTTGAGCACCAGCCAGCCGCCCACCAAACCATGCAAGATAAAGAGAAGCGTGCCGGAAAATATGGCAATTAGCGCTGCCGGTGTTGCCACAGAAATATAAAAAAACCGTGGCATGGGAGGAGAACCCTGAGCAAAGCCTGCGTCTTTACGAAGTTGCAGCGTATAGCTGAGTAACGCAGGCAGATACAGCAGCGAGCCGCACCAGACAACAAGCGAGGCTATATGAAGAAGTTTTAGCCAAGGCATTGAGGCTTCCTTGCATTGCGTTAGGCTTAGTGAAAGAACACTCCACTAACCTTAGTCAACGCTCGCCACTCTGGCTAGCCGATTTACCTTAGGGTGATTTCGTAACCCGTGAATTTACGAAGATTAATCACTCCACTATCAAGGATGAGATACTGTCCTTTAATGCCTTGTAACACGCCTTCGACCAAGGGTTGTTTGTCAAAATTATGGGAAGTCACTTTGCGTGGAAACGTCTCCACCGGGTAATCAAACGTGTAGGGCGTTTCATCCAGCTCACGAATTGCGTCATTGCCATGCTGGTCGCGCAGCTGATTCAAACCGCCATCAAGCGTTTCCAACAGGCGATCACGTTCGGCAATTAAATCAAGCGTCTCCACCTCCCCTTTCAGCATAGCCCGCCAATTGGTTCGGTCGCTTACCTGCTCTTTGAAAAGCATCTCGACGAAACCTGACTGCTGACGCGTGTCGACCTCAAGTATGGGAAGCGCCTGGATAGCGCCTTGGTCCATCCAACGAGTCGGCATCTGTGTTTTACGGGTGATGCCAACTTTTAAGCCCGATGAGTTCGCCAAATACACGATATGCGGTTGGAAACAATGCGTTTCGCCCCACTCAGGCTCGCGGCATGTGCCTTGAAAAAAGTGGCACGTCTCAGGCTTCATGATGCAGGTATCGCACTGCGCCAAGCGCTTGAAGCACGGATAACAATGCCCTTGAGCAAAGCTTTTTTTAGTCGCTCGACCGCAGTGAGTACAAGCAATAGCGCCGCTCCAATGAAGCGATATCGGCTTGCCTACGCGCGAATTGAGGGGGATGTGCTGATCCCCAGCACGCAAATGGTAACTCACCTGGTCGCCCGGCCGGTCAGGCAATACGACCGACATCTTGCGTAAACACCCTTGCACTGCCTGTTCAACCACGCGTTGCATCCCGTCCCAAACCTGCCATTTCTGGCGTAACACCTGCGCCAGAAGACGCCGCTCCACAGGTACGCTGCTCCAGATAACCCACGCGTTTCTCTTCAGGCACGTTATTTTCAGCCTCAAAGCGCATCACCGCTTCCAGACACAGCTCTGTTTGCTCAGCGGTAAGAAAGCGACCGTCGGGCCACTTACGCAGCGACACCGCTTGCTTAAGGCTTTCATAAATCGCAGGTGTCATTTGGTTGATCATTTTATCGAACGTCATATCGCTCATTACGGATCTCTTAATCTGTTTTCAAACGGCGAGACGAATAATACACGCCAGTAATAAGCCCGACGAGGAGCCCACCTAAATGTGCTTCGTTAGCGACATTGCCAAAACCTACCCAACTGGCCATATCGGTCATGGTGAACACCATCCACCCCAACATAAACACAACCAGCATTTGAGGAACGAAAAAACCACGTTGTGGCGCACGTCGCGACATCACCCAAACATGCCCTAGCAGGGCATAAACCACGCCCGACATACCGCCAAACAGCACGGTTCCGGTAAAATATTGCGCAAGATTAGCGCCGATACCCGCAACTAAAAGCAGAAGCAACATGGTACGGCTGCCTTGTAGCACCTCCACCTGGCGCCCAAAGTACCATAACCACATAAGGTTGAAGATCAAGTGCATCCAGCCAAAGTGCAGGAATGCCGGTGAAAGCAGCCGCCATACCTGCCCGTTTATTAGCCCATCGGTTAAGCTGCGATATACAAACTGATTGCCCGAAATTTCTATCGGCACGATGGTTAACGCCATCACGACGCTATCACCCAACACCCCCGTTAACGCAAATATCACAAGACTAATAGCCATCGCGATAGCGGTAACAGGAACATGGCGCAAGGTGGTTAGTATATTGCCGGATGCGTAGCGACGATTGGCGGGCTGATCAACAATAAGTGCTTCGCCACGCTCCCAGCGCGCTACCAGGCTTTTAAGCTCTGCGTGCTGACGTGGGTCGGCTATCCAAAGCAGAGGGCCCTCGGCTTCTTCTGTAATGCGATGCCCAATTCGATAGTGCCAAAGTGCTTTACGCAGTTCCTGCGTATCAGCATCACTTGGTAAGTGCATTACGGGGTGCATAAACTCTCCCTATTGAGGCCCTCGCCTTTGAAAACCAACCCCTTCATCGACTATTGCTGCATGAAGACAAATACCATAAGCAAAAAATCATGGCCAAAAAAAACCGGCGGAGGGGGCCGCCGGATAAAGCAAGGGATCATTCAAGGGAACACCTACTCTGATGGCCGACCGCACAGTTAGTTCAGCAGTTTTATAAAAAAAATGTAAAGCCTTGTATATTAAGACAACATAGGTTAATAAAAATCGTTTCCATATAAATTGGCTTGGGAACGTTCTTCTTTAATCACTTCTACCCAAACGAAATTATCTGCATTCAGCGGTGTTTCGCCGTCCCATCGATAGGCGACCAAACGGCCATACTTGACAGCACTATAATCCAAACACGCAATATTGGGAGCAGGTAACGCAGGAATACCTTCACACCAGTAATGGCCTATAAACAGAGGCGGCTGCTCCGGCCCATAGTAACTCAAACGCTGGCGCTCGTTTTCGGTTAATAGACGTGTTTCCAGGTCGCCAGGCAAGTGATCGGGTTGAAAAACCACATCACCCCAACGGGTTGGATTAGCGGCCCAAAAATGCGCTCGAAAGCTTTGCCGTGTATAGCCATCGCCTGAATGAATCGCGATACCGCCAGGCAAGGGAATGTTGGCCCCACGGGTTAATCGGTCAATGATGCGATAGGCTTGTGTGCCAGGATCAGTAGATTCGATCAAAAATCGCGTATCCATACGGCCATCAGGCAGGCGCTGTTTTAACTGCTCGATCAACCTATCGTCCCAACAGGCATGTACCACGCGAATACCGTCGATTTCTAAAAAAAGCGGCAGTGTTTTAAACCAGGCGAGCGTGTCATCCCACTCATTGGTGTAGTCCTGATACTGCGCCAACGTGTCTTCCATGATGCGATTATGGCGCGGCGTATGCTCACGCAGCCAACGCTTATGGCTACCGGGTGGCGCCGGGTGCATATAGGCGAGTGCATTATGTTCGTGATTGCCCATCACAATATAGGCTTCGCCCTCCTCGACCATGCGTCGCGCAACGGTGACGGCGAGGCGAATACGTGGGCCACGGTCAATCAGGTCACCCAAAAAGATAACTTTACGCTGCGGATGGCGATAAACGCCACGCTGTTCGCGGTAACCCAGCATTTCTAACAAGGTGACTAGCGTGGCACCGCAGCCGTGAACATCACCAATCAGGTCGTAGCCTGCCATGCTTAATCCCCTAACCGGTGGCTCCAACCCAATTTACTGCGCAGCACATCATAGAAGTTATGTCCGATAGGATGCACAAGCTGCACACGTTCGGCTTTGCGCTTTATCACCAGTACATCATCCGGCTTAGCAACTGCCCGGGTTTGTCCATCGCAGCTAATGTGCGGGTAGGTCTGGTTGGTTTCACCAATATGAATTCGAATCTCACTGGCGGCATCAATCACAATCGGTCGGCTGGAAAGCGTATGCGGGAACATCGGCACCAGCGTCACGACATCAAGCTTGGGATGCATGATGGGGCCACCGCCGGAAAGTGCATACGCGGTAGAGCCGGTAGGCGTTGCGATAATCAAGCCATCGCTGCGCTGGCTGTAAACAAACTGACCATCAATAAACAGTTCAAATTCAATCATGCGGACGGCTTTACCCGGATGCACGACGACTTCATTCAATGCATCACCATTGCCGACCGCAACGCCGTTACGATAAAGCACCGCTTCCAGCAAAAAACGCTGCTCAATTTCAAATTCGCCCGCCAATACTTCGCCCACCCGGCTTTCCAGCTCGTCAGGCGAGATATCGGTAAGAAACCCTAAGCGGCCACGGTTAACGCCTAACATCAGTGTCCCGCTGCGGCACAATGTGCGGGCGGCGCCTAACAGGCTACCGTCCCCGCCGATCACAATAACAAGGTCGCAAAGCTCGCCCAGCATACGGCGGCTGGCTTCCGGCTGCCCGTGTTGGGGAAGCGCCGTTGCCGTACGGTCTTCAATCAAAACGCTGTAATCATGCTCGACCAGGTAGCTAATGAGCCGCTGCAACGAGTCGATGACTTTCTCGCTGCCCAAGCGCCCAATTAAGCCAATCGTTTTAAAGGGCCGTGAGCTTCCTTGGCCGGTTAGCGGCGCTGAAGTGGGTGGTGACGTGTTAGGCATGGGCGGCTCTCGCTAGCATCAGCCTGACATTATGGGGATACCGGGAGTATCGGGCAAATACGCCTAACCAAATCAAGAGAAACTCTTAGGCTGCCGCTACCTTACGTCGCTGGAGTAACCAGTGATTCAACCAGAGCGAGGCCGCCATGATCAGTGCGCCCAGCAGTAGTCGAACGATATCGGCCTCACGGCTCCAGATGACAAGGTTAACCAATAACCCGGCCGGGATGAGTGCATTATTCATGATCGCCAAAGTACCGGCATCGACGCGGGTAGCGCCTTGGTTCCAGGCAAAATACCCCACACCAGAGGCGGCCAGACCAAGCCAGGCAAGCACTCCCCACTGCAGCGGTGTGCTGGGTAACGCCGCACTATTGCCGAACAATAAATAAGCCGGTAGTGCAACGACCATGGCGCCAATGAAAAACCATCCAAAAACGTTATGCCACGCAAGGTCAGCCGGCAAGTCTGCGGCCAAGCGGCGATACCCGACCTGGCCTAGCGCAAAGCAGAGATTGGCCCCCTGGACCACAAAAAAACCGAGCCAGAAGCCACTGTCGATCCCGTCATAGCGAATGACAGCAGCCCCCACAACGGCCAATAGCGCGGTAAGTAAGTAGATAGGCGTGAAACGGCCAAACAACAGATCATCCAGTAAAGCGATATACACCGGCGTAAAGATGGTGAAGAGCAGCACTTCTGGCACTGAAAGCAGTAGAAACGACTGATAAAGAAAGGTGTACATCACCCCAAGTTGAATGGCGCCAAGCGCCATCAGCGTAATACGCTGTTTGCCGCGTAGCAGGCTGGGGCGCAAAAAGGGTAAAAAAACCAGCATCGCCAGGGTTACCCGCACAAGCACCGCGAAATAACTATCGACTTGCCCCGCTAGATAAACCCCGATTAAAGAAAAGGAAAACGCCCAAAGCGCTGTCACGCTAATTAGATAGCCCACCGTAAACCTCGTTTCTTAGAAAGAGTTTACGCAAATTATACGGATTTCTCAGGGTCTGCCAACAGGTAAACCAACAACCAAGCAATAAGTTAACGACGCTGGAGCCACACAAGTGCATAGATAACCCCAGGCAGCCAACCCAGCAGCGTTAACACAATGCCAATAAGCAGGCGCGTGCCTCCCGCGCCGGTGAGCCCCAGTGCTAACGGCGGGAGCAAAACAGCCAAGGCGAGATAGGCTGCCTTGAGTGCGCCTGGCTCGCTATCCGCACGCCTGGCCGAAGGTTGATCAGCACTTGAGTGAGGCTCGCCAAGCGTGATGTCAGGCCTTACAACTTGCGCATCGGGGTTGGCGACATGCGGATGGGGCGCTGACGATGGCTTAGGAGGCGTAAAGTGCTCTACCGCCACGTGCGCCTGCTCGGCAGGCGTTGCCTCAAGTGTCTCTTTTCGATGTGCCTGCTTATCAATTTTTTGCTCTAGCTCGCTGGCATCTTTCGCCAGCTCGTCGTGATAGCGCTCCCAATCCTCCCAATCATGAGGGGTACCCGACTTGGGCCGCTGCTCCCCTGCCCCGCGGGCTCGCTCCCAGGATTTTTCCTCAAGGGTATTGGGGCGGTCAGATTCCCGCTCGACACCGACGCCTTTGCGGTTCAGGTATTCGCGTGCATCCATGTAAAGCTCCTTTGAGTCACGTTCAGCAAAGCGTTGAATAGGCGTGGCGTCCACCTACATCAACTACGCCTAAATCATCTACAGTGAGTAAATACGTTTAAGACGTTACTCACCCTATTATCGAATAACATCATAAACGTTGCACTTAGCCACGATGCCTTCGCCAAATGCTGCACACACAAGTAAGGTAAATGAAAGTGTGCGTAAGGAGTGCCAAGATGAAACACCCAAGCCCGCATATTGTCCGCGATATCATGTCCAAGGATTGTTACCGCGTTTCGCCATCTACCTCAATTACCACGCTGTCACAAGGGCTGGCACTTCATCGCCTGCCTGGTGTGCCGGTAGTCGATATGGCAGATCGATTAATCGGTTATATTTCTGAGAAAGATGTACTAGGCCGTGTGCTTGACTGCTTATACCATGACCATGAGTCGCCACTGGTGGGTGAGCTGATGCGCGAAGAGGTGCTTACCACCACACCTAACAAAAGCATCACAGACCTTGCCCAGGAAATGCTCGGAGACAAACCCAAGGTTTACCCGGTGGTTGAACAACAGCGACTCGTCGGCATCGTGACCCGGCGCGATATTCTTATGGCCTTGTTAACCATTCGCCGCCATTGATAACGATGTGCGTATGAAAAAACAGTGGCGCATAAAAAAACCGCTGCCCAAAAGGCAGCGGAAGCAAGGGATCGAGAAACAATAGCTAGGACAACACTATTAGCGACTGCTATCGCTACGTTGTCGTACTACTTCAGACACCTTGCGCCGAAAAAGTTCGCCATCGTTTAAAATTTTTGTCTTCAAGAGGTCGCGCGTATACTTAAGCATTCAATTCATTAAAGAGCACAGGAGTGGATGCATGGCACTGTACCTACTGGTACTCGGCGTCTGCCTGCTGGTGATAGGTGCTGTTTTATTAGCCCTGATGACGGTAGGTACGCCGCGCTACCGTACCGAGCCAAAGGATTTGCTGGCACTGTTTGACAAGGCCCTGGATAGCCAAGTGAGCGAAGCCGAGTGGGATACGATTATCGGCTATCCAATACGTCATAATGACTATCTGGACGGCATTCGACGCAGAGCGTCGCGTTTAATGGAGCTGCATGGGCGACGCTGGCAAATCGCCCAAGGCAAACCGCTATTAAATCAGGAAGGGCAAGCGGAGCTACAAGTATTACGAGATCATCTGGCGGCTCATACCGCCTTGCGTCAAACGTAGATGCGGTTGAAAGCGCCGAGGAGACAACCTGATGCCCAGTACTATTCGCAAAATACCGCTGGCGAGCGCAACCCATCATCACGCACATGACTTTCACCAAATTGTGATTACGTTGTGTGGTTCCTCGGAGTTTGAAATTGAGGGGCTCGGCGGACGTGTAAATGCGTTCTCAGGCTGTATCGTGCCTGCCAATCACGAGCACTACTACTCAGGCCATGGTCATAACCGGCAGTTGATTATTGATCTGCCAGAAAATGCGCCCGCCCTGACAGGTGAACACCGCGAGCTGGTCGCCCTGTTTGATGTGCCGCGCTTTTTTGCGTTAGATAACCCTTTACGCCACTACCTGGCGTTTATGGAAAGCGAGCTTGCCCAAGGGTTTGATACCTCACCTGTCTCGTTTCAGCAAGACCGCTTGGCCGCCACGCTACTGGGCTCGCTCAAAGCGCGCCTTGAGCATACCCCATCGGCTTCTCTGCGCAGAATTGATGTCTCTCTTATCGACCGCTTTATTAACCGCCACTTGGCCGATGAGCTGCGCGTTGCTGACTTGGCCAGGCTTGCCTGCCTCAGTGAAGCCCACTTTTCAGAGTGCTTCCGTAATCAGACAGGACTTTCGCCTTGGCAATACGTTAAGCGCCGACGACTTCACGCGGCTCGTCAGTTGATTTTGCAAAGTCGGTTGCCGTTAACCGACATTGCCATTCAAACAGGATTTGCCAACCAGAGCGCACTCTCTCATGCGTTTCGGCGCAGCTACGGCATATCGCCCCGTGCTCTACGCCAAGAGGCACCGGTTTCGCTAACGACAGCATCCTCCACTATGCTCAAAAAACCACTGGCAGCATCAAGCACACACTACTAAGGTCGCAAAGTAGCTCTGCTTGCCGCGAAATTGACACGTTTTACCGAGAAAACGACATACACGGAAACACAGACCACTCTACATTCGAGCGCAGCTTGGGCGAAATGCCCTACCACCTACTCGTTTTATGTAAATTTACGGGGGCCTCAATGCTCAACGCTAAAAACATGCGTGACTCTGCCACCTGGCAAACGGACCTTGATACGCTGATGGCTCAGGTAAGCGACCACTACCTTGTGGACGAAGAAACCTACGTCAGCGAATTAATCACGTGGCTGGATGCGGATCGCGACGATTTTTCCCGCATTGAAGCCAATACCGCAGCGCTCATCCACGATGTTCGTGAAATGGACACGGCGGTAGATACCATTGATGAGCTCCTACAGCAGTACAGCCTGGATACCCACGAAGGGCTAATGCTGATGTGTCTGGCTGAAGCGATGCTGCGTATTCCCGACAAAGCCACCGCTGATGCGCTGATTGAAGATAAGCTTGGCCCCGCTGACTGGCAATCTTATGCCGGCAAAAGTGAGTCGTGGATGGTAAACGCCTCCACATGGGGCCTGTTAATGACCGGCCGTGTCCTGAAGCTTGATCACCCTAAAGATGGCCAGCCTGCGACGTTTATTAACCGCATGGTTAATCGTATGGGTGAGCCTGTGATTCGTCGCGCGATGGTTGAAGCGATGAAAATCATGGGCAAGCAGTTCGTATTGGGCCGTGATATTAACGAAGCGTTAAAACGCTCCAAGCCGCTATTCAATAAAGGTTACACCTACTCCTACGACATGCTGGGTGAAGCCGCACGCACCCACGATGATGCCAAACGCTACTTTGACGACTACGCCCGCGCCATAGAGCAGGTGGGTAAAACGTCCCAGCACTTAAGTGATAAAACGCCCAAGCCTTCGGTATCGATCAAACTCTCAGCGCTGCATCCCCGCTATGAGTTTGGTCGCCGCGAACAGGTGCTGGCAGAGCTGGTTGATACAGTTATCAAGCTGGTCACCAAAGCTCGCGAGCTGGATGTGGCGGTCACCATTGATGCCGAAGAAGTTGACCGTCTGGAGCTTTCGTTGGAAGTTTTCCGCGACGTTTACTCAAGCGATGCGGTAAAAGGCTGGGAACACTTTGGACTGGTCGTGCAGGCGTACTCCAAGCGCGCCCTGCCGGTACTGCACTACATTAACCGCTTGGCGGATGAGCAAGGTGATGAAATTCCGCTGCGTTTGGTGAAAGGCGCTTACTGGGATAGCGAAATCAAGGAGTCTCAGCAGTTAGGTGTCGACGGCTATCCCGTCTATACCCGCAAGGCGTGCACGGATGTTGCCTACCTGGCCTGTGCTCAGTTCCTGCTGTCAAACGACACCCTCGGGCGCATTTTCCCCCAGTTTGCGACCCATAACGCGCATACGGTTACGACTATTCTTGAATTAGCCAATCACGATAGTCGTCCGTTTGAGTTCCAGCGTTTGCACGGCATGGGCGAAGCCCTTTATGAAGCCGCCCTGAAGCGCGCTCCCCAAGGTACGTACTGCCGCATCTACGCGCCAGTCGGCGCGCACAAAGACCTGCTCCCCTATCTGGTTCGCCGCTTGCTGGAAAACGGCGCGAATTCGTCGTTTGTTCACCAATTGGTCGATCCCGACGTGCCGGTTGAATGGCTTTGCCAGCACCCCATAGAGGCTCTGCGTAAGCAGACATCCTTAGCCAATACGCAGATTCCGCTACCCAAGGATATTTACGGGTCCAAGCGGCGCAACTCGCGAGGCGTCAACCTGAATATCCGCAGCCACTTCTATCCGTTAATGGATAAGATGGCCGTCTTTATGGATAAGCAGTACCCGGTCAAACCGCTGCTGGCGTTCGATGTGGCGGACGATGCTGCCAATACCCACAACGTGACCTGCCCCTTTGATCGCCGTCAAAGCGTAGGCAGCGTTCAGTGGACAACCAAAGAACAGGCCACCAAGGCGCTTGACGCTGCCTGGAATGCCTTCCCGCGCTGGGAAACCACGCCGGTTACCGAACGTGCTGCCGTGCTGCGCCGTTTGGCTGACCTGATGGAAGAGCACATGCCGGAGCTTATGACCCTTTGCTCACGCGAAGGCGGCAAGCTCTTAACGGACGGTGTGGACGAGATCAAAGAAGCCGTCGATTTCTGCCGCTATTACGCCATGCGCGCGGAAGACTCCTTCGGCGAGCCGATTGAGCTGCCTGGCCCGACCGGTGAATCCAACCAGCTAATCATGGGCGGTAAAGGCGTGTTTGCCGCGATCAGTCCGTGGAACTTCCCGGTGGCGATTTTCTGCGGGCAGATTGTTGCGGCGGCGGTTGCGGGCAATACCGTGCTGGCCAAGCCTGCCGAGCAAACGTCAATTGTCGCCCACCGGGTGATCGAGCTACTTTATGAAGCGGGCTTGCCACGCGATGTGGTTCAGTTGCTGCCAGGCGATGGCCCGACCGTGGGCAGCGTGTTGACCTCTGACCCACGCATTACTGGCGTGGTATTTACCGGCGGCACCGACACGGCGCAGATCATCAACCGTGCCTTGGCTGCGCGTGAAAATGCGCCGCTGCCCACGCTGATTGCTGAAACCGGCGGCATGAACGCCATGATTGTCGACTCTACCGCGCTTCCCGAGCAGGTCGTGGTGGATGTTATCCAGTCTGCGTTCCAAAGCGCTGGTCAACGCTGCTCGGCATTGCGAGTTCTTTACCTGCAAGACGACGTTGCCGACCGCGTCATCACGATTTTAAAAGGCGCAATGAACGAGCTGCGTATCGGTGATCCGCGCGATTTGGGTACTGACGTTGGCCCGGTAATCGACGAGGAGGCGCGCAAGGGCCTGCTTGAGCATATCGAAAAGCTTAAAGGGGAAGATCGCCTGGTCGCCGAAACGCCCATGTCAGCCGAGCACACCGAAAACGGTACCTTCGTGGCCCCCGTGGCCTTTACTATCGACAGTATCAATGCGTTAACCCGCGAACAATTCGGCCCTATACTGCACATTGTGCGCTATAAGGCCAGCGAGCTTGACCAGGTGATCAGCGACATCAATAGCCGGGGTTACGGGCTAACGTTTGGGGTCCATAGCCGTAATGAATCCTTTGCTGCGGGCATTGCACAGAAAATTCGTGCGGGCAATGTGTACATTAATCGTAATATCATTGGGGCCGTAGTAGGCGTTCAACCCTTTGGTGGACAAGGGCTTTCAGGTACAGGCCCTAAAGCAGGCGGGCCGAATTACCTGCAGCGTTTTATCACTGAAAAGACGATTACTAACAATACGGCCGCTTTAGGCGGGAATGCGTCCTTGCTGGCGCTAGGCGATGAGTAAATAGCTCATCTAAATGGAAAACCTGAACTCCTCAAAAAGGATCTCTCATGGTTGAAAATAAAAGCGTAACGGCCTTTACATGCCCCCTCCACAGAAGGGGGGCATTAGGCACAGGGAATATGGCAAATAAACGCTTGAAACCTCTTTTTGACGGTACCTTCGCCAAATGTTTGCAGGTCACAGCGTGAACAAAAGGCTGGGTTAACAAGAAATAGGGTTAACAACAATAAGTCTGTGCTATTACCAAGCATAGCTCGGTAAGCGCACTCACCGGTCGGTGCTATCCGACTTGATAAACGGGAGAATTTCATGGCTATTGGCGTTTGGATCAGCCTTTTTGCTTACTTTGCGCTGATGATCGGCATCGGGCTTTATGCGATGCGCACATCGACATCCACCTCTGAAGATTACGTGCTAGGCGGTCGTACCTTAAGTCCTAAAGTAGCCGCTCTTTCAGCGGGTGCCTCAGACATGAGTGGCTGGCTGCTGCTGGGTTTACCTGGCGCGATGTTTGTATCGGGCCTGGGCTCTGCCTGGATCGGCATCGGCCTGTTCGTCGGGGCCTTCTTCAACTGGCTTCTGGTTGCACCCCGCCTGCGTGAACAGACCGTTCACTATGGCAATGCAATCACCATCCCCGCCTTTTTGGCTAACCGATTCCCGACCCGGGCAATGTCACTGAAAACGGTCTCGGCGATTGTCATCGTCATCTTCTTCGCGGTCTACACCGCGTCAGGCTTGGTGGCTGGCGGTAAGCTATTCGAAAGTGCGTTTTCTGGCTTGGTGAATGTTGGTGGCCTAAGCGATTATGCAACCGGCATCATCATCACGCTGGGCGTGGTACTTGTCTACACCGTAGTGGGCGGCTTTTTGGCCGTAAGCCTGACGGACTTTGTACAAGGCTGCATTATGATGCTGGCGCTAATTATCATGCCCGCAGTGGTGCTGTTCGGCGAAGGCGGTGGAGGCTTCAGCCAAGCAACCCAGACCCTTAATGAAGTCGATCCAACGCTACTGTCGTGGACAGAGGGCTTGACCTTTATTGGCTGGCTCTCGGCGGTGACCTGGGGGCTGGGTTATTTCGGTCAGCCGCATATTATCGTGCGCTTTATGGCTATCCGGCATCTGAAAGATGTGCCTACCGCCCGTAATATTGGTATGGGTTGGATGGCTATTTCCCTGATTGGCGCCATCTCGCTCGGTATTTTTGGCCGGGCTTACGCTATTCGTAATGGCCTGGAAATTCAGGATCCCGAAACTATCTTTATTATCCTGGCAGAGCTTTTATTCCATCCGCTGGTGACCGGCTTCCTTTTTGCGGCCCTTCTGGCGGCAGTGATGAGTACTATTTCCAGCCAGCTTCTGGTGGCGTCTTCATCACTGACAGAGGATATCTACCGCCTGTTCCTGAACAAACAAGCATCGGAAAAGCAGACCGTTACCGTTGGCCGGATTTGTGTCGTGCTGGTAGGCCTGATAGCCGCCATTATCGCCTCTGATCCAGAGTCACAGGTACTCGGCCTGGTGAGTAACGCTTGGGCAGGTTTTGGTGCCGCTTTCGGTCCGTTAATCCTTCTGTCACTCATGTGGCCACGCACCAACGGCGCGGGTGCCATTGCAGGCATGGTGGTAGGTGCTCTCACCGTTATTATCTGGATCGCACTGGGTTGGAACGGCGAGTTTATGGGTGGCCCCGGCATCTATGAAATCATCCCCGGCTTCATCGCTTCTTTCATCGCCATTATGGTGGTAAGTAGCATGACCGCTGATGCCGGTGAATATCAGCGTATTGAGTCCTAACGCAGTAGATAAATAGAGCGTTACCAGGGCCACCGCGAGGTGGCCTTTTCGTATTGCACAACGGTACTAACAAACGCGCAACTGATCGGTCACCCGTCGGTCATCGCTTTTGGATGCGTCACCAACGAATTCTGACGCAACGCATACAAGGCGACGTACTACCGATTAATTCTCGGTAACCAGCTGGTCGACTTTCTCAAAAGCACGCACGACCAGCCATTGGTCGCTGGGGCGTACTTTTTCCTGAATAAGATAGGCGGCCATTGCCGGGGCTACCTCGCATTTCGCAGGCATTGGCGCTTTCGCTTCGGCGAGCGCATTCAGCCGTGCCACGAATACAAAACGCACCCATTGGGGCAGCGACATCGTATCAATACAGAAGGGTTCCTGGCTTGCGAACGCCGTTACATCCGGCGTGGGGACGCGCCATAAATTGGCGGCCTTCATGGCGGCTTCAAGCTCAAGAAGCGCGGTTTGAAGCTGTTGATGGACGCTCATATACACCTTGGTCAAATCAGTTTGGTTAATGCCCATTATCCCAACTCTGCCCACGAGTTACCACTTTATCCCCCGCCAACTCAGGTTATTCACCGATTCACAGAAAACCTGCAAGAGGCTGTGGATAAACTATGGAAAGGTCTCGCTAACGCTACTCTCAAGAGGCTTACGGGAAGTTGTTCATTTTTTGATCATCCGTATAAAAAAGCACCAATTTATCGACCGTTACGGCTGACACTGTGCAGCGGTCAAGGTAGAGTGCAGGCTTGCAAAGCGGAAGGACATCATGCAACCGATTCAGACCATTGATGATTTTTTTACACGTAGTGGCGCCGAGGTTTCGCTCTATTATATGGGCCGACGCGTGAGTGCCTGCTCGCGTGACACACTGAGTCGCTTTGAGCGTGGCCAATGTGCCTGGCCCGAGCCCTGGCAAGGTCAGGCACGCTTCGCGGCCATATTTCGGCTAGGCGACATGCCCGAACCGGCGATATGGTTTTTAGCGCTTCCTCTTGACGAGCAGGGGCTGCTCTCCCCTGCTCAGCGCGATGGATTTTTAAATCGCCTGATGGAAACCCTGGGGAAAAATGTTGCATACGTAGGCCAAAACGCTAAAGACGTGGATCATTTAATGACGGATAATCCGCTCGCCTTTACGCCTAACGTAACCTGCCAGGCAGTGCTCAACGCCTTAGCAACGCAAGAGCGTGGACTGCCCGCCAGCCAACATTTCGAGCCTGTTGAAGCCTACCTGACCGGCCAGCAAACCATTGATTGGCAAGCACTGGGGCTTCAAGGAATCGCCGATTTCACGGCACGCATGGATGATTCCCAGGCCAACACCCTGGCCCCCCGGCTCGCCACCCTACCCACTAGCGTTGTGCACTCACTCTGCTACTGTTTAGAGCATCAGCCTCTAGCGGCGTCGGTCGTATTGGCGCTGCGTGAGATAGGTGAAAAAGCGGCGAGTGAAGGCGATGTTGAAACGCTCTGCGCCTGTATTCGTGCGGTGGGTAGCACGTGCCAACCAAGCGTAGGCGACTGGTATACAAGCTTGCTGGAAGACGCTCATGCGTGTGGACCCGATGTACTGGCTGCGATGGCTGGCCGCGGTTGGCTCTTACTGGAAGACGCGCATCGTTTACCGCTTTTCCTGAGCCGCTTGGCGGAGGATGAACGGACCAACTTTTCTGCGGTCGTGCGCGACCTTGCTTTAATACCGCGTTTACGGCTACCAATAATGGTAGCGTTACGAGATGCCCCTAACGGCTCGGCCATACAGCGTCGTATGGCGGCCATGACATCAGCGGCTAGCCGTTAAATGGGCAGCGCTATTAACAAATTTCAAGGAGTCAGCCGTGAAGGAACTACCCTACCAGGCTAAAGCGGTTATTGGCCGCCGCGAGATGGTGACGTTGCCTGAGCTGGGGCTTCACCTATGCTGTAAGGCAGATACCGGGGCACGTACATCAGCACTACATGCCGAGGAAATTGAAACACATGAAGATGAGCATGGGCAGCTATGGATTAGCTTTATCACCCATAGCGGTGGGCCAGAAACGCCCGCTCATCGCCTAAAAATGCATCTGCATGATAGACGCCGGGTGATCAGCTCAAATGGGCATAGCGAATGGCGATATGTTGTTCGTACGATGATGGAAATGGGCCAGATGAGCTTTCCTGTTGAATTGACATTGACAGATCGCAGCAATATGCGTCACGCCATGCTATTAGGGCGCCGCGCCATGCGCCGCCTGCTAGTGGCCCCGGGCGCTGCATTTTTACATGGCGAGCCTTAAATTAATGACGATTAGCCCTTTATTTGGCCCGGAGTCCTGAATGCATATCGCACTACTGTCACGTAATCGCAATTTGTACTCGACACGTCGCCTCATCGAGGCTGCTGAGCAGCGTGGGCACTCGGCCCGTGTTGTTGATACGTTGCGCTGCTACATGAGTATTGCATCTCACCACCCTTCTATTCACTACAAGGGGCAGGAAATTGAGCCGTTCGATGCTGTCATTCCGCGCATTGGCGCCTCAGTAACGTTCTATGGCTGTGCGGTACTGCGTCAGTTTGAAATGATGGGCACCTACGTTATTAATGACTCCGTTGCCATTACTCGTTCCCGTGACAAGCTGCGCTCGCTCCAGTTGCTTTCGCGCAAGGGACTTGGGCTGCCGATTACCGGCTTTGCCCATTCGCCGGATGATATTCCGGACCTGATTACCATGGTTAAAGGCGCCCCACTGGTCATCAAACTGCTGGAAGGCACGCAAGGCATCGGCGTTGTATTGGCGGAAACCAACCAGGCCGCTGAATCGGTGATTCAAGCGTTCATGGGCATGAAGGCCAACATCATGGTTCAGGAGTACATCAAGGAAGCTCGCGGCGCGGATATACGCTGCTTTGTTATTGGTGATAAAGTCGTCGCTTCCATGAAGCGCCAGGCAGCAGAAGGCGAGTTCCGTTCTAATTTACACCGGGGCGGCACGGCCAGTGTTATTCGGATTACGCCGGAAGAGCGCTCAACGGCCATTCGGGCAGCCAAAGCCATGGGCCTACGCGTTGCGGGGGTCGATCTTTTACGCTCTAACCACGGGCCAGTCATTATGGAAGTCAATTCCTCACCAGGCCTTCAGGGTATCGAGAACTCAACCGGTAAGGATATTGCAGGCTTGATCATTGAACATATTGAAAAAAATGCCTCTCCAAATCGTAAAGCGCCGCCCAAGCCTAAAGGTTAAGGGAAAAAACCAAAAATAATCCGTATGAGGGGTGGCAAATATTTGCTGCCCCCCCCACAATCTGCGTCACCGAAGGAGGTAGACGCTCATGTTTCTCGACAATCGCCAAGTGGCGATGGACAGCGTATTAGAAGCGCTGGCCGACAGCATTGATTATTTCCAGGACAATATCGAACGCCTGCGCCCCTCGCTGCGTGATGCGCTGAAGCCGCACTATACAGCGCGCTTAAAGCAGATGCGCTCTCTCCAGGAACTTGCACGAGCACATTTAAAGATGCTGCCGCGAGATGCTGACGTTGAACGCGATGATTTTTTATGGCTATGGAGCCGTCTAAAAAGCTTTGTGGGCAACGATAGCCAGGTATTAATCAACGAGCTGTTAGAGCAAGAGCGAGTTTTGATGCAGGCACTATCTACCCTGTTTACCCACCCGCTACCCGACCCCATTGAGCCGGTGGTGGATGAGTGCATGCAGGGGTGCCGTAAGCTTATTCGCGAGCTTTATACGCTGCAAAAACGTAAAGCAAAGCGCTAAGCTCTATAAAACTTGTTCTGGTTCCAGCCTATCAAGCGTCGGCGCAGTGAATGGCACGACGTTTTGAAGCTCAATGGGTTCGGGTGGGCCCAGAAAGTAAGGCTGCCGATTCCATATATAGATATCGCCCAGCGTCGCAACTCGCGCCAACCATTCGCGCGCTCTCAAACGCCACTCATCGGCTGCAGGGTTCTCTTCTGCAACGCATCCCATTACATCCAACCCAAGTGCGCGACCAATAAATATCGCGCGCGGCAAATGCCAGCTTTGGGTCACCAAAAGCGCCTGCTCAAGCTGAAAAACGTCGCGGGCTCGCGCCAGCGTATCGTAGGTACTAAACCCCGCAAAATCCATGGTGAGCTGCTCGGCAGGTACGCCTCGTCGATGCAAATCACGCCACATGGCACGCGGCTCGTTATACGCTTGGGTACGATTATCCCCCGACAGCAACAAATGAGACACGCGCTGCTCGTTGGCAAGCAGGGCTGACGTACGCATGCGGGCATGAAAATGCGGGTTACGTAGACCACTACGAGTCCAGTGGGAGGTGCCAAATACAATTCCTACATCCGCAGGGCGACACTCAAGCACTTGGCTTTCGATGTAGCGTGCCGTGCTACCTACTACCCATAAATTACCGCCTACAAATAGCAATGCCGCCAGCAGCAATAACGCTCCTAGCGACATTAGCAGGCGTTTGATCCACCTTAGCAAGACGCTGTGCATCCGGCGATCCTGAGGCGCTTAGAACATGCCAAGCTCAAGTTTCGCCTCGTCGCTCATCATGTCACGGTTCCAGGAAGGGCTGAACACAATCTCGGTATGGACCTTGCTAATCTGGGGCGCTCCGAGAATTTTATTACGTGCATCTGCCGCAATGACATCCCCCATCCCACAGCCAGGAGCGGTCAGCGTCATGCGGATCGTCACGACCTGTTCGCCCGTAATCAGCCGCTCAATACGGCACCCATACACCAGCCCGAGATCCACGATATTAACCGGGATTTCCGGATCAAAGCAGGTCCGTAGTTGGTCCCATACAAACTGCTCTATTTCTTCCTCGCTGGCATTTTCGTGCAGTGTCGGGCGCGGTAACGCCTCAAGCCCCAAGGCATCTAAATTGCGCCCCTCTATGAGATAGAGGCGCCCTTCAAAGCCAACACTGACCGAGCTGCCCTTGGCTTGCATCACGCTAACAACGCTATCTTCCGCCAGGATATCCGTTTTCCCAAAGGGAATCGCAATAGCTTCCACGTCACGCTGAAGTGGCAATTTCTGGCCCCGCTCAAGGCTCGCGATTTGCTCGATGTCCATAGCTTTCTCGTTACTCATAGATTGCCTTAACGCACCATGCCAATAACGCGATTGAGAGCGGCAATAAACACCTCCACTTCTTCGAGGGTATTATACGCCGCAAACGATGCTCGGCACGTAGCATCCACGCCAAAGTGTTGAAGCAGCGGCTGCGCACAGTGATTACCGGTACGTATGGCGACGCCTAACTGATCGATCAACAGACCAATATCCTGGGAGTGTGCACCGTCAACGACAAACGATAGCACCCCGGCCTTGTGCGGCGCGGTTCCCACAATCCGCAATCCATCAATGCGCTTTACGCCTTGAGTGGCATGTTCAAGCAACACCCCTTCCCACTCTCCAATCGCCGCGACGCCAACACCTTCGACCCACTCAAGTGCGCGGCCCAAGGCAATGACTTCAGCAATGGCGGGGGTGCCTGCCTCAAACTTATGCGGAATATCTGCAAAGGTAGTGCCAACGTCAAAGGAGACCGTCTTGATCATCTCACCACCGCCTTGCCAGGGCGGCATGGATTCAAGCAGTGCCTGCTTACCGTAAAGTACGCCGACGCCTGTTGGCCCGTAAACCTTGTGGCCAGAGAAGGCGTAAAAATCGGCATCAATCGCTTGTACATCCACTTCCTGATGAGGTGCCGCCTGCGCGCCGTCAATTAGAATGACCGCACCATGCTGGTGGGCAAGTGCCGCCATCTCTTTTACCGGATTAATGGTTCCCAGTGCGTTAGACACATGATTCACGGCGACCAATTTAGTGCGCTCGCTTAACAGCGCACGGTAAGCCGCCATATCCAGTGCCCCCGCTTCATCCACCGGAATCACTTTAATGGTAAAACCACGCTCAGCCGCCAACAGCTGCCACGGTACAATATTGGAGTGATGCTCAAGCAGTGAGATCAATACTTCATCACCTGCTGCCAGGTGGGTACGACCCCATGATTGAGCCACCAGATTAATGGCTTCCGACGTGCCACGCGTGAAGATAATCTGGCGCGCCTCTTCAGCATTGAGAAACGCTTTAACACGCTGGCGTGTGTTTTCATACGCCACCGTCGCCTCATCGGCCAGCGTATGCAGGCCACGGTGAATATTCGCGTTATAGCGCGAGTAGTAATCGCTAAACACGTCTATTACCTGCTGAGGCGTCTGGCTGGTGGCAGCGTTATCCAAATAGACCAGCGGCTTACCATGCACTTCCCGACGAAGGATCGGGAAGTCATTGCGTAGTGCCAGAACGTCAAAAGGTGCCTGGCCATTCGCTGTCGCTTTCTCAAGTACCGTAGACGACATTCATCACTCCTTAGTAGGCCGTAGAACTTAGTCGTTGAGCGCGACGGCCGTTTCTACCAGGCCAGCCAGGTTAAAGCGTTCCGGCAATTTACCGGCAACCGCAAGCTCTACGCGCTCAGCGACTTCATCCAGCGTCACTTTATCCAGCACTTCACCGGCAAAGGCCAGGGTCAACAGCCCCCGCGCCGTCGCCTCATCGATACCACGCGTACGCAGCGCGTAAATAGCCTCTTCATCCAGCTGACCGGTCGTGGTGCCGTGAGAGCACTTCACATCGTCGGCATAAATTTCAAGTTCAGGCTTGGCATCAATCTGGGCGCGGTCAGACAGCAGCAGGTTCTGGTTGCTCTGAAAGCCTTCGATCTTCTGGCTATCGCGCTTAACGTACACCTTGCCGTTAAACACGCCATGCGCACGGTCATCCAGGATGCCTTTGTAGTTCTCATTGGAGAACGTCAAGGGCGCGTTATGATTGACCTTGGTGTGGTTGTCCACATGTTGACGACCCTGACCGAAGAACAGGCCAAAGAAGTTGGTTTCGGCCCCCTGACCATTAAGGTCACTGATCAGGTCGTTACGCACCAGCGCACCACCCAGATTCAGGTTATACGAGGTGTAACGGCTATCGCGCCCCTGCTCAACATGCATGCTGGCAATATGCATGTCGTTAAGCGGTGCTTCCTGAAGCTTGTAGTGGTTCAGGATAGCGCCGCGGTCCAACATAAATTCGCCCACAATGTTGGTGAAGTTAGCTGCGTCCTGATCGCCACAATAGTGCTCAATCAACGTGGCTTCACTGCGACCACCCGCCTCAACCAGAATACGTGGATGGCTCATCACCGGCGCACTGCTCGCCTTGGAGAGAAACTGCAGCACGATAGGCTTATCGACCACCGTACCCGGCGCGATACGCACCACAGCGCCCTCTTCCATAAACGCGGTATTCAAGGCTGCGAAGGGAGAGAAATCCACGCCTGTTAAGCGGCCAAGTGGGCCACCCACCGCTTCGTGATTTTCAGCAAGCGCTTTTGACAGTGGCATAACATGAACGCTCTGGGGCAGTGCGTCGATATCCGACAGCGCCGGGGCGTAAACACCATCAACAAACGTTAACCGATAAGCCGCGACAGGTAGCGTTAATGCTGCTGCCTGAGCGGGTGAGTAGTCGCCATTATCGGCCAGTGTAAAGTTACCCTGAGCGATGGTGCGAACATCGGTATATTTCCACTCTTCATCACGGCGAGTGGGAAAGCCCAGCGCTTCAAAGCGAGCAGCGCCCGCTTGGCGACGCGCGGCAATCCACGACGGCTCCGTTTCGCGCTGCTGGCTACGCGCTTTTAGCGTGTCCAGAAAGGTTTGCGTATCGCTCATGCCACAGACTCCTCAATACCTTCGTATCCGTTAGCCTCTAGCTCTTTGGCAAGCTCGGCATCACCGGTTTTAACAATACGGCCGTCAACCAGGACGTGGACTTTATCAGGAACGATATAGTCAAGCAGGCGCTGATAGTGGGTTACCAACAGAATCGCGCGCTCTTCGGCACGCAGGCTGTTAACACCGTCGGCGACCACTTTCATGGCGTCGATATCAAGCCCGGAGTCGATCTCATCCAGCATGGCGAGTTTAGGCTGGAGAACCAGCATTTGGAGAATTTCGTTGCGCTTTTTCTCGCCGCCAGAGAAGCCTTCGTTAACCGCGCGCTGCAGGAAGCTGGCATCCATTTTCATAGAGCCAAGCTTCTCTTTTACCAGCTTCATAAACTCAGGCGCTGGCATATCTTCTTCACCGCGCGCCTTGCGCTGGGCGTTCAGCGCTGACTTCAACAGGTAAATATTCTTTACCCCCGGAATCTCAACCGGGTACTGGAAACCCAACAGCAGGCCTGCCTGGGCGCGCTCTTCAATTTCCATCTCAAGTACGTCTTTACCTTCAAAGGTGATGCTGCCCTGGGTGACTTCATAGCCATCTTTACCTGCAATCACCGCTGACAGGGTTGATTTACCCGCGCCGTTAGGCCCCATGATGGCGTGTACTTCACCGGCGTTGATGGTCAGGGTAAGCCCTTTAAGGATCTGCTTGTCTTCAACGGTGACGTGTAAATCAGTTACTTGCAACATAGTCATAAACCTTCTAATTCTGGCGAGTCGCTGGCGCGACGCGTATCAAAGTAATGTGTACGGCAATCCGGCTAAACGATTAGCCTACCGCGCCTTCCAATGTCACGTTCAAGAGCGCTTCAGCCTCTACCGCGAACTCCATCGGTAGCTCCTGGAAAACATCTTTACAGAAACCGTTAACAATCATACTGACCGCATCTTCCTCGGAAATACCCCGGCTCCGGCAGTAGAACAGCTGATCTTCACCAATTTTTGAGGTGGTGGCTTCATGCTCAATCGTTGCCGTGCTGTTACCGATTTCCTGATACGGGAAGGTGTGAGCGCCACACTTGTCGCCAATCAGCAGCGAATCACACTGCGTGAAGTTACGCGCGCCTTTGGCACGCGGGCCAATTTTCACCAGGCCGCGATAGGACTGGTCGCTCTTACCTGCCGAAATACCTTTGGCCACGATATAGGAACGCGTGCCTTCACCAATGTGAATCATCTTGGTACCGGTATCGGCCTGCTGGCGCCCGTTAGTAACGGCAACGGAGTAGAACTCACCAATGCTGTCTTTACCGCGCAGCACGCAGGAAGGATATTTCCAGGTAATGGCCGAGCCGGTTTCAACTTGGGTCCAGCTAATGCGTGAACGCGCGCCGCGGCAGTCGCCACGTTTGGTCACGAAGTTATAGATGCCGCCCTTGCCGTTCTCATCACCGGGGTACCAGTTCTGGACGGTAGAGTATTTGATGTAGGCATCATCCAATGCGACAAGCTCAACAACGGCCGCGTGCAGCTGGTTCTCATCGCGCATCGGCGCGGTGCAACCTTCCAGGTAAGAAACCTGAGCACGGTTTTCGCAAATGATCAGCGTACGCTCAAACTGGCCGGTATTGGCCGCATTGATACGGAAGTACGTCGATAGTTCCATCGGGCAGGTAACGCCTTCAGGAACAAATACGAACGAGCCGTCGGTAAACACGGCTGAGTTAAGCGCGGCAAAGTAGTTATCGGCCACCGGCACGACGGTACCCAAATACTGCTTGATCAGCTCGGGATAATCGCGGATTGCCTCAGAAATGGAGCAGAAGATAACACCGGCTTCTGCCAGTTCCTTTTTAAAGGTCGTCGTTACGGATACTGAATCGAATACCGCATCAACTGCAACGCCGGCAAGCGCCGCCCGCTCGTGTAGTGGAATACCCAGTTTTTCGTAGGTTTCCAGCAGCTTGGGATCTACTTCGTCGAGGCTTTGCGGGCCATCTTCGGGGCGCTTGGGCGCACTGAAGTAGGAAATCGCCTGGTAGTCGATAGGCGGATAATCAAGATGCGCCCAGGAAGGCTCTTTCATGGCCAACCACTGGCGGTAAGCGTCAAGACGCCACTCAAGCATCCACTCCGGCTCACCCTTCTTCTTGGAGATAAACGCGATGGTATTTTCGTCTAGACCGGGTGGAAGCGTGTCGCTTTCAATATCGGTTACAAAGCCATCTTTGTATTCGCGACGAACCAACTGTTCCATTTCTTCGGTTGCCATGGTGTTACCCTCCGGGCAGTTGGTGGCGAGCACCGCTCGCCGTCAATTATAAATAAATGCGTATCAACGCTTATCGGGATTTGCGTATGTTCAGAACCCTGTATATCCAGAGCTACGCAGATACCGCCGATAGGTTGATACTTTGAATTGGTAATTGTACGGGTAGCTTGAGAGGCGATGATGCCGCCAAATGGGCTAACGTTACGCTTTCAAGCAGGGTACGAATCGCGAGCGATACACGCTGCCAATTGTCGGCCACACCACACGTTGCGACCAACTCGCACTCTCCCTGGGCATGGCTGCACTCGGTCATCGCGACAGGGCCTTCAATCGCCGCAATAATATCCGCTGCGGTAATTTGTGACGCGGGTCTGGCAAGCCGATAACCGCCTTGCGCCCCTCGCTGTGACGCTAAAAGCCCCGCTCGGACCAACATCTTAAGCGTTTTGCTTACCGTTGGGTGCGGTAGCTGTACGTCTTCCGCCAAGTCAGCTGCCGTATGCGATGCCTCTGGGTGACGCGCAATTTGTGCCATCACAACAGCGGCGTAATCTGTCAGCCGAGAAAGCTTGAGCATAGCGACTCCCGTTAGCCAGCAAATCATCAGGCTGGCTTGCGTGTTAATTGGGTACCATTTTAGTCCTGTATAAAATCGATGTGAAGCCCTATTGCCCAATTCTTGGCAAATTGCGTCAAGTTCTGGCACGTTCGCCGCCGTTACCATCAAAAACAACAATCATTATCATTTAAGAATTTTATTGGCTATCCCACAAAAAAGCCTATCCACCAGGGATAGGCTTGTTATGGCTCAGCACCTGATTAACTGAGCATCAGGCTTTTTTAACGAATTCAGATTTAAGCTTCATGGGGCCAATGCCATCAACTTTACAGTCGATATCATGATCACCTTCAACAATACGAATACTCTTAACCTTCGTGCCGACCTTAACAACCAACGAGCTGCCTTTGACCTTTAAATCTTTAATGACGGTCACACTATCGCCGTCAAAAAGGGGGTTGCCGTTCGCATCGCGTACGCTGGGAATATCGTCAGGGGCATCGGCATCCGCCGTTTTCGACCACTCATTACCACATTCCGGGCAGACGTACTGCAAGCCGTCATCGTAAGTGAACGTTGAGGCGCAGGCAGGACAATTAGGTAATTCGTTCATCAATGGCTCCATCACAAAAACCAGCAAAGCGATGGAGCCTACACCGGTTAGGCAAAATGCTCCAGTCCAAGGGGGCATTAGCCCCGCTGGTAGGTGCCTACAAGCCGGTCAATTCCCAATACGTGCGGCTCTACCTTCTCAAATAGCGCCGCGACACTTAGACCTTTTGGCAGATCCATTGGCTGATCCAAAGCAAGCACTAAAAAGTAGTAAAGGTGCTTACCATGCCCTTCTGGGGGCATAGGACCGCCGTAGCCCTGCTTGTCGAAGTCGTTATTGCCACAAGTTGCCCAGCTGGGTGTTTTCATCCAGCCCGGCAATATCGCCGGGCAGGTTATAAAGGGTCCAGTGAACAAACCCGTAGCGGCCATCTTTTACCAGCGGCGCATCGGGGTCGTGGCAAATAACCGCAAACCCTTTTGTACCTTCAGGTACGTTATGCCACTCAAGAGGAGGCGATATATCATCGCCTTCCCCGGTATAGCGGGCAGGAATCGCCTGATGCTGCTCAAAAGCGGTGCTGGTGACTTCCATTGATGACAGAGCAAATGCCATAAGTTTCTCCCTGGTTAGCCAATCACTATGTCTACAGAGTGGTAGTAAATATCCAAGGCATCAACGTTAATTCAGATAACCCGCGTTGCGTTGCCACCACTGCTGCGCAATTACCACATTTTCTGCGTTGCTCTCGGGGCTTAGCACGGAGGGTAGCTGCACATAATTCCCACCGGTTTTAGACGTTAGCAGCGGATCTTGTGTTGCCAGTTGAAGCGCGTAAAGCACCAGCATTTGTTCGTACTCATCCTGGGTATTCAAGCGCGCATACAAAAGTGGCACTGCGGGTAAGCCAATATCACCTAACCGCTCGGCGGCAATATAAAAGGTGCGGCGGTTATCCTGGTCGCCGTAATAGGAAACGAAGCGGCGATCAGAAAGCCGGCTCACATAGTAAGCGGCCTCTTCTTCAGAGCTCATGTACAGCGGCGGCACCCAGTCAGTCGCCGATACACTGCTGGTACTTGCAACGGGTGCTGCCTGAACAGGCTCATCATTCGTTTGAGGTGCTGTCGATGTCGCCCTGTGTTGCTTGCCCGCACACCCTGCCAATAGCACACTTCCAAGTAGCAGGACACATAACATGTTTTGCTTTATTTTCATGTTTCCTATGGGCTCCCCATGCAAATTACCACCATCATTTTTAAGACCAGCGACCCTGCTGCTTTAAGCGTCGTTTTACCCAGCCATCATAGAGCTTCCTTAATCCTGGTTTAATCACCGGCAGGCCGATCAACCACGCAACCGGGCGTAAAAAGACAACCCGAGCCATTAACAGACGATAGGCATCAATGCCTTCTACTATATCCCCATCAGCCTGCTCAACATGCAGCGACTTTAACGCAGCGTCAGGTTCTATACCCTTCTCTTGCAGTGTATGCCGGTGCTCACTGACATCACACCAACGAATATCGCTTGCCCCCTCGCCGGCCCAACGCTCATAACGCTGCCTGTCTTTGCGGCAGCGGGGACAAACCGCATCGTAATAGACCTTAATTGTGTTGTCAGTGGGCATATAATACTCGGAGCGGACATTGAGGGGGTAAGTGTGGCACGTCGGTGGCACGACGCAATGCTAGTGATCCATCAGAGTAAGCGCGGCGTCTTTATGCATCGCAACATGATCGGTTTTGTCGCTTTTGATTTCATACTGCGGCTCCTCCTCACTGGCATAACGGTGATGACCTTTGTAGGTCGTATCCTGCGTATGTACGCGAGTGATATGCCCGCTTACATAGCCAGCCTCTGAGTTCCATTTTACGTGATCGCCCACCTTGAAGCGCTTAGCCATTCTTCACTCCTATTGTTTTCCACCTCTATCGTTCTCCCCCCTATCATTCCCCATCCCTATCAGAATTTGGTTCACTGAACCTTAAGTGTAGATGTACTCACTCATAGCGCTAAGTATTCACCTGTGACGACACATAAGAGCCAGGTTGCTACCCTAGCATCCGGTAGACGCGCCGCTTTAAAGAATGGCTGCTTGCCTTTGCGTGTCCTTACTTCATTAGACAAGAGGCTGCCATGGCGGAATGCAAAAAACTGCTGATCATTGCACATGCACCTTCCGAGAACACACAAAAGATGCTGGAGGCGGTGGTGCACGGCGCGTCCCACCCTGACGTGGAAAAGGTGGTGGTAACATCGCTCACCCCGCTTGAAACACAACCGGACGATATTCTTTCAGCCGATGCGATTATTCTCGGCACCACTGAAAACCTGGGCTATATGGCAGGGTTAGTGAAGGACGTATTTGATCGATGCTACTACGCCTGCCTTGATAAAACCGAAGGTTTACCGTTCGCGTTTTATATTCGGGCAGGCCACGATGGCACCGGCACTCAGCGTGGCATTGAGAGCATTACCACCGGGCTGCGCTGGCGACTCATACAAGAGCCACTTATTTGCCGGGGCGACTTTCAGGCAGGTTTTATCGAGCAATGCGAGGAGCTGGGGCTATCCGTGGCTGCCAGCCTGGAGGCTGGGATTATTTAAGGCGAAAAAAAACGACACCTTGATAGGTGCCGTTTATCAGTGCATAAGGCTGGTTACTTCAAGCGCTCAAATACCGTCGCAACCCCTTGCCCCATACCAATACACATGGTGGCCAGGCCCAACGTGGTGTCGCGCTGTTGCATAACGTTGAGCAGCGTGGTGCTGATGCGTGAGCCGGAACAACCTAGTGGGTGGCCCAAGGCAATCGCGCCACCGTTTAAGTTAACCTTTTCGTCCATGGCATCCAAAAAGCCCAGGTCTTTCAATACCGGCAGACTTTGCGCTGCAAAGGCTTCGTTAAGCTCGACAGTCTGGATATCATCCGACGAAAGGCCTGCGGCTTTCAGCGCCTTTTTAGAAGCTGGCACCGGGCCATAGCCCATAATCGATGCATCGCACCCAGCCACACCGGTAGAAAGCACTTTAGCAATAGGCTCAAGCCCCAACGCCTGGGCGCGCTCATAGCTCATGATCGCCATGGCGGAAGCGCCCACGGAAAGCGCGGACGACGTGCCTGCCGAGACGGTACCGCTACGCGGATCAAACACCGGCTTAAGCTGGGCCATGGACTCAAAGCTTGCATCAGAGCGGATCACTTCATCGCTCTTGAACAGCACTTTAAAGCCGCGCTGGTCATGGCCTTCAACACCGACAATCTCGTTATCGAAGTAGCCTTTCTCCATTGCTGCCTGAGCACGCTGGTGCGAACGCACGCCAAACCGGTCCTGATCTTCCCGCGTAATACCGTGCATCTTACCTAGTAGCTCGGCGGTCAGCCCCATCATCATGGAGGCTTTAGCGGCGTATTTACTAATCGCAGGGTTTACATCAACCCCATGCGCCATGGGCACATGTTCCATGTGCTCTACACCACCAATGATGTAGAAATCGCCCATGCCCGCTTTGATATTCGCCGCCGCAATATGCAGCGCAGTCATGGAGGAGCCACACAGACGGTTAACGGTTTGAGCCGGTACCGAGCGTGGAATGCCGGTCATGATCGCCGCGTTGCGGGCAATGTTCATGGCTTGTTCAAGGGTCTGGTTCACGCAGCCCCAAATTACATCATCTACTTCTGAAGGGTCTAGATTGGGATTACGGGTAAACAACGCCTGCATGACAGCAGCGGACAGGTTTTCCGCACGAACGTTACGAAATGCGCCATGCTTGGCTTTTGCCATAGCGGTACGTACACCGTCGACCACCACGATATCTCTGGGATTCAAACTCATCTTATTTCTCCTGTTCGCGGTGACTTAGGCCTGACCGGGGGCGGGATAAAACTGGTCATTGTTCTTCGCCATTTGGCGCAGCTTTTCAGTCGGCGCGTACAGCGGGCCGAGCTCTGCCGCTAACGCTTCCGCCAGTTTGACGAACTCCGCCACGCCCATGGCGTCGATATAGCGCAGCGCGCCACCGCGGAAAGGCGGGAAACCAATACCGTAAATCAGCGCCATATCCGCTTCGGCAGGCGTATCAACAATATTGTCTTCCAGACAACGAACCGTCTCCATGCAGAGCGGCACCATCATGCGGGCAATAATATCCTCGTCGGAGAACTCTTTTTTGTCGCTAACCACTTCCTCGATTAACGCGTAGGCCTGCTCATCCGTTACTTTTTTGGGCTTGCCTTTTTTATCCTCTTCATAGGCATAAAAACCCTTGGCGTTTTTCTGGCCCAGGCGCTCGTTTTCGTACATCACCTGGATTGCCGTTTTGCCTTCACGCGCCATGCGGTCCGGGAAGCCTTCCGCCATGACGTCATTAGCGTGAACCGCCGTATCCATACCGACCACATCCAGCAGGTAAGCAGGCCCCATCGGCCAGCCAAACTTCTCCATGACCTTATCAACACGCTGGAAGTCGGCACCCTGCTCGACCAGGAAGCTGAAGCCGCCGAAATAGGGGAACAGCACACGGTTTACTAAAAAGCCGGGGCAGTCATTCACCACAATGGGCGTTTTCCCCATGGCACGAGCATAAGCCACCGTCGCCGCAACGGCTGCGTCAGAGGTTTTTTCACCGCGAATAACTTCAACCAGCGGCATGCGATGCACAGGGTTAAAAAAGTGCATGCCACAGAAATTTTCAGGGCGCTTCAGATTCTGAGCCAAGCGGTTAATCGAAATGGTCGATGTGTTGGAGGTCAGGATCGTATTCTCTCCTACCATCTCTTCGACTTCGCTGAGCACCGCACCTTTTACCTTGGGATTTTCAACAACCGCTTCAACCACCAAATCAACATTGCCGAAGTCGCCGTAGGAGAGCGTGGGGCGAATATTGGTCAGCTTTTCCGCCATTTGCTCACTGGTGAGTTTTTTACGCTCAACCTGCTTGGCGAATAGTTTACGGGACTCTTTCAGGCCCAGTTCAATGGCTTCATCCTTGATGTCTTTCATCAAGATAGGCGTGCCTTTAGAGGCGCTTTGGTAAGCAATACCACCGCCCATTATACCGGCACCCAACACGGCCGTTTGCTTAACAGGCTGCGCCTGCTTTTCATACTTGCTGGCTTTCTTTTTGACGACCTGGTCGTTCATAAACAGACCGACCAGGTTAAACGCCACGCTGCTTAACGCAAGCTTGGCAAAGGCTTTCGCCTCAATGGCCTGGGCGCGACTGCGCTCTTCACCCGCACCTTTTTGAATAACCTTGATAGCTTCAATAGGCGCTGGATAGTGAGGGCCCGCTTTGCCGGCGACATACCCTTTGGCCGTTTCAAACGCCATCATTTGTTCGATAGCATTGAGCTTTAAGGGGCCTTTTTTCTCTGCGCGACGCGCCTGGTAATCAAGCTCGCCAGCGCTAGCGCGGTCGAGTATGTCTAGCGCCGCCTCCTCTAGCTGCTCGGGCGTGACCACGGCATCGACAGCGCCGACTTTTAGCGCCGCATCGGCGCGGTTTTCAGTGCCACCGGCAATCCATTCAATCGCATTGTCAGCGCCAATCAAGCGTGGCAAGCGTACACAACCACCCCAGCCCGGCAAAATGCCCAGTTTGGTTTCGGGAAGTCCAATTTTAGCTTTTTCGCTCATCACGCGAAAATCAGTGGTGAGCAGCACTTCGCACCCGCCACCCAAGGCAAGGCCATTAATAGCGGCAACGGTTGGAAAAGGGAGATCTTCAATCGCATTAAATATCTCGTGCACCTTGAGATTCATCTCCTCAAGGTACGCTTCACCTTTAGTGAACAGGCTGTGAAACTCGGTGATATCCGCCCCGACAATGAATGCGTCTTTGCCGCTGCCAATCATCAGGCCCTGCAAGTCATCTGCCGCCTGAAGAGCGCTAACGGCCTCTCCCAGTTCGGTAACAACAGCGCTGGAAAGCTTATTAACGGACTCATCTTTTAAATCAAAAATAAGCCGCGCGATGTGATGGCCACTCAGGGTGTCACGACGCTCCACCGTGATGGCATTGCCTTGATAGATCATCCGTGCTCTCTCCACAGGTTTGAACTGGCGCTCCTGTCAGCAGACTCTTGCAGCAAGTTTTAGCGACAAGTCCCTGGCTGGTTCGCCAGCATTTCATACGGTCGTTTGATAGCGTTAGCTTGGTTGAGTTATCCAACAACGTCAAGCCCTGACTTTTGGCTAATCCCTGCCAGGAAGTACACTTTCTCATCACCTAAATATTCCGTTATTAAGGACACATTAAGACGATTACCTACTGGGCATCGACTTTTTTCAGAAACCCATGGATCATGTTTTTTTCACTATGGGTCATATATTCATGGGCGCCCTGTTAACACCGACGCGCATAAAAGCCATTCAGCACTTTACCGAGCGCTTAGTGGAGCGCATTAAACCCTGGAGCTGGCTATGGCCGCCCATGGCATTTTCAGCGGGAGTAGGCAGTTTTTTTCTGGTCGACCGTCAGCAGTGGCTAGGTGCGGCGCTAGCGCTGGGGCTGCTATTTACCTGGACGTTGCTGCTTTCTGAAAGTTTAATTGGCCGCTGGCTGGCCAAGCGCGGCCACCCTACCCTGCACCGTGGCGCCACTACGTTTATTGCCCAAATGATTCACCAGGAGACGCTGTTTTTTACCCTTCCGTTCATTTTAATTACGACGGTATGGAACAGCGGACAAACGCTATTTGCTCTCCTGGTCATTGGCATGGCGCTGTTATCAATTATCGACCCGCTTTATTACAAGGTAGCTGGCCGCTGGCGCAGTCTCTATTTTATTTTCCATGCGCTGTGCGTTTTTTTGGTGATGCTGGTAACGCTACCGATCATGCTCCATCTCACGACCGGACAAAGCCTTTTATTAGCAATGTCCTTGATGGTACTGGTAGCGCTTCCCAGCTTTTGGCATTTACTCAAGCAGCGCTCGTTAAAACGCTGGTGCCTATTTCTAGGGCTAACGCTTGCACTTGCGTATGCTGCCTGGATAGGCCGTATTTGGGTGCCGCCCGCAAGCCTTTGGTTGACCAGCAGTGCGCTCTCCCCTTCGCTTGATATTCAGCAGCGAGAACCGCAGGGTTCCATTGCGCTGACGCCGGATGCTATTCGTGAAAACGGCCTTTATGTGTATACCGCGATCCGTGCCCCACGAGGATTAAGCGAAACTATTTACCACGCCTGGCGTCATAACGGTGAACCGTTAGATACCGTCCGGCTGGACATTAGTGGTGGGCGTGAACAGGGTTATCGGGCATGGAGTCATAAGCTTAACTTTCCTGCTGACCCATCAGGTGACTGGCGAATAGATATCATGACGGATAGTGGTCAACGCGTGGGGCTGATTCGTTTTACGGTATCGGAAGACTTACAAAAGGCCTCTAAAGCCGATAGCGCTATTCGCGCCAGCGGTTTAAGCAGACTTGATTTGCGTCGTTTTGTGCCAGGAAGCAGTGAACGTTCTGACACGCCGACAAGCGACTAAGTCCGCCTATGGCTTGCAATCCAAGCCATAGCTAATGACAATCTATCCTCCCACTTTTTGGTAGCGAGTTGCCCATGGCTTCATCGATTGGTTTTCGTCTTGCACGCCTGCCGCATTTGTGGCGCTCAATTTTGGATCGTAGGCTCGCTCCTTTGGGGCTTACCCAAACGCGCTGGGTCACGCTTTATCATATCTGGCGCTTGGGTGAGGGACATCCCCAGTGCGACCTGGCGCGAGTGATTGGTGTTGAGGCCCCTTCACTTGTTCGTACACTGGGCCAACTTGAGGAGCAGGGTCTGGTTGAGCGACGCGCTTGTGATAGTGACCGGCGCAGCAAGCGTATTTACCTTACGCCAGCAGCAATGCCGCTTTTAGAAAAAATTGATGCGGTGGCTACCCAAGTCCGTGAAGAGTTCTTTGTCGGGCTTGGTGAGCGTGAGCTTGAACAGCTCAATGAATGGCTGTCAATAATTGAATCAAACGGGCTAGCCATTCAAGCGCGCGAGCAAGACCCCCCTACTGCTTAGATGCTCACCTAGCGGTGATGCGCACCGTCTCGATTATCCAACGGCTTGCCTAGCGGCTGGTCCGACAAACCGCTTAGCGCGCCCTTTAATTGCTTTACGTCTGCAAGATAAGTGGAGAAACGCTCGGCGGTTTGCGACTCCCACCACCAAAGCGTTAGCGCATAAGGCGTCGATTCAATCACTAGTGCATCCTGAGGCAACCGCTCCAAGAGTGCTTTTAACGGCGCACTGGCACTTTCAGGTAAATCGCGCAACGGTGCAATACGCCAACGCCAGCCAGCATAATAGGGCTCTAGTGCGGCACTGGCATTGCTGTCCCGTAGCAGCACAAAGTCCGGGCCTGGCGCATCCTGAGGATAGTGCCAACGATAAGCGGGCATGGTGCCCCTAAAATGGTGCAGCGGGGGTTTTTCCATTTTAACACTGACCCCTTGTTGCTTAGCACCGTTACGCAACGCCATTTGCCTTACCTGACGCGGGCTTGGCTTGAGCCACATGACCGGCGCCATCACAAATAACAATACAAAAATGATAATTAACCATACCATCACTGCTTCCACCCTATTTCAGTCGTACGCTGTTAACACGTTTAAAAAACCATGACGCAGATCGTTGTTAAGATTGTCCATGCAGCTTAAAGTAAAGGTTATCTAACAAAGTTTGCTTCTTTGTTAATTATCGCCAAGGAGATAAGCCATGAGCTATCACCATATTCTGGTTGCCGTTGACCTAACAAAAGATTCTCACAAGGTACTAGAGCGCGCGATCGTTATCGCTGAGCGCAACAATGGTGCCAAAATCTCCATTATGCATACCCTTGAGCCTTTGGGTTTCGCCTATGGAGGTGATATCCCGATGGACCTTACCAGCATTCAAGACCAATTGGATGATCATGCCAAGCAGCGCCTGGCTGAAATTGCGACCCCTCATATCGACAAGGCCGACCAGCACGTAGTGGTGGGCATGCCCGACACGGAAATTCATCGCTTCGCGGATGAACATAACGTTGATTTGATTGTGGTTGGCTCCCACGGAAGACACGGTTTTGCCCTGCTACTGGGTTCAACGTCAACAGGCGTGCTGCACGGCGCGCAGTGTGATGTGCTCGCCGTACGGGTTGGCAAAAAGGGCGAGAGCAGCGACGAATAAATATACGCGCTTATTCTCGGCGCCTGACTTGCATATCGAACGCTTCTGTTCAAAAAGCTACTATCCCCAAAGGCACCGACCAGGCGCCTTTGGGAACATACACTTGAGTTTTCGCTATTCGCCGTTGGCCATGGCTTCAAGCTCCATCCAGCGTTCCATGGCGGCTTCAAGCGCCTGCTGAGCATGCTCTAGCTCTTGTAGTTTTGCTGTTACCGCGCTGGCCTCCTGCTGATAAAACGCGGGATCGCCTACCACTTGCTCCAGCGCTTCGACATTGGCTTCAAGCCGCTCGATGTCGGCAGGCAATGCATCCAGCTCGCGCTGAAACTTATAGGAGAGCTTGACGGTTTTTTTAGCGGGCTCTTCAGGTGCCTTCTCGGGTGCTTTTTCTACCGCCGCGCTGGTGGGCTCGGTTTGTTGACGCGCCGCGCCTTCCCAAGGGGCAGGCGGTAGCTTACCGCCCTGACGTATCCAGTCGGTGTAACCGCCCACGTATTCACGGACAACGCCTTCGCCTTCAAAGGCCAGCATGCTGGTCACCACGTTGTCCATAAAGGTTCGGTCGTGGGAAACCAGTAACAGCGTACCGTCAAAGTCCAGCAACAGCTCTTCAAGCAGCTCCAGGGTTTCCATATCCAGGTCGTTGGTCGGCTCATCAAGCACCAACACATTGGCAGGCTGGGTAAACAGCTTGGCCAAGAGCAGACGATTAGACTCCCCGCCCGACAGTGCTTTTACAGGCTGACGCACGCGGTCAGGCGTAAACAGGAAATCCTGCAGGTAGCTCATGACATGGCGATCCTTGCCACCGACGCTGACTCGGTCACTGCCTTGAGCCACGTTGTCATAAACTGTTTTTTCCAGTTCAAGTCCTGCGCGCAGCTGGTCAAAATAGGCCACTTTAAGGTTCGTGCCTAGCTGTACACTGCCTTCGGTCGGTGCTAGCTCACCCAACAGAATTTTAAGTAGTGTTGTTTTGCCCGCGCCATTGCGCCCGAGAAAACCGATACGGTCGCCGCGCACGACTTCCAGATTCACATTCCGCAGAATAACGTCGTTACCAAAGCGCTGAGTCACCCCTTTAAGCTCAACTACCCGCTTACCGGTACGCTCACCACTATCAACGGTCAGGTTAGCAGTGCCTTGGCGCTCACGGCGCTGACTGCGCTCGTCGCGCATAGCTTCAAGAGCACGTACCCGCCCCTCATTACGGGTACGGCGCGCTTTAACCCCTTGGCGTATCCAAGTCTCTTCCTGCGCCAGCTTTTTGTCGAACTCGGCATTTTCCCGCGCTTCAACTTCAAGCTCGTGCTGCTTGCGAGCCTGAAACTCTTCGTATTTGCCCGGGTAGCGGCCCAGCTTGCCACGATCAAGCTCAAGAATATTAGTCGCCAGCCTGGAAAGAAACGCCCGGTCGTGGGTAATCAACAGCACCGCACCATTAAAAGCCAGAAGCTGCTCTTCAAGCCATGCAATGGTGTCCAGGTCCAAATGGTTGGTCGGTTCATCAAGCAGAAGTAAATCAGGCTCAGACACCAGCGCTCGCGCTAACGCGACCCGGCGACGCCAGCCGCCTGAAAGAGAACTCATCTCAGTTTCAGGAGGAAGTCCCAGCCGCGTTAGCACAACATCAATACGCTGATGGAACGACCAGCCATCAATCGCTTCGATGCGGGTTTGCAACGTCGCCATGCGATTCATGTCCGGGTCGGGATCGTTGATCAAGTGCTGATATTCAGACAGCAGCTCGCCCGCTTCAGGCAGACCCTGTGCGACCATGTCGAAAATAGTCATGCCCGATGACTCAGGTAACTCCTGAGCCAACACTCCAATTTTCAAGCCAGGCGCTCGCCAAACCGAGCCGTCATCAGCCTGAATATCACCCGCCACTAATTTTAAAAGCGTAGATTTACCGGTGCCGTTGCGCCCGACCAGCGCCAGCCGCTCGCCTTTTTCGACCGTAAGGTCAGCGCGGTTCAACAGTACTTGGGTGCCGTAGGCAAGTTGCAGCTGTTCGAGTCGTAACAAGGTCACGCAGTATCCTCCATCGTCGTGAGGCGCACAGTGTAACGCATCGACAGCAGTAGAGGGGAAGCCTCGCGCATTAGTCGATACGTGTGCTTAGCGTTACAATACTGGTTTGCTATTTTCGACGAAGGAGTAACGCTTGGCTTCATCGGCAGTCGATAACGTTTTACCTGAAGTGCTTCAATTTCGCCCTACGTCTCCGTTGGTCGATATTGGCGCTAATTTGACGCACGAAAGCTTTGATCGTGATCTTGATGACGTCATCGCGCGGGCTCATGCTGCTCATGTTAATACAATGATTGTCACGGGCACGGACCTGGCGCACGCCGAGCAGGCAATAGCCCTGTCCGGACAATATCCCGGCCTTTTCGCAACGGCGGGCATTCATCCACATGATGCCAGTTGCTGGAATGCAGAACTGGCAAACAAGATGAAAGCCTTGCACGCACATCCGAAGGTGGTCGCCGTTGGCGAATGCGGGCTGGATTTCAATCGCAATTTTTCGACGCCTGCCGAGCAAGAGCATGCGTTTGAAGCGCAGTTGGCACTAGCTGTTGAAAGCGGCCTGCCGCTTTTTCTACATGAGCGCGATGCAGGCGTGCGAATGCGCGAAATACTGGCCGCTTGGCGCGATGATATCAGCGACGCGGTTGTGCACTGCTTTACCGCTGACCGCGATACGCTGCACGGCTATCTGGACCTGGATATACATATTGGCCTGACCGGCTGGATTTGCGATGAGCGTCGCGGCCATCACTTGCGTCCGCTGGTTAACGATATTCCGCTGGAGCGCTTGATGGTGGAGACCGACTGCCCTTACCTGCTGCCCCGCAATCTACCCGCTAAACTCAAAGGGCGCCGCCATGAGCCAGCGCTTCTGCCGTGGATCGTAAAAGAAATTGCCCAGTGGCGCGGCATCAGCGAAGCTGAACTAGGTAGCGCCACGACGCAAACTGCACAGCGCTTTTTCCGCCTGCCTACAGAATCTTGAAAGGAGTACGAGCGTGGCCGATTACCCAGGATTTATTGCCATTGAAACGGGCGAAGAAGATGGCCTCCCCCTTGCCATAGCCTGGTCATTGCCCGATGGACGCGTTAAGGAAACCTTGATCCAACCAGACGATAGCTGGATCAAGGAAGATACCAATGCCATGGGCGCTTACAGCATCGAGGAACTTGAGAGCCTAGGCGTTAGCCCCCTTGAGGTGATTCGCGAGCTGGAAAACGATTACTTCTCCGCCACTCTTTATACCAGCGACAATGGTGAGGACGAGGCGGCGCTGGCGCGTCTATTTGATACGTATGGGTTGGACCCTTTTGTAGAGCTGGCGCCGGCATCGGTGCTCTACCCGTCTATCACGCCGGGTGAATGGCACCGCCAGCGACGTGAGACATTCAGCGAGCTGGGCCTGGAACCCATGCGCCCCGAACATGAGCTTGAGGTCATGCTGTCCTTGCACCAGCGCTTAACCGAAACGGATTAAGCATTAGCAGCCACAGGCGCTTGACCCAAGACTGCCTGGCCTTGGGTAATCGCAGCGGCTAGTGGCTCTTTGCGCTGATAAAACGACGTCAACGCCACATAAAGGGCGTTGGCGCGCGCGGGCAGGCCTTCTTGTAAATAGCGCTGCTTTCGGGCGTTTACCTTCTCCGCAAATGCGTCACGATCGACGTCAACATCGCCCCCCAAGTTATCCACGCTGACATGAAAGATGCGCCCACACGCGTCGGCAAACAGTGACTCCAACGCCTGAGGGGCAATTTCGGCTTGCTCAAAAGCGATCTGCTCCTGGGCATTACGCCCATCGGGCAAATACCAGTAGCCATAATCTTCCAACTGACGGCGCTTGGCACCGGCAATACACCAGTGGCTAATTTCATGCAGGGCGCTGGCATAAAACCCACGGGCAAAGATAATCTGATGATAAGGCGCTTCCTTGCTTGCCGGTCGATAAAGCGGCTCATCTTCACCTCGCACTAATCGGGTTTGATAGCGCGGCATAAAAATGCCGTCAAAGAGTGCCGTAATATCCTCAAGTAACCACTTGTCGTCTGCGTGAACCACAATATCCTCGTTATTTAAGGCCTTTTTGCCTAGTATAACGGCCCTCGTTAGGTAGGCTGAAGTCTAAACGGCAAAAACCAGCGACTCCTGCTAATCTAGCGGCGTTTTATAGATTACTTTACTAACGGAGAGCCTTTCCTTGGCCCGCTTTGCTGACGATATCAAAACCACCTACTGGCCAGAAACCCGTGCCTTAATTTTATTGGCGCTGCCTATTTGTGGCGCGCAGCTTGCCCAGGCAGGCATGGGGGTAGTCGATGTCATGATGACGGGACGCTTTAACGCTACGTCGCTGGCAGCGGTCTCAGTAGGTACCAGTTTATGGGCGCCCTTGATGCTCTTTATGACGGGCACGCTCATGGGGCTTACCCCTATTGTCGCTTATCACCTCGGCGGACAGCGAAGCAATGCCATTCGCCCTGCGGTTCATCAAGGATTATGGGTGGCCTTGGTGCTAGGCATTATCGCCGCGATTCTGCTTAGAACCAGCGTCATGCCCATTTTCGAATTAATGGATGTACCGGCTCAAGTCGCTCAAGAATCAGCTGCTTATCTTTCAGCGGTGGCGTTCGGCATGCCCGGTATTGCCCTCTTTCAAGCATTACGCGCGTTTTCGGATGGCATGAACCATACGCGGCCATCGTTGTGGATCAGTGTCATCGGTTTGCTCGTGAATATTCCGGCCAACTACCTGCTGATCTACGGCGGCGACGGGCTGGTCAGTTTGTTGGGTAGCGGCGTTCCCGATATTCTGCAACAAATTCCGGCCATGGGTGCCTTTGGCTGTGGGATCGCGACGGCTATCTCCATGTGGACCATGATGTTAATCATGCTGCTGTATACTCGCCGAGGGCGTGCTTACCAAAACGTGTCGCTATGGCACCGTTTTACGCCTCCACAGCTGGCAGGTATTAAAGAGCTGATTTTTGTAGGCATGCCGATTGGCGTGGCCATTTTTGTTGAGGTGACCCTGTTCACCTTGATCGCCCTGTTTGTTGCTAGCCTAGGCGAGATAACCGTAGGTGCTCACCAAATCGCGCTCAGCTTTACTTCTATTCTGTTTATGCTGCCGCTTTCATTGAGCATGGCATTAACGGTACGCGTGGGTAATACCCTCGGCCAACATCGCCTGACACTGGCTCGCCAGGTCGCATGGAATGGTGTGGTGGTGAGCATACTGATTGCGGCGTTTAACAGCCTCTTTTTGTGGCTAACTGCCAAGCCGGTGATTGCCTTGTATACCTCGAACCCTGAGATACAGGCGCTGACCCTTACCCTCATTGCCCTTGCGGTCATCTTCCAGCTCTCTGATTCGCTTCAGGTGAACCTGGCAGGCGCGCTACGAGGGTATAAGGACACCCGCATCGTCATGGTCATTACAGTGCTTTCCTACTGGCTTGTAGGCCTTGGAGGCGGTTACTGGTTAGGTGTGCATGGTGCAAGCGGTTTAACCGAGCCTTTAGGTGTTCATGGGTACTGGATAGGCTTGATTGCAGGGCTTAGCACCGCCGCACTGTTGTTGGCCTGGCGTTTAAAATGGATTAGCCGACAGGGGTAAGAAGTGACAAACCAGTGGCTTCTTTTCGTTATGTTCACGGCAATGTCGATTTTGGCAGGTTGCAGCGATCATGAGGCAGAGCAGCCATGGGTCGCCTATCATCATCAGTTGACCGAAGACCTGTCCTCGCCTCCGCTCGAGCGCACAGAAGTATCCAACATAGGGGCATTTCCAGAACGCCAAGAAAGGCTGATTGAGGTAGCTGAAACCCGCGATGGCATACTCAATATTTACGCGTTGCGCGAGTGTCACATCACATCGCTGATTGCAGCCCGCAACAATCAGCTTGGCCGGGTTGCACCGCCCAGCCAGCACTGGCTTTACGAGCGTGAGTTATGGCAACGCTTGGCGGCATGCCAGGAAAGCGATGTCCCTGACCGGTTAAGCGAGCGCGATAAAGAGCGCCTTGAGCAGCTTACTGCTCTGAAAACAGCCCAACTACCCGCTGTTAGCTGGAATGCTATTTTCGATTCTGATGAGTGGGTAAAAAGCTTCTCTCGGGCAAGCCAACCGCTAGCGATGAGTGATTTTCCAGCGATTGCGCAGCAGCTTGCCGCTGTCGATTATTTGCAGCAGATGGTAGATAGCCAGTTTAGCCAAGCATGGCAGCAAGACTCCTCTCAGCTTGAAAACCACCTCAAGCACCTTCAAGAACGCCCCTTAACTGCCGAGATACTGCGCACATTGCTACTTGCCGAACAACGTTTACAAGACGCCAGCGAGCACTTAACCCAGCATGATCCACACCATGAAGCGTGTTTAACAGCGTGGGACACTGAAGCCCTGAACCTCCTTGAAGCTAACGCGCAACAGTGGCTACTCGCTATCAACAGGCTGATAAACAGCCAAAGCGTTGCCTTGCCAGAAGCGGTACGTGTTTACCAAACGCAATGGCTCTCGCTTGATAACGCACAAGCGCCTTGGCAGCAGTATCAGCAGGCCAAAACGCACCACTTATCGCTTAGAGAAATGCACTCAGTCTGTTTAAGCGATTAAATATTCGCCTCCCTCTTAACCTTATGGGCAACCTGTGCTATTGGTGAAGGATGCGGTAAGCATTTCTTGCTTACCAATGTCGTGGCCACGCAGCATTAGGAGGGACATCATGGGCGTATCCCAGTCACCCCGCTCTGCCCAGGTCATCGACCTGGATACCGTGCGCCTGCGTCAGCAGGCGCAAAAAAGTTTGGTTCGTTTAGCGCCCGAGTTAGACGGGTTGGAAATGGTATACCAGCTCGCTGCGAGCCCCGATTCCTATTTTGGCATGCCCATTCTGGCCTGGGGCTTAAGAGCCGATGGCCATGTTGTTGGGTTGGTGCCCTGGATGGAAACACTAACCGCCTGCCAAGAGGTGGATAGCCAGGAAAACGGCTATTTTGTTGGCTATCGCGACCCAGAAACAGAAGAGATCTTTGACTCACCGCCCGATCACAAATATTACGAGCTAACGGCTGCCGCTGACTATTTTGAGTATGAAGCGTCGGGAGACGTTACGCTCATCCAGCAAATTCCCGATACCCTGGGCACTCACGCGTTGTGCATGAATCACCCCAATGCACCGCGGCATATGAAACCCGTTTACGGATGGCGCTTGTACAGCGATGGCTCTATTGATGCCTTACTTGCTGATGAAGAAAAGGCCACAATGACACCCATTCTGTTGGGTGATAAGTGCCTCTACAGTGCACGCTCCTGCCACCCGAGCGTTTATTACTTTCAGCGCCATATCGCTAACCGTATTCTTGAGGAAGATCCCGCTACCCTTGAGACATTAGCCATGATGGTCGTGCCAGGCGATTAACGTACGAGGCGGCACACCTGTTTAATTATGCGCACCGTGCGAGGCTATTCACCATTGGTCGATTTTTGCCGCGCACGGCTGCACATCTTTACGCTAAGCGTATAAAGTAAACGTAGCTTTCTGCTGATTCACTGCGGTCGACAAGCTCATGACCCAAAAATTGACAAAATTTAGGTACATCACGCGTGGTAGCAGGGTCTGTTGCCACAACTTTAAGCACTTGACCTGAACTCATATCACGCACCTTGTTGTGCATCAGCATGATAGGTTCAGGACAATAAAGCCCTGTGGTGTCCAGAACGGTGTCGTAGTGGGGTGAGGCATCAGTCGTGTCAGCCATTCATATCCTCGGTTTAGGAACTAGATAGCATGATTAAAGTTATCATCGAACGGCGTATTATGCCTGGCCTTGAAGATGAGTATGAACAGGCCGCACGCGAAGTCATGCGTGTTTCGCTCGGTGTCAGAGGCTTTGTCAGCGGTGAAACGCTGGCACAACAAGGCCATACGGATCGACGCTTGATGATTACCAAATGGCGCGATTTACGCGCCTGGAAAGAGTGGCACGCCAGCGATGCGCGTGCCACTGCGATGCAACGTATTTTACCGCTATTAACAGAAGACGAGACGATCCGCATCTATGAAGCGGGCTATTAACACCTTAGTGGGTTAGCCTTACGTGCACAGTCACTTCTTCCCGGTCGTGATAAAGGTGCCTACAGTTTATGTGGGCACCAACACCCGCGTTTTTAAGCGCTTCTTCCAATGTTTCCAAACAGCGCGTTACTTCATCCCAACGTTTCTTCATGGGTAGTTTGAGGTTAAAAATAGCCTCTCTACACCATTTACGCGTTAGCCAACGCTCGACCATCGCCAGCACCCGTACGGGCTTATCCACGATGTCACATACCAGCCAATCCAAACGCTGAGGCGGCTCCCAGGTAAAGCCATCTTCTTTAAGGTGATCAATTTGCCCAGTGGCTATTAGCTGCTTATCCATTGGCCCATTATCAATGGCATAAACGTACATGCCCCGCTGCACCAACTGCCATGTCCATCCACCGGGCGCGGCTCCTAGATCTGCTGCCTGCATATGCGCACTCAAGCGCTCCTCCCACTCTTCGCGTGGGATAAACTCATGCCATGCTTCTTCCAGTTTAAGTGTAGAGCGGCTTGGTGCACGCGAAGGGAAGCGCAACCGACGAATACCGTTAAGCAGCTCGCTACGATTCCCGGGGAAACTTATGCCTAGCTGGGCGCGATCACCATCGGTCCAAAAAATATGTAACCGACGCCCACCTGCCTTGCCGCGTAGCGCACCGCGTTTTTTCAACATGCTTTGCAACGGCTTGGTAAGGGCTTTGATCAGGCCAACCAGCGCCTTGCCATCATTAGTATCGGGCGTTTCATGCCAGATTTCTTCAAAACTCCAGCCGCTGGCTTTAACCTGCCCTAAAATAGCGGTTAATCGATCATCTCGTGACAAGGTGAGTGCTGGTAAGGCCGCCAGGCTTTGACGAGCGAAAATAAGTCTTTTAAAAGCCGCCCGCCGGTGCAAGTCATTAACGGGTTCATCGTCTGTTCGCGTTAGGCTGACCCACCCTTCCCCATAAGCAGGTTCACAGGGTACCCCTTGGTGCTTTGCATGGTGCTGCATTTCTGACAGCGCATCATGTTCAAAACCAGGGCGGCAGTAAACTAACCACGATGTCGGTACCGTTTCACTCACCACTTCACCTCAAATTGCGTCCATCACCCAAAGTGACAGCCGGTTGATATAGTCATTGGGGACGCATCATACCATTAACACGTGCGCTTTAT
>NZ_VIFN01000009.1:0-151408 GCF_013183775.1 Halomonas hibernica
ACAAGCACGGTTTTAAGCTCCAAATTGCTGATGCAGCCATGCATTAATATCATCAGACTCATACAGCCACTCTTCGCGACCATCTTCGTAGTGAATCTTTAAGCAAGGCACTTTGGTTTTGCCGCCGCCTTCAAGGAGGTCCTGCTTATGTGTGGGGTCATGCTGAACATCGCGCAGCTCAATGGTTAGTCCTAAGCGGGCAATTTCTTTACGCACCTTAATGCAGAAAGGGCAGGTACGGAATTGATAAAGGGCCAGGCGTTGGCAAGCCTGGTCGACGCGCGCTTGATCGGCGGGGGCACGCTCAATCGCGTTAGGCGTTGAGAGTTTTTCACTGATAAGCATGACCGGTGCCAGCACCAAGCGAACACCACGGAAAAAATAGCGAATTAATACACGCATAATAAACTCCATCGCTAACCCTGGGGCATGGGTCAGCGTTCTTAGAAAAAGTACGTCATTGTAAACAGCGATGCGACGCGCCAACAGGTAGGCTTTAAATAAGCGTGCGCGCATCCTGCAATAATCGAACGCATTTGTCACTTGGCTACGCTCGCTATACGTATATTGGGGCATTTTCTAACCACCACGTGTGCTTAAACCCTTGCTTCTGGGTGAGTAAACAAGCCGAGCATGCTAGTCTTTTCAGCTATTTTAAGCTGTGTTTATTACGTTGTTCAGGGACAGAAACCATGCATCTCCATATTATCGGTATCTGCGGCACCTTTATGGGTAGTCTTGCGCTGCTCGCGCGCGAGCAGGGCCATCAGGTTAGCGGGTCAGATGCAAACGTCTATCCTCCGATGAGCACTCAGCTTGCTGAAGCAGGCATTACGTTAATGGAAGGTTATCGAGCAGAGCACCTTGGTGCTTCGATTGACCTGGTGGTAGTGGGGAATGCGCTGTCACGCGGAAATCCTGAAGTAGAGGCGCTCCTTAATAGCGGTTTGCCGTATACCTCAGGAGCGCAGTGGCTTGCTGAGCATGTGTTACCAGGGCGGCGGGTAATTGCTATCGCCGGTACCCATGGTAAAACCACCACCGCCAGTTTACTGGCCTGGCTATTGGAGAGCGCGGGCCAAGTACCGGGCTTTTTAATTGGCGGTGTGCCGCGTAACTTTGGTGTTTCCGCTCGGCTGGGTGATCCTCAGGGGCCTTTTATTGTTGAAGCAGATGAGTACGATACGGCCTTTTTTGATAAACGCTCCAAATTTGTACACTATCGCCCCGATATTGCTGTGCTCAATAATCTTGAGTTTGATCATGCGGATATCTTTCCGGATTTAGCTGCTATTGAACGCCAGTTCCATCACCTTGTGCGCACCGTACCCAGCCAAGGGTGCCTGCTAGTAGCCGATGAACAGCCAGCGCTAGAGCGCGTCATAGCGATGGGAGCCTGGACACCCATTAAGCACTTTGGTGAGCAGTCCCAAAGTGCGTGGCAGCTCTGCCTTGAGCGCCCTGATGCCAGCCGTTTTCAGGTGATTCACCGCACAGACCGGGGCGAAGAGGATAGCGTCGTCGAGTGGTTGTTAAGCGGCGTTCACAACGCGCGAAATGCCTTGGCAGCGTTGGCGGCTGCCCACGAGTGCGGAGTTGATTTAGCCCGGGCGTGCGCAGCACTAGCGCGTTTCGAAACGCCACGCCGACGCCAGGAAGTGCGTGGAGAAGTGGGGGGCGTTCAAGTCATTGACGACTTTGCCCATCACCCCACGGCGATTGCGGCGACCTTGCAAGGCTTGCGTGCCACAACGACCAAAGGGCGCTTGCTGGCGGTCATTGAGCCTCGCTCCAACACCATGCGGTTAGGTGCGCTACGTGATCGACTCAACGACAGCATCGCTGATGCGGATCAGGTGTATTGGTATCAACCTGCCGGTATTGATTGGTCGATGGAGGCGCTGGTAGCTGAGCAAGGTGCTAAAGCTCATCTTTATCAGCAGATTGAAACGCTGGTAGAGGCGGTTGTTCGCCATGCCGAACCACTGGATCGGATTGTGGTGATGTCCAACGGTGGCTTTGAGGGCGTACATGAACGTCTACTAAATGCCTTAACGGCCAAGGAATTGAACGCGTGAGTACAGATTCTCTGTTCAAAAAGCCGATCACCGTGGCATTAACGGGCGCTTCTGGGGCGCAGTATGGCCTGCGGCTGATAGACGTATTGGTAGAGGCAGGCTATGAAGTGTGGGTCATGATCTCCAAAGCGTCACACATGGTGATTGCCACGGAAACCGACATTAGCCTGCCTGCTCAGCCAGAACGGCTGGCTGCTGCATTGAGAGAGCGTAGCGGCGCCGCGCCTGGCCAAATCCGCTGCTTTGGGCGAGAGGACTGGATGGCGCCTGTTGCCTCCGGGTCTGGAGCGGCCTCGGCTATGGTGGTGTGCCCATGCTCGACGGGAACGCTCTCGGCTATTGCCACTGGGGCAAGTAACAACCTGATTGAGCGGGCGGCCGATGTCGCGATTAAAGAGCGTCGAACGCTAGTGCTGGTGCCCCGAGAGAGTCCATTTTCGCCTATCCATTTGGAACATATGCTGGGGCTAAGCCGCATGGGGGTTGTCATTTTACCTGCCGCCCCCGGATTTTATCACCGCCCGCAATCCATTGATGATCTCATTGATTTTATTGTGGCACGCATTCTTAATCAGTTGGGCATTCAGCATACCTTGATGCCTCGCTGGGGCGAGGATGAAGCCGATAACATGTCTAAGGATAAGCAATGAACTGGGCCACGCTCTCTATATTTGTACCCACGTTTTTATTTGTGTCACTCACGCCGGGTATGTGCATGACGCTTGCCATGGTGCTGGGCATGACCCAAGGCGTGAAACGTACGCTGTGGATGATGATGGGAGAGCTGGTTGGCGTAGGGCTGGTAGCTGCAGCAGCAGGCGCTGGGGTAGCCGCCTTAATGCTCCGTCAGCCTGAACTCTTCACGGTGTTCAAGTGGGTGGGCGGCGCTTATTTGGCCTATTTGGGCATTATGATGTGGCGCTCTCGTGGGCGTATGGCGATACCCAGTGAACTAAATGCGGGGCCTGCCGCCGGGCGGCTAACACTTGCCATGCAAGGGTTTGTCACCGCTGTGGCTAACCCGAAGGGGTGGGCATTTTTTATGGTGCTGCTGCCCCCCTTTTTGGATAGCAGTCGCCCGCTGGGTAGCCAACTGGTTCTGCTGATTGTGGTTATTTTGTTGATCGAGTTTGCCAGCCTGTTGGTGTATGCCGTCGGCGGTAAAACGCTGCGTAAAACGCTGGGAAAAAGCGGCAATGTTCGTTTACTTAACCGCATTGCCGGCACGTTAATGATGGGCGTTGGATTATGGCTGGCGCTAGGCTAGGCCGCCTACACTGGTGGGAAGAAAACCACACGAAGGCTGATTAATACCAGCGAGGCCGACCCCAACAGCAGCCAAGGGCAGGGCGTTAATGGCTTTCGAGGATAGCGCTGCCAGCTTAGACAAACCAGCGCACAGATCATCAGCCCAAGCAGAGCGCCGCCGACCAGGTCACTAAACCAGTGCACGCCAATAACGAGCCGTGACAGTGCCATTGGCACCGCCAAAGCAATCGCCACCCAATAGATCCAGATACGTTTTTGGAGAGGTAGCTCCGAGGCAATAAACGCGGCGGCCAGGCCCAATACGACAACCGAGGTTGACGTATGGGCACTCGGATAAGAGAGCGAGCCGGTCAGGTAATCGGGGGTGTCAGGTCGAGCACGCCCGAAAATGGCTTTACCCAGCGTGTTAAGAAGCGCTACGCCTCCCACCGCCGCTCCCCAATGCAGCAAGGCATCCCATCTTCTATAAAAAATCATCCATAGTGCCCACGGCAGCAACAGGACAGCAATGCCCAACTTGTCGCCAATCTTGGCAAATACGGCACCAATAGCGATAAGGGTGTCGCTTTGCAGCCAGCTAAAGAGCCGTTGGATATAGAGGTCGAGCGTCAGTGGACCGTTGTGATGCACAACCAGCAGTGTCCAACCCGAAAGGCAGGTTAAGGCAATAATAAATAGCAGCAGCGAAGCGAGAGGAACTTCGCCAGATTGGCTCATGACAAGCCAGGGGCGGCGCATAAACGGAATACGACGTGCTAAACGGGCGGTAGCAAGGTAGAGGCGTCCATGACGGCCCACCTGTGCTCGCCCCCAGGAGAACACTACCGCGAGTACCACCACGCTGGCGGCTATTATGAGCAATGCTGTTTCAATGCCCGGGGGTAAATCAAGGTGTTCTTGCCATGTTCGTCCGAGCAAATAGCCTGGCAGTACATAGGCAGGTGCCCACAGTGCGGCAGATGTGATATTTGCCCATAAAAAATTACGGGGTGGCATCCGCATCATGCCCGCTATGAGCGGAATGACGGGTCTTACCGGGCCAACAAATCGGCCAATAAAGACCGAGTAAAGACCATAACGATCAAAAAAGCGGGAGCCTCTGCCTAGCCATTCCGGATGTAGGGAAAGTGGCCAGCGTTGAGTGATTTGTGCATGGTGGCGATAACCAAGCCTGAAACTAATGCCGTCGCCGATCACCGCGCCTAAAAAGGCGGCCATTACTAACCACACTATCCCGATCGACTCATGCCCCGCGAGGGAGGCCACTGCCGTAATCAGCACCACGCCGGGCACCAACAGGCCCACTAATGCTAACGATTCTGCAAGCGAAATGAGCAGCATTAGCAGAAGAAGCATGAAAGGCGAGAGCGAGAGCTGTTGAAAGATTTCGACTAAAGACACGAGGGACTCCTTGAAGGGCGATACGCTGTCATCCGTTTGCCAGCGCATGAGCACGGGCGTGCAGGCGTTGTATATAGCGCTCGAAGCTCTCTTTATGAGGCAAACAAGCTGCAATGCGGGCTTCAAGATGACCGGTTTCAACCAATACACACTGGGAAAGTGCATGCTGTAGCCGCTCACGAACCAGCAGCGCACCGCTTTCACTGGTGTCGGGCAGCACCAGCCAGAAGGTGGCCTCGCCAGCGCGCCCCAATATGTCATGATCACGGCAGCGACCTATCACTTCGCTACACAGTGTATCAAGTAGCGCGATTTTAGCTCGAGAGCCGAACTGCTCTTCGGCCATATCCAGCTGTGGCAGGTGAATGACCAGTACCGCTAAGCGCTTGTTAAGCATGGCAGCACGCTGAAATTCGTTGTTTAAGCGCTCCTTTAGCGTTTCGTAGTTGTAGGCGCGACAGTGACAATCACAGGGGTCGGTGGCCTGTAATAATGCGCGGCGGCGAGCATGCTCCCATCGAGGGAGAGCCAGCAGTAAAAGCAAAATAACATAGCCGAGATAGAAGGGTGGCTCAGGTGTCGGGTGAGAGATAAACAACCAGACAAGGGGGCCAAGCCCCCCTGTAAGCACCAAGGCAAGCCAAAGGGGTAAGAGTATAAAAGCAGAGGTGATGGGTAGGCCAAGCCAGATGGCTGATGCGTTAGAGATAGAAAGCGTACTTAATACCGTGAGGTAGGTGCTGCCTACCAGCAGTATTTGAGATATGTATCCCTTTAATCCCTGCCCTAAATGCATCAGTAGGGCCGCTAATAGCACCAGGGTAACAAACGCGGGTACCCATAAGCTCCGGTAGTTGCCCATTTTATAAAGCCATAACGCGTACCCCATCATTACTACCAAGCTGGTACTGTAAGTGATGATCATTAGCCGCTTGGAAAATGGATAGCTGTTCATGAAGAACCCAGCGTTGTGGGGGTATTGCAGAGATGTTCAAGCGTTAAGGTTGAGGGCTCAATATCCATTAGCGGCTCATGATGGCTCACAACATTTTCAGGGAGCGCAGCCTGGAGCTGCGTGCGACGGCGTGTGGCTTCTTGTGGCGAGCGAGAAAGCATCAAGGCGGCAAGCGTTGTGCTATTCAGACGATAGGTGTTCTCAAAGGAGTAGGTTAGCTCACAAAGCTTTTTTGCGGTGGGCCAAAGCTGGCGCCGCTTAACCTGCAATATAAATAGCTCTGCGTAGATAGCCTCGCGCTCAGAACGGGTTTGCTCACGAGGAAGATCGCGCAGCAACTGTTCGCCAGCCCAAAGATTAACCTTTGGGATAAGCCGCAAACGCTGGCCGATAGCCCCATTCATATCAACCAATTGGCGTGCGCTAGAAACCGCCAGTAAGCACAGTATGCCCAATAACAGCACTATTAGCCCCCCGGCTGGAAAGGACAATTGTGGCGCTATTAAGGCGCCGCTAAGTAGTGCGGCCATGGCATTAAGTACAAGAATCCAGCGCGCCTGGGGTAGCATGAATATGGCCGCCCACGCCCAGATCAACATATCATGCTGTTCTGGTGCGCTGGCAATTAATCCCAGCAGTAATAAGCCCGGCAGCACTTGCCAGGGCAGCCCTCTGGAGTGACGATGACTAAAGTCCAGAAGCAGAGCTGTAATGCAAAGCCAACTGACGGAGAGCCAAAGCAGCAGGATGGCCATGGGCTGTGCGCCCAACGTCCAGAACGCTAGTGCAGCCGCTGCGGCGAGTAAATTGGCTCTAAGCAAGTGAATTTTGTATTTGCTTTGCATGGTGGCTTACTATTCACCTTCACGAACTCCATGTACGTTCCCCGTCGTCTAATCAGCGGTGACAGGACCAAGTGTGAAACTTAAAATGCTCATTATAACGTTTAAGTAGCGTAATATATTGCCTACTACTGGACACAATTACGACGCGCCTGACCAGATAAAATGATGGCGGCGTGCATGATGATAAAGGGAGACAGCATGAGCGTTTCAACGCCCTTGCAAGATGAGGCTCAACAGCAACTCACCGCCGGTGATGTTCCCGCATACATGCAGGCGCTTGGAAAGGCAGCTCGTTCAGCCGCAAGTGAGCTACGTCGTGCCGATACCGGCATTAAAAATCGTGCCCTTGAGTCAATAGCGCAGCAGCTGATGACGGCTCGCGCGCGTATTTTAGACGCCAACGCTCAGGATATGCAGCGCGGTAAGGAAAATGGTCTGGATAGTGCGTTACTTGACCGCTTGGCGCTTGATGACGCCCGTTTTGATGCGATGATTGAAGGGCTGCGTCAAGTGGCCGCCTTGCCTGACCCGGTGGGTGAGATAGACGATATGAGCTACCGTCCAAGCGGCATCCAGGTAGGCAAAATGCGCGTGCCTTTGGGGGTCATTGGCATCATTTACGAATCACGCCCCAATGTAACGCTTGAAGCGGCCAGTTTGTGCTTAAAATCGGGCAATGCCTGCATTTTACGCGGCGGGTCAGAGGCGAGCGCGTCCAATCAAGCCATTGGCGAATGCATTACGCAAGGACTGCTGAATGTGGGGCTGCCTGCTAACTGCGTTCAGGTGGTGGCGACGACCGACCGTGCCGCTGTCGGCGCATTGATCAGCATGCCTGATTACGTGGATGTCATTATTCCGCGTGGTGGGAAATCGCTGATTGAGCGAATCTCGCGTGACGCTACAGTGCCCGTTATCAAGCACCTTGATGGTGTTTGTCACGTCTATATTGATACCACGGCGGATCCAGCTAAAGCCTTGGCTATCGCGGTCAATGCTAAAACGCACCGTTACGGCACCTGCAATACCATGGAAACACTTCTGGTTGATGCGCCGGTGGCTGATTTGCTGTTGCCAGAGCTGGCGCGGGCTTACGCAGGACATGAGGTTGAGCTACGAGGCTGTGAACGCACTCAAGCGCTGCTTCCTCAGGCCTTGGCGGCATCCGAGGAAGATTGGTACGCCGAATATCTTGCTCCGGTATTAGCGATCAAAATAGTGGATGGCGTGGAAGAGGCGATTGCGCATATTGAGCGCTATGGCTCGCACCATACCGACGCTATTGTGACCCAGGACTACTCTCTGGCGCGCCGTTTCATGGCCGAGGTGGACTCAAGCTCTGTGATTGTGAATGCCTCAACCCGCTTTGCCGATGGGTTCGAGTATGGGTTAGGTGCTGAAATTGGCATTTCGACCGATAAGCTGCATGCGCGAGGGCCGGTGGGCTTGGAAGGCCTTACCACGCGTAAATACGTTGTATTCGGCGATGGCCAGGTTCGCCAATAAGGCGTGTACGCTATGAGTTTTGCAGCGCTATGAGTGGTAGGTCGATATGAACTCAGTACCCATAAAAGCAGGCATGCTGGGAGGGACATTTGACCCTATTCACCATGGCCATTTGCGCAGTGCTTTGGAAGTGCGAGAAGCATTGGGCCTTGACCAGTTGCATATGATACCGGCGCCAAAGCCGCCTTTACGTGGTGCACCACAAGTGTCGGCAGAGCAACGAATGGCGTTGTTACAAGCCGGGATTGGCACTACGCCCGGGCTTTACGCGGATAACCGTGAGCTGCGCCGCGAAGGGCCATCCTACAGCGTTGATACGCTTGCTGAACTGAGGGCTGAATATGGTGAACAGGCACGTTTAGTCATGGTGATTGGGTTTGATGCCTTTTTACGCCTTCCTCAGTGGCGGCAGGTTGACACGTTGTTTTCCCTCGCTCACTTGGTCGTGATGGCCAGGCCTGGCTATCAAACACCCTGGTCTGATGAATTAAGGGAACTGGTAGGACAACGTGAAGTCGAAGGCGTGCACTCGCTGATGCAGCGCCCCAGTGGTGGCGTTTTATTGCTGTCGCTCCCTTCGATGATGGCAATTTCAGCGACCTATATTCGTCAGCGGCTGCGTGAGGGAAAAAGCGTTCGGTATTTGCTCCCGGAAGCGGTTGAAGAGGCCATTTTACATAAAGGCTTTTACCAGGACGTTGAATAGCGCTGGTAGTCACGCAAGAAGCCGTTACAATGGCCCGCTTTGCTAGCCGAACACCAGAACACCATACGAGGTTATCTGCAGGAGTCATGCACATCGATACACTGAAAAGCCTAGCGCTTGATGCGTTAGAAGACCTTAAGGCACGCGATATCACTCAACTGGACGTTTCCAGCTTAACTGAGGTTACCGACCTTATGTTGATTGCTAGTGGTACGTCTACCCGGCATGTTGCGGCACTTGCGCAAAACGTCGTAGAAAAAGCCAAGGCAGCCGGTCTTGCGCCGCGCGGTGTTGAAGGCGGTGATAATGCGGATTGGGTATTGGTCGACCTGGGTGACATTGTTGTTCATATCATGATGCCGGAAGCCCGTACACTTTATGACCTTGAACGCCTCTGGGCAGACCTGCCTAGCGATGCAAGCATGACGGATGAGGCACGCACGCTTTTTGAAGAGCGAGCCACGATGTCATGAAAATAAGGCTGTTGGCGGTAGGTACGAAAATGCCTGCTTGGGTTGAAGAGGGCATTGAAACCTACCGTAAACGGCTCCCTCGGGATTTCAGCCTTGAAATAGAAGAAATCCCGCTTGGCCAGCGCGGTAAAAATGCAGATATTGCCAAAGCGCGTGCTCAAGAGGCTCAACGCATTCGCGATAAACTGCGGGGTGATGAGTATCTGGTTGCGCTGGAAGTAAAAGGCAAACCCTGGACAACCGAACAACTGGCCCAGGAAGCGGATAGCTGGCGTATGGAGGGCCGCGATATCGTATTGCTGGTCGGTGGGCCTGATGGTCTTGAACCCTCCCTCTCTGCGATAGCCGATAAAGCGTGGTCATTGTCACCGTTAACGCTGCCGCACCCGTTAGTTCGTATCATGCTGGCCGAGCAGCTTTATCGTGCCTGGACGCTATTAGTTGGTCACCCCTACCACCGTTAACGGCTCAAAAGGTGGTGGTATTTGTTGGCTGTGTTGCGTCAATCGTCTGATTTGAGAGTCATCTGTTGCCATGCCCCAGCGCCGTGACACGCTAAAAAATTCTGAGCAAGAGTTGCGCATTTTTCGTGTCAGAACACTTCTTGCCGTTCTGGTCGTTATAACGCTTACCGGTCTGCTGGTAGGGCGTTTAGGCTACTTACAAATTGTTCAACATGAAATTTACACCACGCGGTCAGAAAAAAACCGTGTGCGTGTTGAGCCGCTGCCACCTAATCGAGGTTTGATTTATGACCGAAATGGTGTGCTGTTAGCTGAAAACCGGCCTACTTATAACCTGACGCTGGTGCGTGAGCGTGTTGATGACCTTGATGCAACGCTGGCCCTGTTAGTGGAGTTGCTGGAACTGCCAGAAGAAGATATCGAGGCCTTTAACGTACGTTCACGCCAGCGACAGCGTCCTTTCCAACCTGCGCTCTTAATGAGCGATCTGAGTGAAGCCCAAATTGCTCGGCTCGCGATTAATCGCCACCGCCTGCCAGGCGTTGAAGTCGAAGCCCAACTGCTACGTTACTATCCCGATTCAAACGTTATGGCCCATACGCTGGGCTATGTAGGGCGTATTAATGTTGATGAGCTGCAAAATTTGGATGCCGGCCGTTATGCCGGCACCCACTTTATTGGTAAAACCGGCATTGAACGCTTCTATGAAGAGGAGCTTCATGGCGAAGCAGGTCTGCGTAAAGTCGAAACCAACGCCCGAGGTCGAGTATTAAGAGAGCTGGGCCGCACCGATCCAGTGCCTGGGAAGAACATAACGCTGACAATTGATAAGTCGCTACAAACGCTTGCCTATGAATTAATGGATGGGCGGCGTGGGTCAATCGTCGCTATTGTGCCTGCAACGGGCGAGATTCTGGCCATGGTGTCGACGCCTGGATTTGACAGCAACCAGTTTGTGACCGGGATCGACGTCGCCTCCTATCGCGGCTTGCAGAACGACCTGGATTTACCTCTTTTTAACCGCTCTATTCGTGGTCACTATCCACCTGGTTCGACCATTAAACCCTTTTTAGCCCTCGCGGGACTGGCTGGGGGGGTTATTACCCCAGACAGCACGATTAGCGACCCAGGCTATTATCAACTGCCTAATGACTCCCGGCGTTACCGGAACTGGTTGCGCTGGGGGCATGGCCGTGTGGATTTAGAGCGTTCATTAGCTGTGTCTAATAATACTTACTACTACACATTGGCTCATGATTTAGGTATCGATAATCTGCATGAGCGGATGAATGGGTTCGGATTCGGGCGACGAGTCGCCTACGATGTTCAGGGGGAAAGCACTGGGCTGATGCCGTCTCGCGAATGGAAACGGGAGCGTTTTAACCAGCCGTGGTACCCCGGCGAAACCTTGTCAGTAGGTATTGGCCAAGGTTACTGGCAAGTAACGCCGTTGCAACTGGCAAGTGCAACGGCAACGCTTGCCAACCGGGGCCACTGGGTAAAACCCCGCTTAGCTCTCCAGGTGGGCGATACGCTGCTTCGTGAAGATTTACCCGACACGCTGGACGATATTCAGCTGGAAAATGATGCCTGGTGGGACCGGGTGTTTAGCGGTATGGAGAAAGTGCTCACCGGTAGCGAAGGCACTGCACGGCGGACTGGCGTTGGCCTTGAGTATCGAATGGGCGGCAAATCGGGAACGGCTCAGGTGTTTTCTTTGGGTCAGGACCAGCGCTATAACGCCGATGAGCTTGAGGAACGCCTGAGAGATCACGCCTTGTTTGTAGCGTTTGCGCCGGTTGATTCCCCCCAAATTGCCGTGTCGGTTATCGTTGAAAATGCGGGCGGCGGCAGTACCCATGCAGCGCATTTGGCGCGCGCCATGACCGATGCATGGCTTTTAAAAGATGAAGCGCCTGACGCAGATGATGTACGCGACGTGTTGGAAGAAGATACCGCTCAAGTGGAGGGGAACTGACCTATGCCTTGGCAGACGCTTACCCGCCCATTGCGTCGTTATCCCGTTCGACCGCCCGATAGCGGTATCGCGCGACGTAAAAGTATTTGGGAACGCATCCATATTGACCCTTGGTTATTAGGCCTTTTATTGGTCTTAATGGTGGGTGGCCTACTGGTTTTATATAGTGCGTCTGGCCAGCGTATTGAGTCGGTAATCGCTCAGGCGATGCGGTTTGGCGTTGCGCTGGCAGTGATGGCATTATTGGCGCAGCTGTCACCGACCACGTTTTTACGCTGGGCACCCTTTGCCTATGGCGCAGGGGTCATCATGTTATTGGCAGTGGAAATTGCCGGTGATATTGGCATGGGGGCTAAGCGCTGGCTTGAGATCCCGGGCGTTATCCGATTTCAGCCCTCAGAGATGATGAAGCTAGCGGTTCCGTTAATGGTGGCTGCCTATTTGAATCGTTGCCAGCTTCCACCGCGATTAAAGGATATTGTGGTGTGCGCGGTGATCATTGGTGTGCCGGTTGTATTGACCGCTATTCAGCCGGACTTGGGTACATCGTTACTGGTGGCCAGTGCGGCTGTCATCGTGGTTTTGCTCGCGGGTCTTTCATGGCGCTTGATTGGATTTGTTGGTGGATTGTTGGCTGCGTGCGTGCCGCTCTTGTGGATGAACATGCACAATTACCAACGTCAGAGGGTATTAACCTTTCTTGATCCAGAAAGCGACCCACTAGGCTCGGGTTGGAATATTATCCAGTCAACCACGGCCATTGGTAGTGGAGGGCTATGGGGGAAGGGGTGGCTGGGGGGGACGCAGTCGCAGCTTGAGTTCCTGCCTGAGCGGCATACTGATTTTATTATTGCCGTATTGGGTGAAGAGTTTGGGCTTATCGGGATGCTGGTTTTATTGGCGCTTTACTTGATGATCGTAGGTCGCGGTATTTGGTTGGCGGCTTCTTCACAGGATACGTTTGGACGTCTTTTTGCCGGTAGTATCATTCTCACCTTTTTCATTTATGTGTTTGTCAACGTGGGGATGGTTAGCGGCATTTTACCCGTAGTAGGCGTGCCGCTGCCCTTGGTGAGTTATGGTGGCACCTCTAGCGTGACCTTGTTGGCAGGGTTCGGTATTCTCATGTCTATTCATGCCCATCGTCGGCTATTGCCACGTTAGTATTTCAGTCAGGACGGTGTGTTTTCAAAGGAGTGGTGAGTTGATAAAAAGGGCCCGAAATAAAGCTGGCAGTTGCCTTGTTGCCGCGCTAATAGCGTGTTCGATGCCTGCCGTATTCGCTGAGGAGCACTCGGCGGAAGGGGTGGACCTGCAACATAATGAACGCACCCAGATATTGGTAGATGAGTTAATCGCCCAAGGCATACCGGAAGCGTGGTTACGTGAGGCTTTCTCTCAAGCCGTATATTCTCAAGCGGTGCTGGATGCCATGGAAGGCGCGGCAGAGCGCCGCTTAAAGTGGCACGAGTATCGCGATATATTTCTAACGGAGCAGCGTATCGAAGAGGGCGCTGCCTTTATGCAAGCGCACGCTGAGACCCTGGCGCGTGCGGAAGATGTTTATGGCGTGCCGGGTAATGTTATTACCGCCATTATTGGCGTAGAGACGTACTATGGCCGCCATAAAGGGCGCCATCGCGTGCTGGATTCACTGGCTACGCTGGCGTTTTATCACCCCAGTCGAGGGGATTTTTTCCGTGGTGAGCTAGCTGCCTTTTTGCAGATCGCCCATGAGCAGAAGGTCGACCCGGCTGAACTTTATGGCTCGTATGCAGGCGCAATGGGATATCCTCAATTTATTCCCACTAGTTACCAGGCCTATGCCGTTGATTTTGACGATGACGGCATTCGTGATTTATGGGAAAACCCAGTGGATGCCATCGGTAGCGTCGCGAATTATTTTGCTGAGCATGGCTGGCGGTATGATGGTGCCATTTATCATGAAGCAACGGGACCGGAAGTGTTGCCCCAAGCGCTGACGTTTAACCAAACGTCTTCGCCGACCATGAGTGTGGCTGAGACAGCCAAGCAAGGGATTGAGCCGCAAGAAGCGCTTAACGATACTTTGCTTGTAATGCCCTTGGTGTTTGAGACGGATGATGGACAGCTACGCTATCGGCTGGGTGAAAACAATTTTTATGTTATTACACGCTATAACCACAGTCATTTATACGCCATGGCAGTGACAGAGTTAGCTGAGGCCATTCAACAGCAGGCTGAGGAACAAGGATGAACATGTTGCAATCAAGGACCTGGCAAGTAGGCAGTATGATCGCCTTGATAATATTGATAAGCGGCTGCGCGAATCGTGAAGCTCAGCGCGTTGCTACGCCAACTCAAACTCAACCTGACGCTGCACCCGCCGCAAGTACTACTGCCAGTGGCGGTGGGCGCTATGCCATGCATGGGGATGCGTATCCTGTTGCGCCGCCGGATGTATCCACCGTGCCGGATGCTGTACCACGTAATGAACCGCGTTCTGCGGGAGGCAACCGCCCAACCTATGAAGTATGGGGTGAAAAGTACCATGTAATGCCGGATGCTTCTGGCTATGCCAAGCAAGGTTTGGCCTCGTGGTACGGCGAAAAATTTCATGGCTATGCGACCTCAAATGGCGAGATTTACGACATGTATAAAATGTCGGCGGCGCATCGCTCGCTACCGTTGCCCACCTTTGCACGCGTTACCAGCCTGGACAGCGGGCAGTCGGTGATTGTCCGTGTTAACGACCGTGGTCCCTTTCATAGCGATAGAGAAATAGATCTTTCTTACGCAGCCGCCGCCCGGTTGGGTATATTGGATAATGGAACAGGACGAGTAAAAGTCGAGGCCATTGAGCCTGACCGTTGGCTAGCTGAGCGCGGCGGAGCGCCCGCGAGTACTGCGCCGAACGCGGATGCGCCCGTTGCCGAGCCCGCGCCAGCCGCATCTGTACCTCAAGCAGCCCCGTCTGTGGCCTCTAATAACCCCGCTGAGGGTGAGGTGTCAGGCGGCTATTACCTTCAGATTGCTGCGCTGGGAAGCGCTGATAGCGCTCGTAAGCTTAGCCAGCGATTGACAGACGAATTGCCTCACAGCGTTCGTGTAATGAATGAGGCTAATGTGCATCGTGTGCAGGTGGGGCCAGTAACACCGGCTCAAGAGACCCAGGCTCGGGAAGCACTTCGTCAAGCGGGGTTTCCTCAAGTTTTTATCGTGAGATAATTCATTTTTTATATTCTTTGGTGCTTAGCGCCACTTTCTTGCAAGTGAGATGTTAGTGATGAATGTATTCGTGTCGATTCGCCGCTCTGCCCAATTATGTTTGTTTGCGGCCATGACGGCTGTTGCGTTGCCGGCTGCGGCTCAAGTCATACCTCAGCCGCAAACGATTATTCCAGCCGCTCCGCAGCTTGCTGCTAGTTCCTGGATTTTAATGGATGCCAATAGCGGACGAATTCTGGTTGAGCACAACTCAGACGAACGCTTGGCGCCAGCAAGCTTGACCAAGCTCATGACGGCCTATCTGGTAGAGCGCGAGTTAGACCGCGGTACCATTCAAGAGGACGATTTGGTTAACGTCAGTGAAAATGCTTGGCGTACCGGCGGTTCGAAAATGTTTATCGAAGTGGGCAATCAGGTCCGCGTGGATGATCTACTGCACGGTATTGTTATTGTATCCGGTAATGATGCCAGCGTGGCCATGGCTGAGCACTTGGCAGGTGGGGAAGCCCCTTTTGCTGATCTAATGAACCAGCATGCGGCACGTTTGGGAATGGAAAATACCCATTTTGAGAATGCAACCGGCCTTCCCGACGAGAACCACTACTCGACGGCTCACGATATGGCGCGACTTTCACGTTATATTATTAATGATTACCCTGAGCACTATGCGATCTACTCGCAGCGCCACTTTTCCTATGGTGGAATTGATCAGCCCAACCGTAACCGCCTGTTGTGGCGTGACCCGTCAGTAGATGGTTTGAAAACGGGTTGGACAGATGCTGCGGGCTACTGCCTGGTGTCGTCAGCTGAGCGCGATGGCATGCGGCTTATTTCGGTTGTGATGGGCACCAATTCGGATGAAGCGCGCGCACAGGAAACTCAGAAGCTTTTAAGCTATGGTTTTCGTTTCTACGAAACCATGAACCTCTACGAGCGTGGTGCTGTGCTTGCAACGCCGCGTGTTTGGGGTGGTGACATTAACGAATTGCGTGTGGGGGTGGATGAAGAAGTGTTTATGACCCTTCCGCGTAACCGTAATGAAGAGCTGCGTGCTCGTCTTAATCTACACTCTGATTTACAAGCACCTATTGCGGTAGGTGATGATGTGGGCACGCTAGAGGTCTACTTGGGTGAAGAGATGGTTGGCGAGCGCCAGTTGGTAGCGCTTGAAAATGTGGAAGAGGGCGGGCTGTTTAAACGCCTTTTTGATCAGGTTCAGCGCTTCTTCAGCGGTTTAATTGCGAACTTCACTGATTAAGTGATTCGGCTCAGGTGCGTCCTGGGCCTTTTTTACCTTCAATAAAAGGCGCGTTATGACTAAGGATACGAAAAAGGGATTCCGAGACCTGCGCGAGCCGGTGGCAGAAGAAACCCCCAGGATCACTTTTCCTTGTGACTACTCTTTAAAAATAGTGGGTGATGCTGCTGAGGATTTTACGGCTTGTGTTTGTCAAATCGTGGTGCGTCACGCACCGGATTTTGATGAATCGACGCTGCAAGTGGTGGATAGTCGAAACGGTCGTTTTCAATCCGTTCGCATAACGATTAATGCGACCAGCGAGCAGCAAATTAGCCAGCTGTTTGAAGAGCTAAAAGCCACTGGCCGTGTTCATATGGTGGTGTGAGTGAGTCGTTCTGCACCTGTTGAGCTGCACTGCTTGGGTCGCAGGCCGTATCTGCCCGTTTGGGAAGAAATGCGCGCCTTGACGGATTCTCGTGACAGTGAGACGCCGGATCAGTTCTGGCTGGTAGAGCATGACGCTGTCTTCACCCAAGGGCAGGCAGGCAAACCTGAACATCTATTGATGCCAGGCGACATACCGGTGGTGCAAACCGACCGTGGTGGGCAAGTAACGTATCATGGCCCAGGGCAGATAGTGCTGTATCCGTTATTGGATGTTCGGCGCAGTAAAATAGGCGTGCGTGACTTGGTGTCTGCACTGGAAAATGCAGTCATTACGGTGTTAGCCGACTATGGCGTCAGTGCACATGCGCGCCCAGATGCACCGGGTGTTTATGTCAAAAGCCCGATGGGCGAGGCCAAAATAGCGTCGTTGGGTTTGCGAATTCGGCGGGGAGCCAGTTACCACGGCGTCGCGTTGAATGTGGATGGAGACCTTTCTGCTTTTCAGCGCATCAATCCCTGTGGCTACGCAGGTATGGCGGTCACTCGCTTGTCTGATCTTGTTGCTTTGCCTAATGAGCATCACGTAGGCCAGCAGCTGGCATCTGCACTGGCACTAAAGCTAAACAGAGAGCTGGTGACTATCGGCTAATCGCAGTGGTTTCCGTAGAGCAGGCGATGGCAGTACATAAAAAGAAGCCGCCGCGATAGTTAATATTCGCGGCGGCTTCTTGTTTTAAACTTACTCTGATCAAGCCCGTGCTTAATTCTGTTTCAGCCTACATTTAGGACGGGAATAATATTAGGGTCAGACTCCTGGCCGGGGATCGCTGCCGGTGAGGCCAGCCCGAGGTTGTTCTTTTCGAACACTCGGTCAGCGCGATAGCTTGAACGAACCAGCGGGCCGGAAGGCACTTCCATAAAGCCTTTTTCAAGCCCTAACACACGGTAGCGATCAAACTCTTCAGGGCTTACCCAGCGCTCAACCGGGAGATGGTTTTTCGTGGGGCGCAGGTACTGGCCGAGTGTCACAATATCGACACCAATTTCACGAAGATCATCAAATGTTTGCAGGATCTCCTCATCGGTTTCGCCAAGGCCCAGCATAATACTGGTTTTGGTAATGACATCGGGGCGATGCTGTTTCGCGTAGGCCAAAACGTCGAGTGTTTTGCGATAGCCTGCACGGGGGTCGCGAACCCGGCTGGTCAGGCGTTCAACGGTTTCGACATTCTGCGCAAACACTTCAAGGCCCGAATCCACAACGCTCTCAATAGCTGCGTGTTCACCATCGAAATCAGGCGTCAGCGCTTCAACGACCACGTCTGGTGTACGCGCTTTAATAGCACGGATACAGCTTGCGTAATGGCTTGCACCGCCATCGTCCAGATCATCGCGATCAACCGATGTTAGGACGATATAGCGAAGCCCCATTAATTCGACGGACTTGGCGGTGTTTTCGGGCTCTTCGTGGTCCAGCCAGCCTTTGGGGTTTCCCGTATCAACGGCGCAGAAACGGCATGCGCGGGTACACACAGACCCCATCAGCATGATGGTGGCAGTTCCATTGCTCCAACACTCGCCCATGTTAGGGCAGTGTGATTCAGCACAGACGGTACTTAGACGATGCTCAGAGACATTGCGCTTAACGGCTTCAAAGCGCTCGCCACCGGGAATTTGAGCGCGCAGCCATTTGGGCTTGCGTTCAAGAGATGGGGCTTCAGCCTGCGCGCTGCGCACCTTCATGCCATCCTTGATCGCCGTTGTGCCGTGTTCATTACGGAATTTCTGGCCGCTGGGTACACGCTGTGTGGGGTTGTTGCTCATAGGAATAGAGCCTCTCTACTGTGCGGCAGGCAAGGCTTATCATTGAAGCGTAAGCGCTTGCCCCCCAATCATGCCGATTAATACGTTGCCAATTAACAGATTACTAATTAATACATAGGTAGTAGGTGTAATGTAACATATCTGGTGATTAACAAGACACCGTCAACTTAGCTTACAGGCATGGGCAAACAGGCAACACCGTGGCTTGGTAAGGGGCTAGGAGATGCTGCAAAGTAGTCTTGATACTCAGTGACATGCTCGCGAATAAACCGCATGAAAAGCTCAGCCACAGGTGTGGGAAAGCGTTCAAGGCGATAAACCGTGCACCATGCTCGGCGAATGGGAAAATCCGGTAGCGGAAGTTCAAACAAAAGACCCTGCTCAAGCTCTAGCTGTACGGCAAGCCGTGGCAGCACGGCCACGCCTAAATGCGCCATAACCCCTTGCTTGATGGCTTCGTTAGTACCGAGTTCAATACGATGCGGAAGCGCGACTTTTTGATAAGCAGCAAGCTGTTCAAAGGCATTGCGCACGCCGGAGCCTGGCTCGCGCATTAACACATAATGGCGGGAAAAATCAGCCAGAGTAGGCGTCAGCATGGCGAGTAAAGGGTGGTCAGGCCATACCACTGCTATTAGTTCATTATCGATGATGGGCGTCACGACTAAGCGATCATCCTCGGGCACCATGGCCATAATCACCAAGTCATCTTGCTGTTCGGCCAAGCGCTCAAGCGCCTGGCTACGGTTACACACCTTTAAGCGCACATGAATATCAGGGTAGCTTGCGCGAAAGCGGGCCAGTATATACGGCACGATATACTGCGCTGACGACACGGCGGCCAGGTTGAGCTCCCCGGAAATTTTTCCATTGATGTCTGACAGGTTCATCTGCAACCGGGAGAGCTGGCTAAAGATTTCTCTTGTTGATAGCGCCAGCGTATCGGCGGCAGGCAGCACATGCAGCGTTTTTCCCGCATATTTAAACAGCGGCTGGCCAAGTGCCTGCTCCAGTTGGCGTATCTGAGCGCTGACGGCGGGTTGGGTAAGCCCTAGCTGTTCTGCTGCGCGTGAGTAAGAGCGTTGGCGATATACCGCCTGGAAGACTTGTAATTGACGAAACGTTAGGCGATTGAGCAGCTTAGGGGATGACATAACAACCTCAAGAGAATTGCCCTCCGGCGGCGAATAATACGGCGAGCGTTACGAATTACTAACGCTACCTAAAAATGCTACCACTGTTTATGCCTGCCGTGTCGCTAGTTTGCAGCGCTTGCGGTAAATCAGTGGTGTTACCCATCGACGTCTGTTGAGAAGTGGCTTAAGCTATATTGCATCGCAGCATCATGGTTTTTAGGTTGATCGCCAGCGCATTCACCCTAGGGAGACCCTATGAATTTTCTCGCCAACCCTTTGCTTACCGCTAACTCATTAACACGTACCTGTTGGGGACAGTCAAACGATTCCTCCACGTTGCTACCGGGCAGTGAGACGCTGTCCTCTTTCATGGACCCCTTTGGGTTTGGGCGTGCCGCGGCCGATTACTGGCGAGATAGCGTTGAGCGTAGCGTGCTCTATTGGGATGTAATGCGCGAGCGTGGCAACCAGTACCTGGAGCACATGGAACAAACCAAGCCGAGTGTGCTTGGGTTCAAAACCGAAGTGCTGCTTGATGGTCGCACGCTTGCCCAGCCTACCAACTATGAATTGCTGCGTGTATTGCCCCCTGAAGATACCGTCGCTGACCCCCGCAAGCGCCCGTTCGTGGTGGTTGACCCGCGTGCAGGGCACGGCCCTGGTATTGGTGGCTTTAAGCCTGACAGTGAGTTAGGCGTGGCATTAAAAGCAGGGCATCCTTGTTACTTTATTGGCTTCTTGCCCTTCCCTGAGCCGGGGCAAACGGTTGAGGACGTTGTCGAGGCAGAAGTTGCTTTTCTACGCCATGTGATTGAGCTGCATCCTGATATAAGTGAAAAGCCCATGGTGGTAGGCAATTGCCAAGCGGGCTGGCAGTTGATGATGGCAGCCGCACTTGAGCCGGACGTTTTTGGGCCTATCTTGATCGCGGGGGCGCCACTCTCTTACTGGGCGGGGGAGCATGGCAATGCGCCCATGCGTTATACCGGCGGCATGACGGGGGGGAGCTGGATCACGGCATTCACCAGTGATATGGGTAACGGCTTATTCGATGGCGCTTGGCTGGTGCAAAACTTTGAGCGCTTGAATCCTGCCAATACGTACTGGAAAAAGCAGTACCACCTGTACGCTAACATCGACACAGAAACTGAGCGTTATCTTGATTTTGAGCGCTGGTGGGGCGGGCACGTGGTTCTGGGTGGCGAAGAAATCCAGTACATCGTCGATAATTTATTTGTCGGTAACCGGTTGTCGACGGCCCAACTGGTAACCCGTGACGGGCGGCGGATTGATCTGCGTAATCTACGTTCACCGGTGGTGGTGTTCTGTTCGCGCGGTGACGACATTACCCCGCCCCCTCAGGCGCTGGGCTGGATTCGTGATTTATACGAAGATACCGATGATATCATCGCCAACGACCAAACCATCGTCTACTGCATGCATGATACGACCGGCCATTTGGGGATCTTCGTATCCGGCAGCGTATCCCGCAAAGAGCACTCTGAATTTACTGCCAATATGGACTACATCGATGTGCTGCCACCGGGGCTGTATGAAACCTCGGTTACCGAGGCGCCAGAGGGTAGCGATGCCGCGTTGTATGAGCGTGACTACTTATTGGAATTTACGCCGCGTAACTTTGAAGAGCTGGATTGTGAAGTACACCATGATGCGGACGATGACCGGCGTTTCGCGACGGTTGCCCGAATTTCCGAGATAAATTTGGGCTTGTATCGTTTGTATGTGCAGCCCTGGTTGCGGGCCATAATGACGCCAGAAGCAGCGCGCTTTATTCGGCGTATGCATCCTATCCGCTTGGGCTACAAGCTGCTGTCGGACCGCAATCCTTTATCTGTCGCCCTGCCGGTAATGGCGGAAGCAATACGCAAGAACCGTCAGGAAATTGGTCCAGATAATCCCGCCTTATTCATGAGGCGGGCCTGAAAACGAAGATAGCGGATGGTATCCTCTTGAAAAATCAGAACGTTCCGGAAAGAACCTGATTCCAGAGGACCATCCGCTATGGGTGAAAGCATATCCACCTGGACGCCCTCGTGCAACGGCTCTGTCCGTGTCGAGCTGAGCGGCCAGCGCACCACCAGCGACAGCGGCGCTCTGCTGCTGCGTGAAGCCCTCGACAACAGCGGCGTGATTGAGGCGCTCGAAGACAACCTGGTCGATCCGCGTCACCCGCTGCGTATCCGCCACTCGCTGGCCAGTCAGCTACGCACCCTGGTGCTGCAGCGCGCGATGGGCTGGATCGACCTCAGCGATACCGACACGCTGCGTCGTGACCCGCTCTGGCAGCTGGCCTGCAGCGATGCGCGCGGGACGACGCCATTGGCGCAGGACAGGCCGTCTCAAGCCACGCTGTCGCGGCTGCTGACCTGCCTCGGCCGAGACGACAACATCGATGCCGTGCACGAAGGCCTGCTGCGACTGGTGGTCTGGCGCCTGACCTCGCTGCAGAACGGCGAGCGCCCCAGGCAGCTGACCCTGGACATCGACGGCCTGCCAATCGAGGTCCACGGACATCAGGGCGGCTCGGCGTATCATGGCCTTTACGGTGCGCGGATCTACTCACCGCTGGTCGCCTCGCTAGCCGAAACCGGCGATATGGTCGGCGGGCTACTGCGAGAGGGTAACGCCGGCCCGGCAGAGAACGCCGACACCTGGATCCCGCATCTGGTACGACGACTCAACGAGAGCACCGGCGCCCAGGTTCGGGTGCGCATCGACGCCGGTTTCACCGACAACGCGACGCTTGAGGCCCTGGAAGAGCGCAACATCGAGTACCTGGGCCGACTGCGCAGTCACTCCGGCCTGCAGAAGCTGGCGGCACCGCACCTGAAGCGGCCACCCGGCCGGCCACCCGAGCAGCCTCGCGAGTGGTGCCACGATCTGGAGTATCAAGCGGGCTCTTGGTCGGCACCGCGTCGCGTGGTGCTGGTGGTGCAGGAACGCCCCGATGACCTGCTGCTGCATGCCTTCTTCCTGGTCACCAACCTCGGCAAGTTCGACTGGCCGCCGGAGAAGGTCCTGGCGCTCTACCGCAAGCGCGGCAGCGCCGAGGCGCACATGGGCGAGGTGAAGTCGGCGCTCGACCTGCACCTCTCGTCGACGGATCGCGGCGCCTCCACCGTTCAGGACGTGATGGCCCGCAACGAGGTGAGCCTGCTGCTCAGCCTCTACGCCTACCAGGTCCTGCATGGCCTGCGCTGCCTGCTGGAGCGGCAGACCCGGCAAGGCTGGAGCCTCAGCCGGATGCGCGAGCAGGTGCTGAAGGTCGCCGCCACGCTGAGGCTGCACGCTCGGCGAATCACCGTTCATCTGGGGGCCGCCGCCGACAAGTGGTGGCTGACGCTGCTGAAGGGGTTGCCGAAGCTGACCGCACTGAGCTGACGCTCCTGCGAGACCACCACAGCATCAGAAAGCGAGCGATCGGAGCGGCGGTCGGCGATCACGGCTGCTTGGCCGGTCGCCATTGATTCCAAAGAGCTATAAGTAAGTAGGAAAAGGGCTGCGTTCTGGCATTACTCAACGGCCATTCGCGCTGAAGAAGCCGATCCTGATAAGCAATGCCAACAGCCAGTACCTTCAGACCGCTCAATCAGCGCCCTCGTGAATAAGGCGGGATTCTGTGATTGACAATCATGAAAACGCCTCCTAGGATGGCGCCGTGTTCAAGCGCCCTACCTGTGGTCCATGAATGCGATACAACTCCTTATCTTTCCCTTAAAAGAGGTTCCGAGAGCAGCCCATAGAAGATCCCAGTAGTCGATTATGTATGCGTGAAGCAGCCATGAAGTTTGGCTCGCTAGTGCACACGACCCGCCGGTAAGCTTTCTGCTCTCCAAGCCGTTGTGGCCTGGCCCTCTATACCCCCGCCTCTCTTCATAGCTCTTTCGCGCCATGCGCGAGTCGTTGTCGTCAACTCGCCACATTAGTCGTTCACTATGCACACAAGTACTTTGTCGACCGTGTGTCCCTGACTCATGTCAGGCCACTTTGGCCAGAAAACCTTGTGTGCGTGGATTATATGCGTGTTGGTGCGTCGTTATGAACGCTGCCTTCACATCGGGTTGTCTCGCCTTGATTCCGCCATTGCCGGAGGCGAACAATGAGCTATGCCGTACTAGCCGCTTCACTAAGAAGCGCCATGCAGCGCAACGATCACACCGCGATTTCTCATATCGTCGCGGAAATGCAGCCTGCCGATATTGCCGATTTTGCCCGTTACGAGCCCGCCTATACGGTGTTGGCGTTGCTCATGCAGCTTCCCGAAGCGCAGCGTGGCCCTACGTTCGGCTACCTGGAAACGGAGCAACAGCGGGACATCGGTGAAAAAATGACCGATGAAGAACTCGCAAAACTGGCTGCCACGATGGATGCAGACGAGCGCGCTGACCTGTTCCACCTGGTGGCGCCAGGCAGGCAGCCTGCCATCCTGCGCCAACTATCGCAAAAAGAGCGCGATGACTTAACCAAGCTGGCCAGCTATGCCGAAGGCACGGCAGGGGCCGTCATGACCTCCGAGTATGTTTCCGTGCCGGTCACCATCGACGTGGCGGAAGCCTTGAGCCTGCTACGCGCCAGCGCGCCTGACGCCGAAACCATCTACCAGGTGTATTGCGTCGATAAAGAAGGCCGTTTGCAGGGCACCGTATCGCTACGCCAGCTGATTCTTGCGGCCCCCCACCAACGCGTGGAAGAACTAATGGTCTCGGAAGTGGTGTTTGCCTCCGTGGAAACGCCGCAGGAAGAAGTCAGTCGGCTGATTGCCCATTACGACTTGCTGGCACTTCCCGTGATCAATGGTGGTGACCGCCTGGTGGGCATCGTGACCTACGACGACGCCATGGACGTGGCCGCAGAAGAAGCCACCGAAGACATGCACAAGGGGGTGTCGGTGGGCAAGCTGGAGGGCAGCCTGCGTTCGGTCAGCCTGTTCGAGCTCTACCGCAAGCGTGTGGTGTGGCTGGTATTGCTGGTATTCGCCAATATCTTCTCGGGTGCCGGTATCGCCTATTTCGAAGAAACCATCGAAGCCTACATTGCGCTGGTGTTCTTCCTGCCCCTGCTGGTGGATAGCGGTGGCAACGCAGGCTCTCAGGCGGCCACCCTGATGGTACGCGGCATGGCCACCGGCGATGTACGTACCCGCGATTGGGCCAAGCTGCTGGGTCGTGAAGTCGGCGTCGCCTTGGCGCTGGGGCTGACCATGGCACTGGCGGTGTCCGTGGTGGGTATTTTCCGCGCGGGCAGCGAAATAGCACTGGTCGTCGCGCTATCAATGGTGCTGATCGTCACGGTAGGTAGTCTAATCGGGATGATTCTGCCGTTCATTCTGCAGCGCTTCAAGCTAGATCCGGCGACCGCCTCGGCACCGCTGGTGACCTCGATTGCCGATGCGTCAGGCGTACTGATCTACTTTGCACTGGCAACGGCTATTTTGGGGCTTCCTGTATAGACAATGCAGTCAATCAGGTGAGCCTCTCACCTCAGTACGCTACAATGAGGCCTTTATATAGCGTGTACGCCATCGGGTAACGCAAGCCATGAAGATAGAGCAACTGACGGCCACTCCAGACGATTCATCACACATCCATCATAGCCAGGAAGCCAAGCGCGTCACGTACATTGGTGCCTGGCTGGATGGGCTGCTGAGTGTCGTCAAGGTGGTGGTGGGGTTTCTGGTTGGCTCGGCAGCCTTGATTGCCGATGGCATTCACTCCCTGTCTGACCTTGTCACCGATGGCTTTGTTCTGGCCGCCATTCATTATGGCCGTCAGGAACCGGATAACGACCACCATTATGGCCATGGCCGTATCGAGACGCTGACCACGCTACTGCTGGGCAGTGTGCTGATCTTTGTGGCCGGCGGTATCGCCTGGTCGAGCATCGACCGTCTGTTGAGCGGTACCGAAGTAGGCGCGCCCGGCGCTTTTGCCATCGCGGTGACGGTGCTGGCCCTGATCAGCAAGGAGTGGATATTCCGCTACACCATGCGGGTCGCCAAACGGGTCAAGTCCAAGCTGCTGGAAGCCAATGCCTGGCACTCCCGCAGCGATGCCCTCTCAACGGCCGTGGTGCTGGTAGCGCTGGTGGGTGCCCAGTATGGGATGGGGTGGCTGGACGCCGTGGCCGCAATCATCGTGGGGCTGCTGGTAGGTAAGGTCGGCATCGACCTGCTGTGGGAGTCCGCCAGAGAACTGGTGGATACCGCCTTGCCCGAAGACGTGCAGCAGCAGATGCATGATGTGGCCTGCAGCGGCCACCGTGGAGTCGATGACGCTGTGGCTATCGATGACGCTTTCAGCACCGAGGGTGCTGTTCTTGATCACGCAATAAGGGCCAACGCGCACGCCTTCGCCCAGCTCCACGTTCCCTTCGAAGACGCAGCCCACGTCGATGAACACATCGTGGCCACAGGTTAGCGTGCCGCGTACATCGATTCTCGCCGGGTCTGCCAGGGCAACGCCCTGAGCCATCAACGCTTCCGCCGTCTGCTGCTGGTAAGCACGCTCCAGACGGGCCATCTGCGCACGGTTGTTGACCCCTTCCACCTCGGTAGCATCGTGGGGCTGCGCCGTGGCCACCTTGATACCTTCGCTGGCAGCCATGGCGATGACGTCGGTCAGATAGTACTCACCCTGGGCATTCTCTGCCGAGAGCTGGGGCAACCAGCGCTTCAGTTGAGCGCTGGTCATGGCCATGATGCCGGTATTGCACTCGGTGATGCTCAGTTGCTCGTCGTTGGCATCTTTTTGCTCGACAATCGCCACGGCCTGCCCGTCACTATCGCGCACGATGCGCCCGTAACCGCCAGGGTCGTCCAGCGTGACCGTCAACAGGCCCATATGCTGCTCATCCACCTGAGTCAGCAGGTTGGCCAACGTGTCACGGCGAATCAGCGGCACATCGCCGTAAAGCACCAGCACGATGCCGTTGCCCAGACGAGCCTGGGCCTGGGCCACGGCATGGCCCGTCCCCTTTTGCTCTTCCTGCAGCGCAAACAGAACGTCATGCTCTGCCAGCGCGTCACGCAGTTGGTCAGCGCCGTGACCGATCACCACGTGGGTCCGTGCCGGATTCAGCGCCTGAGCGGTCTCCAGCACGTGCTGCACCATGGGTTTGCCTGCCAGGGTATGCAGCACTTTCGGCAAGGGAGAGCGCATCCGCGTACCTTTACCGGCCGCCAGAATGACGATGTCGAGATCATGCATGTTCAGTACCTACCGTTATTGGGCCGCTGCCGGTGTCCAGGCATCGATGCCCAGCTCTTCCAGCAGCGTATCACCAAAATAGTCCTTGAATGCTGGGCTGGCGATGCTGCGCCAGCGGTCGCCGTCGCGCACCAGCAGCAGTACGTTCAAGTCGTGTTCCAGGGCCAGCGCCATGCCCTCTTCCGTACCAACCACCAGCAGTGCCGTGGCCCAGGCATCCGCCCATGCATTGGAAGGGTGGAAGACCGACACCGATACCAGGTCATGGGTAATCGGTTTGCCGTCACGAGGATTGATGGTATGCGAGTAGCGCTGCCCGTCGACTTCGAAGTAATTGCGGTAGTCGCCTGAGGTCGCCACCGACAAGTTGCTGAGCGGCACGATATGCTGAGCCCTTTGCTCACCGTCTTCCGGCACTTCGATACCTACACGCCAAGCCAGTTCATCGTCGGGCTCCCGGTAACCACGGGCGATCATGTCTCCCCCCAGGTTCACCAGATAGTGCTCGATCCCCTGCTGGTCCAGATATGCACCCACTCGATCGACGGCATGACCTTTCGCCACGCCAGAAAGATCGACAAAGATATCCCGCGTGCGTCGCGCCTGCATCTGCTGGGTATCCACTTCCAGGGCGTCATACCCGACGGTCGAAAGGCGTTCGGCAAGGGCTTCATCGCTGGGCACTTCTTCTGGCCTCGCCTCTGGCCCGAAACCCCACAGATTCACCAGGCCGCCCACCGTCACGTCGAAGGCACCATCGCTATCTGTCGCAATGGCTTGGCTGACGGCCAATACCTCGATCAGCTCATTGGACAGCGGCTGCCACTCATTCAGCGGCGCATGATTGAAGGTCACCAACTCGGCATCATCTCGGTAGGTCGACATGGAGCGGTCCACGCTTTCGAGTTCGGCCAAAAAACCCTCTTCCAGCGCCTGTGCTTGCCCTTGGGTCAGCGGGTCCATCACCGTTACCTGATAGAAAGAGCCAAACACCCCGCCTTCAAACCGGGTGGGGGGTTCCAGAGGGCGATCACTCTCCGAACAGCCTGCCATCAGGGGCAGCAGGGTGAGTAAACCAAGGCCAGCTAAAAAGGGACGATAGCCGATGTTCATCGCATTTTCCTTGAAGTTTGCACGAGATTAGAAGTGGAAGAACCACAGCAGCCAGAGACCGAATACCACGCGGTAAATCACGAATGGCTGCATGCCCAACTTCTTGATGACGACCAGAAAATAGTGAATACAGAGATAGGCACTAATACCAGAGAGAAGCGTACCCACGATCATGGCGGGCCAGTCGATGGCTTGGGGATCACTGAGCAAGCCAACGGCCTCCAGACCTCCGGCCAGCACAATCACGGGGATCGACAGTAGAAACGAGAAGCGCGCAGCGCCCTCCCGGCTCATGCCTACCAGCAGGGCTGCCGTGATGGTGATACCGGAACGGGATGTACCCGGAATTAGCGCCAGTGCCTGCGCAAAACCAATGATCAGCACATCCTTCAGATTCATGCTGTACTCGCTGCGGGTGCCGCGCTTTTTCCAGTCGGCATAGCCCAGCAGTAAACCAAAAGCGACCAGGCTCAGCCCGATGATCAGGGTCGAGCGCATGTGATCGGCAATCAGATCACGACCCAAAAAGCCGATAATACACACCGGCAAAGTGGCCAATGCGACCCAGAACCCTAGCCTGGCATCCTCATCGACGCCTTTGCCCCGTAGCGCGGCCACGCTGCTGACGACCATGCGTATGATTTCATGACGAAAGTAGAGGATGACGGCACTCAAGCTACCCAGATGGAGTGCCACATCGAATGCCAACCCCTGATCTTCCCAGGGCGTAAATACGGGCACGAGAATAAGATGTGCGGAACTGGAAATCGGCAGGAACTCGGTTATTCCCTGAACCACTGCCAAAATCACGACCTGTAGCCAATCCATAGATTCATCCTAGCGTCAGTTGAGAGGCGTTCTGAAAAGCCACAAGGATACACGTGCGATTCCATGATGTCCGCCTGCAAATATTCTCCCGCCTTATTCATGAGGCGGGCCTGAAAACGAAGATAGCGGATGGTATCCTCTTGAAAAATCAGAACGTTCCGGAAAGAACCTGATTCCAGAGGACCATCCGCTATGGGTGAAAGCATATCCACCTGGACGCCCTCGTGCAACGGCTCTGTCCGTGTCGAGCTGAGCGGCCAGCGCACCACCAGCGACAGCGGCGCTCTGCTGCTGCGTGAAGCCCTCGACAACAGCGGCGTGATTGAGGCGCTCGAAGACAACCTGGTCGATCCGCGTCACCCGCTGCGTATCCGCCACTCGCTGGCCAGTCAGCTACGCACCCTGGTGCTGCAGCGCGCGATGGGCTGGATCGACCTCAGCGATACCGACACGCTGCGTCGTGACCCGCTCTGGCAGCTGGCCTGCAGCGATGCGCGCGGGACGACGCCATTGGCGCAGGACAGGCCGTCTCAAGCCACGCTGTCGCGGCTGCTGACCTGCCTCGGCCGAGACGACAACATCGATGCCGTGCACGAAGGCCTGCTGCGACTGGTGGTCTGGCGCCTGACCTCGCTGCAGAACGGCGAGCGCCCCAGGCAGCTGACCCTGGACATCGACGGCCTGCCAATCGAGGTCCACGGACATCAGGGCGGCTCGGCGTATCATGGCCTTTACGGTGCGCGGATCTACTCACCGCTGGTCGCCTCGCTAGCCGAAACCGGCGATATGGTCGGCGGGCTACTGCGAGAGGGTAACGCCGGCCCGGCAGAGAACGCCGACACCTGGATCCCGCATCTGGTACGACGACTCAACGAGAGCACCGGCGCCCAGGTTCGGGTGCGCATCGACGCCGGTTTCACCGACAACGCGACGCTTGAGGCCCTGGAAGAGCGCAACATCGAGTACCTGGGCCGACTGCGCAGTCACTCCGGCCTGCAGAAGCTGGCGGCACCGCACCTGAAGCGGCCACCCGGCCGGCCACCCGAGCAGCCTCGCGAGTGGTGCCACGATCTGGAGTATCAAGCGGGCTCTTGGTCGGCACCGCGTCGCGTGGTGCTGGTGGTGCAGGAACGCCCCGATGACCTGCTGCTGCATGCCTTCTTCCTGGTCACCAACCTCGGCAAGTTCGACTGGCCGCCGGAGAAGGTCCTGGCGCTCTACCGCAAGCGCGGCAGCGCCGAGGCGCACATGGGCGAGGTGAAGTCGGCGCTCGACCTGCACCTCTCGTCGACGGATCGCGGCGCCTCCACCGTTCAGGACGTGATGGCCCGCAACGAGGTGAGCCTGCTGCTCAGCCTCTACGCCTACCAGGTCCTGCATGGCCTGCGCTGCCTGCTGGAGCGGCAGACCCGGCAAGGCTGGAGCCTCAGCCGGATGCGCGAGCAGGTGCTGAAGGTCGCCGCCACGCTGAGGCTGCACGCTCGGCGAATCACCGTTCATCTGGGGGCCGCCGCCGACAAGTGGTGGCTGACGCTGCTGAAGGGGTTGCCGAAGCTGACCGCACTGAGCTGACGCTCCTGCGAGACCACCACAGCATCAGAAAGCGAGCGATCGGAGCGGCGGTCGGCGATCACGGCTGCTTGGCCGGTCGCCATTGATTCCAAAGAGCTATAAGTAAGTAGGAAAAGGGCTGCGTTCTGGCATTACTCAACGGCCATTCGCGCTGAAGAAGCCGATCCTGATAAGCAATGCCAACAGCCAGTACCTTCAGACCGCTCAATCAGCGCCCTCGTGAATAAGGCGGGATAATCTCTTTAAAGCGCTAGAGACGATGCATTCTGACCAGATCGTAGCCGCCTTGAATGCCTGGCGGGATCTGCGTGATAGCAGTACAGAGCGTCTGTTTATGGATGTCTATGGCCAGCCACTGCTACAGGCGGCTGTCGGACTTTATGGTGATGCGCATGTACACCGCAGGAGGCCGGGCGCTGAGCCTGAGCATCGTCGCTTCCTGGCGCGGCGCCGGGAAGAGTTAGGTGAGCGCATTGCCCAAGGGGGCGCGCATGAAGCGATTATGCGCTCATTAATCTACGTGTTGGGTGGAGCACCCTCCACCGATGAGCGCAACTTCAAGCAGTTACGTGCCACAAGGACGAAGCTTGAGTCAGACATCGAGCTTTGCGAATTCAAGCGGTTGGTGCGCGAGCAATTTTTTATTTTAAAACTTGATCGTGAAAGGGCGCTGAATACGCTACCTGAGTTACTGGCCGGTGAAAGCAACAGTGCGATTGATGGCTATATTAAAAACCTGGAGCAGGTGTTTGCAGCAAGCGGTGAGCTTACTGAACACGCGGCAGAACGTTTTGTACAGGTAAAAGCGTTGTTTGATAAAGCGCGCCCGGCCAAGCCTGCGGTCAAAAAAACGGCCGTCAATAAGGCAACCACGGTTGAGAGCCCACCGGGTGAGGCCAAAAAGACCGACACGCCAGTGAGTCAAGGCAAGGGTCCCCGCAAACGTTAATCGATCCTGATTGAAAAAGAACGCCTCTACTTTACCGTAGGGGCGTTCTGCTTATGAAAGAAATAGTAGGTTGCTGATCTCGTAACGTCAGTCTAGTGTCTAGCTACTTCGGTATAAAAAAGTAAGCTTTTCTCACTACTGTTCGGTTGACACTGGCGCTAAGTGAAGGCCTGGGGTAGGGTAGGCGCATTTTTTCATCCGTATGTTTGTCTCGGCGAGTGAAATAACGCCGCAAACTCAAAACCATGCGGTACCGTATTCAGAGCGCGGGCTCTCGGCCCAAGCAATAGAAAAGTGGAGCACTATGGGCAAGTCACTGGTCATCGTCGAGTCGCCAGCGAAAGCGAAGACGATTAATAAGTATCTCGGCAACGATTTCATCGTCAAGTCGAGCGTGGGTCACATTCGTGACCTGCCGACCAGCGGCTCGGGCAAGGCTGCTTCCGACCCCAAGGAGCGCGCTCGCCAAGCCGCGGCAACACGTAAAATGTCGGCGGAAGAGAAGGCAGAGTATAAAAAGCGCAAGAGCCACGATCAGTTAATTCGGCGTATGGGTATTGATCCCAACAACGGCTGGGAAGCCCAGTATGAAGTGCTACCGGGCAAAGAAAAGGTAGTGGCTGAGTTAAAGAAACTTGCTGAAAAGGCAGATGCCGTTTATCTGGCAACGGATTTGGACCGCGAAGGGGAAGCCATTGCGTGGCACTTGCGGGAAACCATTGGTGGAGACGACAGCCGTTATAAGCGTGTGGTCTTTAACGAAATCACTAAAAATGCGATCCAGGATGCGTTTAAAGCCCCTGGTGCGCTCAATATTCCTCGTGTAGAAGCTCAGCAGGCGCGGCGGTTCTTGGACCGCGTGGTGGGCTTTATGCTGTCGCCGCTGCTGTGGGCCAAAGTGGCCCGTGGCCTCTCCGCTGGCCGCGTTCAATCTGTCGCAGTACGTCTTATTGTTGAGCGCGAGCGGGATATTCGCGCGTTTATCCCTGAGGAATTTTGGGATGTGCACGCGGATTTAGTCTCACCAGACGGCGAACTGGTGCGCTTTGCACTCGCCAAGCAGGATGGTAAGGCCTTCAAGCCGACGTCTGAGCAAGACACGATGTCGCGTATTGCGGCGTTGCGTAATGCAAAGCTTGCGATTACCTCGCGCGAAGATAAGCCGACCAGCTCCAAACCAACGGCGCCGTTTATTACCTCTACGTTGCAGCAGGCGGCCAGTGGGCGCCTGGGCTTCTCGGTCAAGAAAACCATGACTATGGCCCAGCGGTTGTATGAAGCGGGCTATATCACCTATATGCGTACCGACTCTACCAACCTCTCGAAGGATGCGGTTGAAAGTGCGCGTGAGTTTATTGGCAGCGAGTACGGTGAACGCTACCTGCCCGAGACGCCCAATCGCTATAGCAGCAAAGAGAGTGCTCAGGAAGCTCACGAAGCGATTCGCCCATCCAGCGTTGAGCGCAAGGCAACCGATTTAGCGGCTATGGAACGCGATGCTGAGCGTTTGTATGAGTTGATCTGGCGTCAGTTCGTCGCCTGCCAGATGACGCCGGCCGAATATCTGTCGAGCACATTGAGCGTGGAAGTGGATGGCTACGATCTACGCGCTAAAGGGCGTGTTCTGAAGTTTGACGGCTATACGCGGGTCATGAAACCGAGCGGTAAAAACGAAGACCAGACGCTGCCCGATTTGCCCAAAGGCACGCCGATGGCGATGGAAACGCTGGACCCTCAGCAGCACTTTACCAAGCCCCCGGCGCGTTATACCGAGGCAAGCCTGGTTAAAGAGCTTGAAAAACAAGGGATTGGTCGTCCTTCTACCTACGCGTCGATAATTTCGACGATCCAGGATCGCGGCTACGTGCAGTTGGAAAATCGGCGTTTTTATGCCGAGAAACTGGGGGATATCGTTACCGAGCGCCTGAAAGAGTCGTTTCCTGACTTGATGGACTTCTCTTTTACCGCACGTATGGAAGATAGCCTGGATGAGGTCGCTGAAGGCGAACGCAACTGGCGAGCGCTACTCGATGCCTTCTATGGTGAATTTCGTGAAGAGCTTGCCAAGGCAGAAAGCGATGATGGGATGCGTCCCAACCAGCCCGTGCCAACCGATATTGACTGCCCCTCGTGTGGCCGCAAGATGCAGATTCGTACTGCATCTACCGGCGTTTTTTTAGGTTGCAGTGGCTATAACCTGCCGCCCAAAGAGCGCTGCAAAACCACGATCGATTTGATTCCGGGTGAGGAAGCAGTAGCGGCGGATGCCGGTGAAGAGGCCGAAACCAACGCCTTGCGTGCCAAACATCGGTGCCATAAGTGCGGCACGGCAATGGATAACTACCTGATTGATGAAACCCGCAAGCTGCATATCTGCGGTAATAGCCCTGACTGTGATGGTTATGAGATAGAGCAGGGCAAGTTCAAGATCAAAGGCTACGATGGCCCGGTTATCGAATGCGATAAGTGCGGTTCACAAATGCAGCTCAAGTCCGGCCGCTTTGGCAAGTACTTTGGCTGTACCAATAGCGAGTGTAAGAACACTCGCAAGCTATTGAAAAATGGTGAAGTGGCGCCGCCCAAGATGGACCCGATTCCGATGCCGGAACTTGCCTGTCAGAAAGTGGATGACCACTACGTATTGCGCGATGGGGCAAGCGGCCTGTTTTTAGCAGCCAGTAAGTTCCCTAAAAATCGTGAAACGCGTCCGCCGTTGGTGAAGGAGCTGAAAGCTCATGCTGACGAGCTACCTGAGAAGTATCACTTCATTCTCAAAGCGCCCAGCGAAGACCCGGATGGTCGTCCAGCTCAAATTCGTTTTTCGCGTAAAAGCAAAGAGCAGTACGTGATGACCGATGAAGAAGGCAAAGCCACGGGATGGAAAGCAACGTTTGATGCAGGCAAGTGGCACGTAGAGGACAAGCGTAAATGAGCGACCGCTCCCGTACTAATCAACTGCTCTATCAGGCCGAGCTGCTGGTAAGTATGCCTGTTGGTGAGGATGAGCATGCGGTCGCTCGTCAAATGGCGCTCGAAGAGAGCGCCTTGGCTCTGTTTGAATTAGCGTTGTGTTCGCTGCTTAAAGAAGTCACCGAACATGCTCGTCTGGAAAACCATGCCTGGCGTGAGTTATTAGCCCTTGATGGTCCGCCCATGGCAGAGCTTCAGCGGCTGCGTGATGTGATGCGTGAACCGGGTAGTTGGCTAAACTGGCTGGCGTTCAAATTAGAGCAGTTGCACAGCAGCGACGGGGCTGCACGGCGCACCGTCACTAATCCCGCCATGATCGCCATGGGGAGTCAGAAACGCTTGGGAGAGCAATTGCTTGATTACATAAGCGATGCCAAGCAGGAAATAGCCGCCCTAAGGGAGACAAGCCAGGAGTGGTGAGCTGTCACATGACGAATCTATCCTGACCGGCTACGCTCATAAAGCAGCATACTGTTACCGAGATGATAGAACGACTGAAAAGGAGACACGGATGCGCTACAACCAGGTCAAGGACTTAGTCGTATGGGCTGAAGGTTTTCACAAGCGTATGGCTCGTCAGTACAGCGAGGCGGCCGATAAGACAGATAACGAGCGTTTGACCATGGTGCTGACTTATCTAGCCAGCCGAGAGCTTCGAATGCAGCAGGGGCTTGATGACTTGTTTCATGATGGTTCTGATCATAGAGACGTATTGGAGACCTGGTTTGATGAGTCAAGTGAGTTTCCTCAGCCGCCTGAGCTTGAGCGCCTTACGGAAAAGTCTGAATGGAATTCAGTCGATGAAATAGCGCGCATGGCCGTTGAGTCCAATCGAAAGCTTCAAGCGCTCTATGAGCATCGCGCTTCCAGAGCCGCTATACCGCCAGAAGCGGAGTTTTTTAATGCGCTGGCAGAGGGGCACGAAGCAGAAATTCGTAAGCTGGTCAGCAGCATGCAAAAGTTTGACGATATTTAGCGCTGCGTTGACTAGCGGTTCATTGGCAGGGCTTGGCGTGTCCACATGGTTAAATTGTTCTCAAAATCGCTGACAGACGCGGTGTATATAAGGTATAACACCTTCAAGAAATGCTTAGTTGGCCAGTGCTGAGCTAACCTGTTTTTGAGAGCTAACCTATGCCTTTAAACCGTCGCCGCTTTTTAGCGCTGGCGCTTGGCTGGCCAGTAGTTGCCAGCGCTGCTACGTCAAATGCTACGCTAAACTCACAGCCGATAGACCTGGTTGAGACGTTGCTGTCCCGGGCTCATTTGCCCCGCTACAGCAACGAAGTATGGTTATTGATAAATGATCAAGAATCTACACTTAGCGTGTATCGTGGCGATACGCTGGTGGAGCTTTTTAGCCCGGTTTCGCTGGGTCGCTCAGGTGCGAAAACGCAGCGGGTAAGGGGGGATAACGTTACGCCACTGGGCGAATTTCGTATTAATCGTTTTAATTACGAAAGTCGATGGCATATCTTTATCGGTATCGATTATCCTACGCCGGCCCATGCGCGGATGGCGTTAGAAAATGGCATATACTCGCAAAGCGATTATGAAGCCTATTTCGACTATTACCGCCGTTATGGCCATCCCCCGCAAAATACGGCGCTGGGTGGAGCCATTGGTGTTCATGGTATCGGCAGTGCAGACCCTGATGTTCATAGCCGTTACCACTGGACTCAAGGGTGCGTGGCGGTAACAAATGAGCAAATTGAGCGAGTTGTGCAGCTTGTTGATATTGGCACTCGCGTCGTGATCGGCTAGTCTTATGTTGTTGAAGGAAGTAAGAGGTTTTCTACAAGTGGCTATAGACAAGCGTTGTGGTCTATTATAAAACAGCGTTTGACTAGCGTGCTCATGCACAAGTCACTGAAAAGAACCTGCACCGCAGGTAGACAAAGCGCAGCTAAGCAATTAGCCTAGGTTTGTCATACCCTTAACGTTGTACCCAAGGAAGACTCAAGGAGAACATTATGACTTTGAAAACGACTCTGAAAATGACCGCCGCTGCCGCTTCTCTGGCAATCCTGGCTGGCTGTGCTTCTACCAGCGCTCTGGAAGAAGTTCGCATGACTGCTGAATCTGCACAGGCTGATGCCGCAGAAGCACGCAGCATGGCTTCACAAGCTCTGAACACTGCAAACCAGGCACAGCGTGACGCGAATGCTGCACTGCAGATGACTGAGCAAAACCGTGAAGAAATGAACCGCATGTTCCAGCGCTCCATGCAGAAGTAATTCTGCTTGGACCACTGGGTTGATGTTTGACTCAGCGGTTGCTGAAGATGTAAAAAAACCCCGCCTCGGCGGGGTTTTTTATTGCTTGTCTATTTTAGATTAAGCATCTTCTTCAGTCGCTTGTAGGTGGCTAAGTTCTACCTCCTCAAGCAGGCTGTTACGGCTGGCAGGCTCCTCTTCTACGGTTGACTGTGCCTGAGGGCCATAAAGGGCTACAAAACGGCCGTTAGGTGATTCTACGGCGCTTTTTACTTTGGCATAGTCGACAGCTACCTGGTCCTCCGTTAGTGCATCAACGCGATCAATGGCATCCAGGAGCGGTTCAAAGTCACCCACGTTCTCTTCAAGCTGCGGGTAGGACTGCACGAATAGCGTGCCATCCGCTGCCCAGCCAGCTTTAAAAGGCGCATCCATCAGGTTTACTTGCGTACCGCTTGGCAGGCGCTCGTAGAGTGACTTAATGTCTTCAGGGTACATACGAATGCAGCCGCGGCTGGCGCGCATGCCAACGCCATCAGGGCGGTTGGTGCCATGAATCAAGTAGCTCGGCATGGCAAGCAGGATGGCATGTTCGCCCAAAGGATTGTCCGGCCCAGCAGGCACTACGGAGGGCGCTGGCTCGCCGCGAGCGGCCGCTTCACGACGCATGGAGGCAGGAGGGGCCCACGCCGGGTCTTTTACTTTAATGGTCGTGCGTGTAATGCCAACGGGGGTTGCAAACTCTTCACGGCCCACGCTCACCGGATACGTTTCAACGATGCCCGGGTTGTCGGCAGGGTAGTAATACAGACGCAGTTCGGAAAGGTTAACAACAACCCCTTCACGTGGTGCAGGCGGTAAAATATATTGGGCTGGAATAACGATTTCCGTTCCTTCGCCAGGCACCCACATGCTGACGCCGGGGTTGGCCATGCGAATTTCTTCGTAGCCGATATTATGACGACGAGCGATATCAATGAGAGTCTCAGCGGGGTCGTCAACCGTGATGGTATACGACTCACCGATAATGTCGCCTTGGTCAGGGAGTCGAAAATGCCCGCGGGGGAGTTCACGCGTGTCGGCAACCTGCTCAGCGCTTGCCACGGATTCATCGGCGATCGCGGGCGCGTTTTCTGCTTGTTCAGATGCGGTTTGCGCATAAGCAGGGCCAGTAAGGGAGGCTGCCAACAATACTGCCAGGCTGGTAGGACCCCAAAGGTTGAATTTGTGACGAATGTTCATGATCTTTCCTAATAAGTTAGTGCACTGCTAGTACGCGTAAACGGGCAAACAATGGTTGCTTGCCGTCAGTTTGCCCCAAGGTTCACGCCGCCGCTACTTTTTGATTAAGGGTCGTTATAAGTGCTTCAACTTGCTCGAAACGCTGATCGCTGTTTTCCATGGTAAATTCAAACCGCAAGGTGTCTGAACCATCCAGGCGATAGTGCTTGGGCGATGTTTGAATCAACGTAACCAGGGTGAGTGGGTCGACCTTCGTTGTGCCATCAAACAGCACCCGGCCACGGCTTTCGCCTGCTTCAATACGGCTAATACCCAGCTGCTCTGCGCGTTGGCGTAGCTTTGTTTGACGTATCAGGTTCTTCAACGGCTGTGGCAGGAGGCCGAAGCGGTCAATGAGCTCGACCTGTAGTTCTTTAAGCTCACTATCGCTTTGTGTATTGGCAATGCGCTTATACATAACAAGCCGCTGCTGTACATCATGAATATAGTCATCTGGAATCAGTGCTGGCAGGTTCAGGCTAATTTCTACGCCAGTATTGAAGGGCGCCTCAATATTAGGTGTTTTGCCAGCACGGATTGCTTTCACTGCTCGATCCAGCATTTCCATATAAAGAGTATAGCCAATAGTTTCCATTTGGCCGCTTTGTTCATCTCCTAGTAGCTCACCTGCGCCACGAATTTCCATGTCGTGGCTTGCCAGAGTAAACCCAGCGCCAAGGTCATCAGAGGCGCTTATAGCCTCAAGGCGTTTAACCGCATCGCGCGTGATGGCCTTGGGGGGAGGCGTAAGCAGGTAAGCATAGGCCTGGTGGTGGCTGCGGCCTACGCGTCCTCGTAGTTGGTGCAGCTGCGCCAGGCCAAACTTGTCGGCTCGTTCTATGAGAATGGTATTGGCGCTGGGTACGTCAATGCCGGTTTCAATGATCGTTGAGCATACCAATACATTAAAACGGCGATGGTAAAAGTCCGACATTACGCGTTCAAGGCTGCGTTCAGGGAGCTGGCCATGCGCCACGGCTACGCGAGCTTCTGGCACCAGTTCGCGGATCTGTTGAGCCGCGTTTTCAATCGTCTTTACTTCGTTGTGAAGGAAGTAGACCTGACCACCGCGAAGTATTTCCCGTAGCAGGGCTTCTTTAATAATGCTGTTATCACGCTGCTGTACAAATGTTTTAACTGACAAGCGGCGAGCGGGCGGTGTCGCAATAATAGAAAGATCCCGAATGCCGCTCATCGCCATATTAAGTGTACGCGGGATAGGGGTGGCGGTGAGGGTGAGAATATCAATCTCTGCACGCAGGGTTTTAAGCTTTTCTTTCTGTGCAACGCCAAAGCGGTGCTCTTCATCGATAATTAGTAGACCCATTTGAGGTAGCTCAACACTTTTGGAGAGCAGCTTATGGGTGCCAATCACGATATCGGTTTGACCGTTTTTGATGCTTTCGAGCGTCTGGGTCATCTCTTTGCCCGCCGTAAAGCGCGAGATCAAACGGATATTGACGGCCGTATCGGCAAAGCGGTCACGGAAGTTTTCAAAGTGCTGGCGGGCGAGCAGCGTGGTCGGCACGAGAACGACGACCTGGCGACCTGACTGCACGGCCAGAAACGCGGCACGCATGGCCACTTCGGTTTTGCCAAACCCAACATCACCACATACCACGCGGTCCATGGGCTGCGGAGAAACCATGTCCTCAATGACGGCTTCAATGGCCGCTTGTTGATCAGGCGTTTCTTCAAACGGAAAGCTAGCGGAAAAGCGCACGTACTCATCGCTTGGCGCTTCATAGACAACCCCTTGCTGGGCTTCTCGTCTTGCGTAAACATCCAGCAATTCAGCGGCAGTATCGCGAATCTTTTCGGCCGCTTTACGGCGCGCCTTTTCCCATTGATCAGAACCCAGCTTATGCAGCGGTGCCAGCTCATCATCAGCGCCGCTGTAGCGTGAAATAAGGTGAAGGCTGTCAACGGGTACATAAAGCTTGGCGCCATCGGCGTAAGAGAGGGCTAAAAATTCGTTGGCCTGACCGCCGGCCGCGAGGGTTTCTAGCCCCAGGTAACGTCCTACCCCATGCGCCTGATGAACAACGGGTGCCCCTTCGCGAAGTTCTGAAAGGTGGCGAACCGCTAATTCATTGTCATCAGTGACTTTTTCACGCCGTCGGCTTTGGCGAACGACTTCGCCAAACAGTTCCGTTTCGCTAATAATGGCAAGGCTAGGGTCAGTAAGCCATAAGCCGCTATCTACCAGGCTTTCCGTGATCGCGAAGGGGTGTTGGCTTTTAAGAAATGACTGAAAGCTATCAACATAAGGCAGTGACAGGGTGAGCGGTGCAAGCACTTCCTCTAATGCTTCGCGCCGCCCGCGTGATTCAGCGACAAACAGGACCCGTGTATCAGGTTCGTTATTTAAAAAACCTTCCAATTCACTCAGTGGCTGTTTGGCTCGTGCATTAATGGCCAGCGGCGGGAGCGCTTTTGCTTCTGGCATTAAGGCATGACGATGCGCTTCGTCTTCAGTGAGTTCAATACGAGGGCGTGATTTGATCGCCGAAAATACATCGCTAACCGGGAAAAATGCCCGGCGAGGCGGCAGTAGTGGGCGGGTAGGGTCAACGCCCAAATTGATGTAGCGCGCTTCAATGGATTGCCAGTGCTGTTCGGCGGCTTGGAAAACGCCGGGTAGCAGCGCCACCCGCGTATCATCGGTTACGTGATCAAACAAAGACGCCGTTTCGTCAAAAAATAGCGGCAAATAGTGCTCGAGCCCAGGCGAAGGTATGGCTTTAAGAGCGTCGTTATAGAGCGGGCACTGACGAGGGTCGACATCGAACAGGGTTTCAAACTGCTCGCGAAAGCAGGCGATTGCGCTGCGGCTAAGCGAGTACTCATGGGCAGGAAGTAGTTCCAGCGTGTCTATCTTGCCCGTTGAGCGTTGACTGCCAGGGTCAAAATGACGAAGTGTGTCGATCTCATCATCAAATAAGTCGATACGAATCGGCTCATCCATCCCCATCGCAAAAAGATCAATTAGTGCGCCGCGTATGGCGTATTCGCCAGGCTCGTACACGGTTTCAACGGCGCGATACCCTGCCCGGGTAAGCGACTCCCTAAAGGTATCCCGGTTAAGCTTGGCGCCCGCGTTCAGCGTCATTACACGCCCCGCGATATACGAGACCGGGGGAAGGCGCTGCATTAATGTATTAATAGGCACCAATACAATGCCGCGAACACCGTCTTGTAGCTGGCGTAACGTGCGCAAGCGGGCCGAGACGATATCCTGATGCGGAGAAAAACTGTCGTAGGGGAGGGTTTCCCAATCAGGGAATGGCAGTACTGGGACATCGCTGTAGAACGCCAGGTCTTGTTCCAGACGTTGAGCGCTGGCCGTGTTGGGTGTAATTACCAGCAGCGGGGCGCTAGAAGCTACCTGGGTTAACGCCAGTGCAGACGCACTACCCGGGGGCGCTGTCCAGAAAAGCGTGTCGCGAGCCCCGTGTGGCTGAGGCGGTTCGAGCAGAGAGAATGAAGGCATAGTCAGGTATCATTTTGCGCTGAAACGGATACTGGATCATACACGATCGCCTCTTTCAGTTAGAGGGCCAAAACATTACTGTTAGTGTGAGAGCCTATTTTGTGTTTGTAGTCAAACCTCTATTCCTGTAATACCCCTACAACGTGTGCGACCATCCTTCCATTGCGAGTAGCTAATAAGGCCGGGATAATGCGCCTGAAACCTTTTATCACTACCTTATCATTACCCAATGAGGCCGCATGTGAGTCAGCAAGCTCTCGAAAACGTTTTTGAGGAATGGCAGAACAACCAGGCTCTGGCCGAACAGATGATCCCGCTTGTTGGGCGCCTTTATCGGCATAACAATGTTGTGGCTACCATGTATGGGCGCTCGCTGATCAACCAGTCCGTTATTCGTATCCTGAAAGATCATCGGTTTGTGCGCAAAATTGAAGGAACAGAACTGTCGGTTGAGGACACCTTCCCCATCGTTGAAGCGATGAGCGCGCTTAATCTGAGGCCTGCTCATGTTGATGTGGGTAAGCTGGCGGTCATGTTTAAAAAGCAGGGCGGTGGTGATTTAAGCGCATTCTTGCATAACGAACTGCAGGATATCATTGGCGGTTATCAGCCGGGAGCCAGTAAAGGCGAGCCGCAGGACGTTGTACTTTACGGTTTTGGGCGCATTGGTCGTCTGCTGGCGCGCGTGCTGGTTGAAAAAGCCGGTGGCGGAAACCTGTTGCGTTTGCGCGCGATTGTGGTGCGTGGGCGTGGCGATGTGGGTAAAGACCTTGAAAAGCGTGCCAGCTTACTGCGTCGTGACTCGGTGCATGGCCCGTTTGAAGGCACTATTTCTGTTGATGCCGAAGCGCGTACGCTTACTGTAAATGGCAATGTGGTTCAGGTTATTTACGCTGACTCACCCAGCGAAATCGATTACACCACTTATGGCATCAAAAACGCGGTCATTGTTGATAATACCGGTATTTGGCGCGATGAGGCTGGCTTGGGTCAGCACCTGGAGTGTAAAGGCGTGGCCAAGGCGCTACTAACGGCGCCAGGTAAGGGCGATATTAAAAATATCGTTTACGGTGTTAACCACGCGACCATTGGTGAGAATGACCGTATTGTATCGGCGGCTTCCTGTACCACCAATGCCATTGTGCCCGTTCTAAAGGTGCTCAATGATCAGTACGGGGTCACCACCGGTCATGTGGAAACTGTTCATGCTTACACCAACGACCAGAACCTGATTGATAACTATCATAAGGGTGATCGTCGTGGCCGCAGTGCGGCGCTTAACATGGTGTTAACCGAAACGGGTGCGGCCAAAGCCGCAGCAAAAGCGCTACCTGAATTGGAAGGCAAGCTAACGGGCAATGCGATTCGCGTGCCGACGCCGAACGTTTCGATGGCCATTTTGAATCTGACATTAGATAAGCCAACCGATGCTGCCGCGCTGAATGACTATTTGCGCCGTATGTCCATTGATTCGTCTTATCAGAAGCAGATTGATTACGTGGACTCTGCTGAAGTGGTTTCATCGGACTTCGTTGGCAACCGCCATGCTGGCATCGTGGACGCAAAAGCAACGATTGCTAACGGTAATCACGTGGTTGTGTACGTATGGTACGACAATGAGTTTGGCTACAGCTGCCAGGTTATTCGTATCCTGCAGCAAATGTCGAACGTACAGTTTTTAAAACTGCCACGCCACGCATAGTGCCTCTATGCCGGTGAATTAGCTGCGGAATAGCTTTTTCCATCGCGTCTGGATTGCTTAACGCCACCTTCGGGTGGCGTTTTTAATTGTAAAATCAAGTGTCATGGATGGCATGTAACACTTTATGTGGGCATCAGGGATGTGGTCATTGTCCGCGCTTATCTTTATAATGTTGTAGATTTTTCGGGGTGGTTCAAGCGTGCTTGGGCCTGACTGGTAACGATCTGACAGAAAACAACAATTCACTGAACAGAAAATAAGCATTCGAACCCCTTACCTTCGTATATCCGATCCATCAACTGGGCGAGACTATGATCGAAGTCAAAAAAGGCCTGGATCTCCCCATCACGGGAGCGCCCGAGCAGCGTATTGAAGATGCGCAGCCTGTGCGTTACGTGGCAATCCTGGGCACTGACTACGTTGGCATGAAGCCAACCATGGAAGTTCAGGAAGGGGATAAGGTCAAACTGGGCCAGCTGCTCTTTACCGATAAAAAAATTGAGGGTGTCCGTTTTACGGCACCTGCAAGCGGTGAAGTAGTATCCATTAACCGTGGCGAAAAGCGTCGCCTGCTATCTGTCGTTATTAAAGTTGACGAGAATGAAGAAGCGATGGCATTTGCTTCTCATGATCGCGCTTCTTTAGCGCAGCTTGACCGACAGTTGGTCGTTGACCAGCTCGTTGAGTCGGGACTTTGGACAGCGTTACGCACACGTCCTTTCTCTCGCACGCCAGCTATTGATAGCATTCCTGCTGATATCTTTGTAACGGCCGTGGATACCCACCCGTTAAGCGCTGATCCAGCAATTGTCATCAATGAAGAAAACCAGGCATTTGAAGACGGCCTCAAGGTGCTAACACGCCTGACCGAGGGCAACGTTTTTCTGTGCACGGGGGCTGATGCCAATATCCCTGGCGGGGATATTGACGGTGTGAAAACCGAAAGTTTTGCCGGTCCGCATCCTGCGGGTCTGGTGGGTACGCATATCCATTATCTTTCGCCAGTCGCGCTGCACAAACAAGTCTGGCATATCGGTTATCAGGATGTGATCGCGTTTGGTAAGCTCTTTGCCGAAGGCAAACTGCATACAGCTCGTGTTGTCGCTGTTGGCGGCCCACGCGCTGAAAAACCTCGTCTTCTGCGGACCCGCTTGGGAGCAAGTACCCAAGAGTTTTTGGCAGATGAAGTCATCAAACCCGATGACACCCGAGTAATTTCCGGTTCGGTTTTTTCGGGTTTCTCGGCGGAAGGGCACCTGACCTACCTGGGGCGTTTCAGCAATCAGATTAGCTTGCTTGAAGAGGGCAACAAGCGTGCCTTGTTAGGCTGGCTTTCTCTTGGGGCCGATCGTCACTCGATTCTGGGTATTTACCTCTCGCGTATTAAAGGCCTGCGTAACTACGCGCCTACCACGTCGACCAATGGCTCTGAACGTGCCATGGTGCCGATTGGTACTTACGAGACGGTAATGCCGCTGGATATCATGCCGACTCAGCTGCTGCGCTCGCTGATCGTGGGCGACATTGAAGTTGCCATGCAACTTGGGTGTCTGGAGCTAGACGAAGAGGATCTGGCGCTGTGCACATACGTTTGCCCCGGCAAATATGAGTATGGCCCTATCCTGCGTGACAACCTCGCCATGATCGAGAAAGAGGCCTGATAATGGGTATTCGACAAACACTCGATAATCTCGAGCCGCATTTCCATAAAGGCGGTAAGTACGAAAAGTTCTACCCGCTTTATGAAGCCGTAGATACGATTTTCTACTCCCCCCCAAGCGTTGCCAAAACAACGTCGTTCGTGCGCGATGGTATCGACCTGAAGCGCATTATGATCACCGTTTGGCTGTGTACTTTCCCGGCAATGTTCTTTGGTATGTGGAACGCGGGTTGGCAAGCCAACGTGGCTATTGATGCAGGCTATGCCTCCATGGGTGGCTGGCGTGAAGCGATCCTGATGACCTTGGCTGGCGGGCATGATGCGGGTAACTTGTGGTCCAACTTTGTTCTTGGCGCCACGTACTTCCTGCCTATCTACCTGGTCACTTTTGCCATTGGTGGTTTCTGGGAAGTACTGTTTGCCATCAAGCGTGGCCATGAAGTTAATGAAGGTTTCTTCGTTACTTCGGTGCTCTTTGCGCTGATTCTTCCGGCAACTATTCCGCTTTGGCAGGTAGCGCTGGGTATCACCTTTGGTGTCGTGATCGGTAAGGAAATTTTTGGCGGTACTGGCAAAAACTTCCTGAACCCGGCGCTTACTGGTCGTGCCTTCCTCTACTTCGCCTATCCTGCGCAAATTTCCGGCGACGCCATTTGGGTGCCCGCTGATGGTTATACGGGTGCAACGGTACTTTCGATGGCGTTCCAGGACGGCATGGGTGCAGTCACTAATGCGTTTAGCTGGTGGGATGCCTTTATTGGCTTTATTCCAGGCTCAGTAGGCGAGGTGTCGACGCTTGCGATCCTTGTCGGGGCATTGGTGCTGCTGTACACGCGTATTGCCTCGTGGCGAATAATGCTTGGCGTGTTCCTTGGGATGGTAGCCACCAGTACGTTGTTTAATCTGATTGGTTCCGATACCAACCCCATGTTTGCCATGCCGTGGTATTGGCACTTCGTGATAGGTGGGTTTGCATTCGGTATGGTCTTTATGGCTACTGACCCCGTCTCTGCTTCCATGACGACCCAGGGCCGTTTGATATTTGGTGTGCTAATTGGTGTACTGACGGTACTGATTCGCGTGGTTAACCCCGCCTTCCCCGAAGGCATCATGTTGGCAATTCTCTTTGCTAACCTGTTTGCACCATTGATTGACCACTTCTTCGTCCAGGCCAATATAAAACGCCGTATCAAGCGTACTGGCGTTCCGGCCGAGGAGACTGCCTAATGGCACAAGGTAATAACTCAATCAAGAAGGTCCTGATTGTAGCGTTTTCATTGTGTATCGTGTGTTCGGTGATTGTTTCGACGGCCGCCGTGGCGCTACGCCCTGCTCAACAGCTCAACCAGGAATTAGACCGTAAAACCAATATCCTTAACGTGGCGCGTTTATACGAGCCGGGTACGGATGTCGAGGAAGCGTTCCGGACCCAAATCACATCACGTGTGGTTGAGCTTGAAACCGGTGAGTATACCGATGAGTTTGACCCTGAAACCTTTGATGGGTTTGAAGCAGCGCGTGACCCGGCAACCGGCCGCACGTTGTCCGGAGACCGTGACATTGCGGGGCTTTCTCGGGTTGAAAATTACGCGACGGTTTATCTAGTCGGTGATGCAGGCGACCCAGACCAAATCGTTTTGCCGATTCGTGGACAAGGCCTGTGGGGCCGGATGATGGGCTTTTTGTCGATCGAAGGTGACGGTAATACTATTATCAGTATTACCTACTATGACCACAGTGAAACGCCGGGCTTGGGCGGTGAAGTGAACAACCCACGTTGGCAGGCTCAGTGGGAAGGTAAAGAGATTTACGATGAAGAGGGCGACCTCTCACCGGCCATCCGCCTGAGCAAAAGCGCTAGTGGTGAAAATGAAGTAGACGCGTTATCCGGTGCAACGCTCACCAGTAATGGTGTGACCAACATGCTGCAGTTTTGGTTGAGCGAAGAAGGTTTCGGTCCATACCTTGCGAAATTCCGCAGTGGTACTGAGCTGGAAGACGCCGATAACACCGATACCGACTTCGAAGACGGTGAGGGGGCTTAATCATGGCGGACGTAAATGCAAAAAGCGTTTTAATAGCGCCTATTTTTCAGAACAACCCCATTGCACTTCAGATATTGGGGATCTGTTCTGCGCTGGCAGTAACGACCAGCATGAGCGTGTCGTTGGTAATGGCGTTAGCTGTTATTTTCGTCACATCGCTCTCAAGCTTTTTCGTATCACTGATTCGGAATCATATTCCTTCTTCGATCCGTATTATTGTGCAGATGACGATTATTGCTTCATTGGTAATCGTGGTTGACCAGATCCTCAAAGCCTATGCTTATGAAATGTCCAAGCAGCTGTCGGTATTTGTGGGTCTGATCATTACCAACTGCATTGTAATGGGTCGTGCGGAAGGCTTTGCCATGTCCAACACCCCCGGCATGTCTTTCCTGGACGGTATCGGGAATGGCTTGGGCTATGGGTTCGTGTTGCTGGTGGTTGGCTTCTTCCGTGAACTATTGGGTGCAGGTAGTGTGTTCGGTTTTACTATCCTGCCTACCGTTCAAGATGGTGGCTGGTATGTGCCTAACGGTCTGCTGCTGTTGCCTCCGTCCGCCTTCTTTATTATCGGCCTGATGATTTGGGTTATGCGCTCAATCGATCCAGGGCAGGTAGAAGAGACGGAGTTCAAGATGAAGGAAAACTCCAAGCCACAGGAGGCTGTGTAAAATGGAACACTATTTAAGCCTTTTCGTCGCTTCGGTTTTTGTTGAAAACCTGGCCTTGGCATTCTTTCTGGGGATGTGTACTTTTCTCGCGGTCTCCAAGAAGGTTTCCTCCGCGTTTGGCCTGGGCATCGCGGTTATTGTCGTCCTGACTATTTCAGTGCCTGTTAATAACCTGGTATTCAACCTTCTACTTGCGCAAGGTGCACTTTCCTGGACCGGTATTAGCGGTGCTGAGAATATTGACCTCTCATTCCTTGGGTTATTGAGCTATATCGGCGTCATTGCAGCACTAGTGCAAATTCTTGAAATGTTCTTGGATAAGTACGTGCCTGCACTGTACAACGCGCTTGGCGTATTCCTGCCGCTTATTACCGTCAACTGTGCCATCCTGGGTGGCGTGCTGTTCATGGTTGAGCGTAACTACAACTTCGGTGAATCCCTCGTTTATGGTTTTGGATCCGGTGTTGGTTGGGCGTTGGCTATTACGGCCTTGGCAGGTATCCGTGAAAGGCTGAAATACAGCGATGTGCCTGGTGGCTTGCAAGGGCTGGGTATTACTTTCATCACCGTAGGTCTGATGTCGTTGGGCTTTATGTCCTTCTCGGGCATTCAGCTCTAAACGGAGCCGGTTTTTCCCGGCGGCGTTCTGCGCTGCCGGGTTACAGGAAACCTCAGCAATAGGAAACCGACATGGTTGATACATCTGTCATCTTGCTCGGTGTTGTCATGTTCACGATCATCGTTATTAGCTTAACGGCGATCATTCTGGCAGCGCGCAGCAAGCTTGTGAGTAGCGGGGACGTGACGATTGAAGTTAATCACGACCCTGAGCACACCTTGACGACTCAGGCCGGTGGTAAGCTTTTAAACACCTTGGCGGCAAATGGTATTTTCCTCTCCTCGGCATGTGGCGGCGGTGGTTCATGCGCCCAATGTAAATGCCGTGTGGAAGAGGGTGGTGGTTCCATTCTGCCGACTGAAGAGTCGCATTTCACCATGCGTGAAAAGAAAGAGGGCTGGCGGCTCTCTTGCCAGGTGCCCGTTAAGCAAGACATGAAGATCGAAGTACCTGAGGAAGTGTTCGGCGTTAAAAAGTGGGAAACCGAAGTTATCGCTAACCCTAACGTCGCGACCTTCATCAAGGAGCTGAACCTAAAACTGCCTGAAGGCGAAGAAGTTGCCTTCCGCGCGGGTGGTTATGTTCAGCTGGTTGCACCGCCTTACGATATTAAATTCTCCGATTTTGATATCGAGGAAGAGTATCGCGGCGATTGGGACAAGTTTGGAATTTTCAAGGTTGCCCACAAGAACAATGAGGAAGTGATTCGCGCCTACTCTATGGCGAACTACCCGGAAGAGAAGGGTATCCTCAAGTTCAACATTCGTATTGCTACACCGCCCCCAGGCAGCAGTCATCCGCCGGGCCTAATGTCTACCTACGTCTTCAACTTGAAACCTGGTGACAAGGTGACCGTAATGGGTCCGTTTGGTGAGTTCTTCGCCAAGGATACCGACGCCGAAATGATCTTTATCGGTGGTGGTGCGGGTATGGCGCCGATGCGTAGCCATATCTTCGATCAGCTTAAGCGTCTTAAGTCTAAGCGTAAAATGTCTTTCTGGTACGGTGCACGCTCTTGGCGTGAAACCTTCTACAACGAAGAGTACGATCAGTTGGCAGAAGAGTTCCCGAATTTTGAATGGCATCTGGCGCTTTCTGATCCGCAGCCTGAAGATAATTGGGAAGGGCCGACGGGCTTTATCCATAATGTACTGTATGAAAACTATCTGAAGGACCATCCGGCGCCTGAAGATTGTGAATACTACATGTGTGGGCCGCCCATGATGAATGCTTCCGTGATTAAGCTGCTGCTTGATCTCGGGGTTGAGCCTGAAAATATCATGCTGGATGACTTCGGCGGGTAAGTGCTCACGTAATCGAAAGTAGCCTTCGGGCACATTTGGGGCTGGCCGTAAGGTTGGCCCCATTTGTTTTGAATAGACCCAAGCCTACGCTACCTTCGCTAATAGGTGCTGAGCATTTAATAAGTGCTTGGCAGTTATAAGTACGTGGCAGCTAATAAGTACGTGTCAGCTAAGGTACAATTAAGGTATAGCAAGTATCTGGAAGGCACTAATTGCCTAAGCTGTTGTCGGTAGGTGGTGCATCCATAGCAATGCAGGGAGATTAACATGGCGATTTGGCTACTGGTATTTGGCTTTATGGCGTTGATAATGTGCGCGATGGCGGTTGGCGTTTTGATGGGTCGTAAGCCTATAGCAGGTTCATGTGGCGGTTTAAATCAGATTGGTATGAAAGACGGCTGCGATATTTGTGGCGGTAAAGATGACGTATGTGAAGAGGAGAACCGCAAGCGAGGAAATGTGCGTCGCCGCAGTGATGAAAGCCGCGGAGCGGACTTGGGCTACGACGCTACACGGCGCTAGCACAATCCGTAACAGTATCGGTAAGAGAAATAGTGCAGGGCGCAGCCGAGTGATCAGCTGCGCCTTATTATTGGGGAACGAGGAGACGCAGAAAGTATGGCGGTTCACAATTACGATGTCGTGGTTATTGGTACAGGCCCTGCAGGTGAAAGCGCGGCTATTAACGCCGCCAAGCACGGTAAGCGTGTAGCGATTATCGAAAAGCAGGCACAGGTAGGCGGTAACTGTACCCATTGGGGCACTATTCCCTCCAAAGCGTTGCGCCACCAGGTTAAGCAAATCATGGCGTTTAACACCAACCGAATGTTTCGCGATATTGGTGAGCCGCGCTGGTTTTCTTTCCCTAAAGTGATGGAGCGTTCGCGCGGCACGATTGATAAACAGGTAGAAATGCGTACTACCTTTTATGCTCGTAACCGAATCGACTTGTTTCATGGTATTGCGCGCTTTAAAGATGCGCATACCGTGGTTGTGCGCGACCAGCATGAAGGAATGGAAGAGCTGGTCGCCAAAAAAATTGTGATTGCCACCGGATCACGGCCCTATCGGCCCGCGGACATTAACTTCCGCCACCCACGAATCTACTGCTCTGACACCATTCTAAGCCTTTCTCATACGCCGCGTACGTTAGTGATTTTTGGCGCAGGCGTTATCGGCTGTGAGTATGCGTCAATTTTCTCAGGATTAGGCCTTAAGGTAGATCTCATCAACAACCGTGACAGCTTGCTTTCATTTCTTGATGATGAAATCAGTGATGCGCTCTCTTACCACCTGCGTAAACATGGTGTATTGATTCGTCATAACGAGGAATACGCGAGTGTAGAAGGCGATGAGTCTGGCGTTGTCGTGCATCTTAAGTCGGGCAAAAAGATCCGCGCAGATGCGTTCTTATGGGCCAATGGTCGCACGGGCAATACCGATAGCCTGGGACTTGAGAATATTGGATTAGAAGCCAATGGGCGTGGCCAACTCAGCGTTGATGAACACTACCGTACGACAATTCCGCATATTTATGCCGCCGGTGACGTGATCGGTTGGCCGAGCCTTGCCAGTGCCGCGTATGACCAAGGGCTAAACCTTTGCAATGAGTTGCTCGATAAAGAGTATCGCTTCGTCAACGATGTACCCACCGGCATTTACACTATTCCTGAAATTAGTTCGTTTGGTCCTAACGAGCGCGAGTTGACTGAAGCCAAAGTGCCCTATGAAGTCGGAAAAGCGTTCTTTAAAGATACCGCGCGTGCACAAATAACCGGCGATGTCGTGGGCATGCTGAAGATTCTCTTCCATCAGGATACGTTGGAAATCCTGGGGATCCACTGTTTTGGTGACCAGGCCTCCGAGATTCTACATATCGGCCAGGCCATTATGCAGCAGCCGGGCGAAGCCAATACGCTTAAGTACTTTGTGAACACAACCTTTAACTATCCAACGATGGCAGAAGCGTACCGAGTGGCAGCACAAAATGGTTTGAACAGAGTGTTTTAACGCGCTTTGGGTAGCGTAAAGCGCAGGTGTAGTGTCATACATCGCTGTGTAAAAGGGGCCACCAGAAAATTGCGTGGCCCTTTTTGTATACTTAATATTCGCCCAGTAACTGCTGCGCGCGTGCCTGCCAACTGCCGTCTATTGATGCTGCCTGCATCAAGGCGTTGCGTGCTTCGTCGGGCTTATCCTGTTGCAGCAGCAAAATCCCCAGGTTGAGCCAAGCGGCCCCCATGTGTGCATCGTGCTGGGTCGCTGCATCAAAGGCTGTCATCGCTTCCTTGGGCCGGCTGTCGGCATACAGCGCGTTGCCCAGCGCAAACTGCGCCAGTGGGTCAGTTGGGTAGCGGTTAACCAGGGCTTGCCAACTGCTTAGAGCTTCTTTGGGGCCGTGAGCTTCTTCGTAAGCGCTAATAGCCTCCAGTGCATTGCGGGCACTAATGTCTTCCGGCAGAGTGCCGGGGTTGGCCACAATAAATCCCCAGCGACCACTGCGCGCCCAGGTCGCATCAAAGCGGCTAAACGACAACGTATGTCGCTCACGTTCACCACTGCGCAGGATGAGCGTTTCATCAGGCAAATCAAATCCGATAGCCACCGCGTAGTGCCACATGGGATAAATAGGCAGTGACAGGTTCTGCATCACCACGACTGGGTCGCCGTTAGCCAAATGATTTAACAGTGCATCCATGGTACCGCGAATGGGGTAGGCAAGCTGTTGGTGGCGGCGAACGGTGGACAGCATTTCAGGTTGAACGCTACCGTCACGCCCTGGCAAGAATACTTGCGGAATCAGCTGGTCAACGCCCACCTCAACGCCTTGGTAGTTCAACACCATGGCAAGCGTTGCCGGGCCACACTGGTACTCGCTTTGGGCAAAAAACGGCACGGCACGATTTTCTACCTGAGGGGTCAAGGCTTCGTAGGTGCTGTCGAGTAAAATGGGGCTGCGGGCACAGGCAGAAAGCAGTAGGGCGAGCATAAAAACGCCCGCAAAGCGGGCGTAGGGTAACAATGTTTTCATAGTGACTGGCTTAGCGGGTAAACGGATAAACGTCGGTTAAACCGAGAATATCAGTAATCAGCAAAATGATGAAAACGGCAAACAGGGCACCGATAACACCGCCGCCTGCACCGGCAGGCAACTGATCAAGCTGCTGAGCCATTTGCTGTGCTTCGGCATCGCTCAGAGCGGCAACGCGGGCGTCTACCTCATCAAGATCCACACCCTGCTTTAGCAGTTGGTCCTGTACATCGGCACGGGCCAGAATTTCGTTTATCCGCTCACGGTCAGCGCCGACACGATCACCTGCTAAAACAGACTGAGTTGAAACTAAATCCATGGATTGGGGGGCGGCAGGCGCAGCAGCGACGGGCAGGCTGGTGATCACTAGCGCCGCGATCAAGAGGGTAGAGAGGTAAGCGCGCAATGTTTTCATCGTCTTCTTCCTTAGAGACTGGTCAGGGGTGTCGAGCATTGTGCTGCTCTAATCACTAGTATAGGAATAAAGAGGACAGGCTTTAAGTCTATTGTCCAATATGCTAATTATTTGCACTAATGCGATAGGTCCAGGCTGTTTCAGCAAGAATACCTTTTCCGCCTGCCATGGTCATCGCCAAGTCATGAAGGCCTGGCCATAAGGGCACGTTAGCGGCCCCTTTAACGGCTAAGTCCAGCCGTTGAGCCATCAAAAGCAGCTTGTGCAAACGCTTCATGGGAAGACGCTTTATGGCCTTTTGATAAGCGGGGCGGCGCTTGTCAAAAATCATTGGCTTTTGGGTTTTGCAGGCGTGCTCAAAACTTTGGCCTTGATCCAGGTGCTGATGCAAAGAGAGTAGCGTGCGCAACTCACGGCTTAATGCCCATAGCACAATGGGTGCTTCGACCCCTTCACTACGCAGCCCCTGCACTATGCGTGAGGCACGGCTAACCTCACCTTTTAAGCAGGCATCCGCCAGGTTGAACACATCAAAGCGCGAGCTATCCTCTACGCCCTGGGCGATGCTCTCAACGTTTAAGCGGGTACCTTGCGGATGAATCAGCGAGAGTTTTTGAAGCTCCTGATCAGCGGCCAGCAGGTTACCCTCAGTGCGTTCACCCAGTAGGCGCGCAGCCTCAAGGTCAATCTGCAAGCCATGCATTGATGCTCGATCACGTAGCCAGTAGCCCAGGCGAGCATTATCTACGGGCCATACGGGGACAAACAGGCCGTGCTTATCAAGGGCTTTAAACCAGGCACTTTTCTGCTGTTTGCCATCCAGCTTACCCATGCTGAGTAGCAGTAGGTCGTCGCTGTTTGCGATGGTTTCAGCGTACTGCGCTAGTGCTTTGCTGCCTTCCTGGCCCAGTTTATGGGTGCCCAAGCGAACTTCCATCAACTTGCTGGTTGCAAATAATGAAAGGTTGCTGGCGGCCTCCAGTAAGCGGCCCCAGGCAAAGTTGGCATCTACGTCCAGTACTTCGCGCTCTTCAATACCGGCCTGGCGTGCGGCGGCACGTACCGCATCACAGGCATCGCGGTGCTGGAGCGGCTCATCGCCCGCTACGATGACGACCTTAGGCAGCGCTTTACTTAAGGCACCCGGCAATTGGTCGGCAAAAACCTTCACTCAACACCCTTAATGTTAACCAAGCGCTCCACAATACGTTGTGCTAGCTCCCGGGCAAGCGATCGCTCTGCTTCGTTGAACAAGGTTTCACGATTGAGCAAATCATCATCGTTAACACGGATGGTTCTGCTGACAGATACGTTACTGCTGTTAAGCGCATAGGCATTGGTCTGACGCTGCTGTACCGAGAGCGTTGTGCTCAGCACCAGCTCGTGTTCACGGCTGGCGCGACTATCGCTACCAATACGTCGCTCCAGTAAGGAAGGGGTGCCTAACGTGACGCGCCAAGGCGCGTCAGGTCTAATCTCGGTTCCTAACTGTGTCAGGCGTGCACGTAGTTGCTGGGCCGTGGTGCTATTAATGTCTCCTTCCAGCGTCAGTGCGGGCAGGCTGGGCATAGCGCTATGGCCGCGCAGATGAAAGCCACAACCGCTGAGTAGCACCGCCGCTGAAGCGGCGATGCTGGTTGTCAAAAATGTGCGTCGATTCATCCGCTTACCACAATGTTTACCAGCTTGCCTGGCACGACGATCACTTTACGGACCGTTTTGTCTTCCAGGTGGCGCTGGACGTTTTCGTTTTCCATCGCCAGTTTCTCGATGGCTGCTTTATCTGCACTAGCCGGTGCTTCCAGGCGTGCACGCAACTTACCGTTTACTTGCACGACAAGTTCAATGCTATCGCGAGTAAGCGCTGCTTCATCAAGCACTGGCCACTGCACTTCAATAGCGGGTTCTGCATGCCCCAGGTTCTGCCACAACTGATGGCACACGTGCGGAGTGATTGGGGAAAGCAGCAAGATACATGCTTCCAGCGTTTCACGGCTTACCGCTAAACCAAGCTCAGAGGTGTCATCAAACTTGCCAAGCGCGTTGGAAAGCTCCATGACTGCCGCGATAGCGGTATTAAAGGTGGTGCGGCGGCCAATATCGTCGCTGGCTTTCTTGATGGTTTCATGCGTTTTCCGACGCAGTGCTTTTTGGTCATCATTAAGCGCATCAACCTTCAGCTCACCCGGTGTGCCGGCTTCAAGATGCTCGCTCACCTGGCGCCAAATGCGCTTGATGAAGCGGTGCGCACCTTCAACACCTGAGTCAGACCATTCCAGCGACTGCTCGGGCGGGGCCGCAAACATCATGAACAAGCGGACAGTATCAGCACCGAACTTGTCGATCATCGACTGCGGATCAACGCCGTTATTTTTCGACTTGGACATTTTTTCGATGCCGCCCATCTCAACCGGCTGGCCATCACTTATCAGGATAGCGCTTAGCGGACGGCCTTTCTCATCACGCTGAACGTCGACATCGTCCGGGTTGAACCACTGTTTACCGCCGTTATCGGTATGGCGATAGTAGGTTTCCGCGATGACCATGCCTTGGGTAAGCAACTGCTGGAAGGGCTCATCAGAATCCACCAGGCCAAAGTCGCGCATCAGCTTATGGAAGAAACGTGCGTATAGCAGGTGCAAAATGGCGTGCTCGATACCGCCGATATAAAGATCAACCGGTAACCAGTAGTTGGCGCGATCATCCAGCATGGCGTCATGGTTATCGGCGCAGCAGAAGCGCGCAAAGTACCAAGAGGATTCCATAAAGGTGTCAAACGTATCGGTTTCACGTACCCAGCCATCGCCCAGGTCGGAAAACTCAGGCATTTTCTTGAGCGGTGAGCCGGAGGCGTCAACCGTCACTTCCATGGGCAGTGATACCGGGAGCTCTTCATCGGTCAGCGGAACGGTCTGGCCTTCCGGGCCGTATTTAACCGGAATAGGCGCCCCCCAATACCGCTGGCGGGCAACCCCCCAATCGCGCAGGCGATAGTTGGTTTTAACCTCGCCACGGCCCATTTCGGCAAGTTTTGCGGCAATCGCGTCAAAGGCCTGCTCAAACTCCAAGCCATCGAACTCACCGGAGTTGATCAGCGCGCCATGCTCAATATACGCGGCTTCGGAAAGGTCGGGCGTATTGCCGTTTTCATCGGCAATAACAGGTTTAATATCGACACCGTACTTGGTGGCGAACTCCCAGTCGCGCTGGTCGTGGGCAGGTACTGCCATGACAGCGCCGGTGCCGAACTCCATAAGTACAAAGTTGGCCACAAACACCGGGACTTTAGCGCCGCTAAGCGGGTGAATGGCGACATGACCGGTGGCCATGCCAAGTTTCTCTTTAGTGGCCATTTCAGCTTCTGAGGTGCCGCCTTTGGCGCACTCTTCACAGAAGGCTGCCAGCTCTGTGTTTTGTTCTGCCGCCTGTTTGGCAAGTGGGTGGCCAGCGGCTACCGCGACGTAGGTAACCCCTGACAGCGTATCCGGGCGAGTGGTGTAAACGGCTAGTGGTTCAGCCGCGCTACCGTCTGCCGCTTCGATATCAAACGTCAGCTCAACACCACGCGATTTACCAATCCAGTTGCGCTGCATGGTTTTGACCTGCTCAGGCCATTCTACTTTGTCCAGGTCGGTCAAAAGCTCATCGGCGTAGTCGGTGATCTTCAAGAACCACAGCGGAATTTCCTTACGCTCAACCAGCGCACCTGAGCGCCAGCCGCGGCCGTCAATGACCTGCTCATTGGCAAGTACGGTCTGGTCAACCGGGTCCCAGTTCACTGTGGACATCTTCTTGTAAACCAGGCCTTTCTCGACCAATTTGGTAAAGAACCACTGCTCCCAGCGATAGTAGCTGGTATCGCAGGTGGCGAATTCGCGGCTCCAGTCGTAGGCAAAGCCTAGCGCCTTCAACTGGTTGCGCATGTAATCAATGTTTTGATACGTCCATTCCGCAGGCGGTACCTGGTTTTGGATCGCTGCGTTTTCCGCAGGCATGCCAAACGCGTCCCAGCCCATGGGCTGCATCACATTTTTACCCTGCATGCGCTGGAAACGTGAAACGACGTCACCGATAGTATAGTTACGCACATGGCCCATATGCAGCTTGCCGCTGGGGTAGGGGAACATGGATAGGCAGTAAAACTTCTCGCGGTTCGCGTCTTCTACTGCTTTGAAGCACTGATGTTTGTCCCAGTACTGCTGGGCGTCACGTTCAATTTCACGAGGGCTATAGTGTGCGTCCATCGGTTTTTTTAATGCCTTGGCGTATTCGCCCAATAGGGCGCAAAGTGAATGGTAGATGACGACTGTCAGATAAGTAGTGTCGATTGTATCCTATGAAGGGGTATCCTTGAACGGCAAGCTGATGATAGGAAACACCTGCGTCGACAAAAGGAGAGGCATCATGAGTGAACAACACAATGACCACCGCTTGCGCGAAGGCTATGAGCGCTTGCTGGAGCGCATGCAGCATGGCGCAAATGACTTAACCTGGGACAACCTGCAAAAGGATTTAGACGACGCAGTCGCTTTTGAAGCGGAGCTTGAAGAGTACACGAAAGATGAGCTGGCCCTGCTGCGTGCTTGGGTTGAGCGCGACTTAAAAGATATGCGCCACTACCTGGCAGATACCGGGATGCAGGTCGCTACCTGGTTGGGTGTCGATATCAGTGGGCTTTCACGTCGCGTTGCGGAGTCACTACTTTCCATCGCAGATCGAAGCATTGTAGAGCGTGAGCGCTTTGATGACGATCTTGAGGCGGCTCGGGCAGATTACTGCGAAGGTGAAATGGCAGCACCTGGCTTGATGGCCTGTGTCCATTGTGATGCCCAGGTAATGCTGCCCCATGTGGCGCGCCTTGAGCCTTGCCATCAATGTGGTCATCGCTACTTTTATCGGTTTCCCAGTAAGATTATCGAAACCTGAGCATCTCTCTAACCGCTGACAAACGGTGTGGGCAGGGGGCGTCAGTAGCTCAATCTAGTCAGTTGGGTGGTCAGAGCAGGGGCTCGCCGAAGGGGGCTGCCCCTGTTGTGTTGGTAATTCCGTGTGATGCAGCAGGCCGTGAGCTACGTCACCAGATAGCTCATCGCCGTGATTGAGGCTAGCGAAAGTAGACTCATCACCGCTGCATAAAGAAGATTGTTCTTCATCATGTGGTAACCGTTGATCCCGTAGCGGCCCTGAAGGCTTAGGTTAATCCCTGATAAAGGCCCGACGCTGGTGCCTACGGCCCATGAACATAAACAGACAAACGCAAACAGAGTGTGCTCTCCACCGTGCAAACTTACGATAGAGGCCAGCACCGATACCCCAATAATTGGGTGGAGCCCCACTAGCGCACTCAGCACAATGCTGAGAAAACTGATCATGCCTTGTTGCGCGCCAAAGGTTTCGAATAGCGTCCAATCGTTGCCCGCTACGGCAGCCACAAGCGCTGAAAGCCCCAGCGTAAAAAGCCCAGCCGCTAAAAACAGTGAAACTTCTCCTCGCATGGCCGGGAGCCGTGTGGTGGTGTGTTGGCGAACACGCCACAACGTATAGCCGATGCCTTCGCGCAGGTTATAGATCAAGGCAACGGCCGGGATCAAAAAAGTAATAATGCCAACGATTGAGAGCCTGGGCGTTAGCCAGAAATGAAACACCATGACCAGCAAGGCCATGATCACGGGCATTAGCAGGCTACGCGGTGCCAGAGAAAAGCCATACACCTCACGTAAATCAAATCGACGGCCAAGTTCAAGCGTCGTTAGCAACCCGGAAATCATTGCTAATGGGAATCCAAAGAGTGCCACGTAGGAGTACTGCATCTGCGGTGCGAGTGCGATCACTATTCCCATGGAAGCAAAAAACGGTGACCATAGCGCGGCACTTGAAAGCCCTCGATTCAATGCCAGGTACTGTGGAATCGTTAAAGGAGCCGTTCGTGCCAATCGGTCACCGACCATAATAACGGTTGATATATTCAAAATCGTGCCCAGAAAATGCACGCCAAGCCAGGTACGTAATACGCCGCCACTGCCCGTTAAGCGTTTGCCTGGTGCTTTTTTTCGCCCTTGCTGTTTACCTACCAGGGAAATAAAGCTGACGCCTACCAGCATGGCCACTACAAAGGCATTGCCCTGCAGCATAGCGGGCCAATCTACGTGGTTATGGTAATAAAAACGCGCCACCAGCAGCGTTAATATGCCCAAAACCATCAACACGCCGGCCTGAAAACGTGAGCGTTTGGGAATGTCCTTCCACAGCAATATCACGGCGAGCCACAACACATAGCTCACTGCGTGCGCCGTGTTTATCAGGCCGGTAAACCCAAGAATCTGCGCGATCAACCCAAGCAGAATCAGCACACCCGCCAAGCGCTGCCGAAAAGTCGTTTCTTGCATGCTAAACCCTTAAAGTGAATTAGCAGGCTAATAGGGTTGGCACTGAAAGGCTAGTCGCAGCCGATATGCTTCAATAAATCGATGAGGTTTTTAATGAAAATAAGGTCAATGAACATCGCTGATTTGGATGAAGCTGCAAACGTTCATTCACTGGCATTCCCTCGCCAAACGCATTCGTATGAATGGTTGAAATGCAGTCTCAGTGCCTCTCCTCGATTTCTTTGCTTTGTCGTAGAGGAGGAGTGTAGCGTTATTGGATATATTGTTTGGATGCAAAAGAGCGGCTTCCGTCCTGAGGCGGTTCTGGAGTTAGAGCAATTGGCAGTATTGCCAAATCGTCAAGGTAAAGGGGTTGGGAAACAATTAATCGAAAATTCACTCCCTTTGGTTAAAGAGCAGCTGGCAAAACAGGGTTCCACGTTAAAGCACGTATTGGTCACCACTAGAGCGGATAACGTTGCTCAACGATTATATAGATCCACATTAGGTGCTGAGATTGAAGCCACTATTAGTAATTTATATTCATCGGACGAAGTGTTGATGATTGCGCGTATGGGTAGAGTATAAGGGTCACTATTAAATGCAGTTAATACGTCCAAACGTAGAGTATGAGCAAAGCTATCGAACGTATATTCAAGAGCTTGGCGATGAGGAGCGATATCCTTTTCCTCTGGATTTTGATCACACTGATTTTAAGGGGCTGTTAGCCAAGCTGGAAACATTCAGAAACGGCACTGATCTTCCAGAGGGAGTTGTGCCGTCTAGCACCTACTGGTTGGTAGGTAAAAAAGAGCTCTTGGGAGTGTCTAACCTCCGACATCATCTTAATGACCGAATACGGCATGTCGGTGGCCATGTTGGGCTTGGTATAAGGCCTTCCCAACGAGGAGGCGGGCTTGGGAATCAGCTTCTTGCGCTTACGTTGAGTAAGGCTTTTGAGCGAGGCATTCATCCCGTGCATATCCACTGTTATAAACACAACGTGGCTTCTTCAAAAATAATCATTGCAAATGGTGGCTGTTTGGAATCGGAAATTAACGACGGTGGAAAGGTTGTTCAACGATACGCAGCCAATACCCCTTGGTAGTCGCTATCACGTTAATCAGTGGTACTTGATATTGCTTCGTGGTGCCGCGGTTTGGCAGGAAAAAGCACGCGCACACCTACTAAATGCTTATTCGGAAAGTTACTTAAGTAATGGGCTATCACACACAGCTTAAACAATGGATCGTTCAGGATAAAAAGCGTATGGAGGCGCTATTCGCGGCGGCTCAATTGAGGCTGCCTGACGGATGTCTCGCTGCAGGTTTTGTGCGTAATCTTGCTTGGGACAAAATGCATGAATATTCGCGTCCTACCGTGCTTAACGATATTGATTTGATTTATTTTGATGAAAGCGATATTTCTGAAACAAAAGATCACGATATTGAACAACAGCTTAAAAGCGTTTCAGATTTCCCATGGTCGGTAAAAAATCAGGCAAGAATGCATATGCGAAACCTGGATCCGCCCTACACCTCAACGGCGGATGCCATGAGCTACTGGGTGGAGATTCAAACCGCCGTGGGCGCACAACTTGATGGTGACGTGATGATTATCGCACCGTTGGGTATTGAGTCTTTATTTGATTTTACGATCACCCTAAATGCTAAAAGACCTAAACCAGCCGATTTTAGGCAGCGTGTTGCTGAAAAACGCTGGCTGGAAATTTGGCCCCGACTGATAGTCAACAGCGATTAATCACAGGTAACACAAGGTTTATTAGTGTTTGCTAAAAACTGATTGCCCAGATTATACAGTGAATGTTTTAGTTAATGTGGATACTGTTTTCGTCGCCTCCAGTGCCTCAATCATTTTTATCGCGGCGTTGGAAAGTGTCCGATTGGTATGCACCAAATAGCCGAGCGGCCTATAGATGGGCGGTGTATCTATTTTTAGCTCGACCAGCTCACTATTAATCATCCCCTCAGGCAGTAGGCTCCACCCAAGCCCAACACTGCACATCATCTTTAATGTTTCCAAATAGTTGGTAGCCATACTGATCTGTAGAGACAGGCCCGCTTTGGCAAAACGTTGCTCAATCAATGTACGGGTAAATGTTTTGGCGCTAGGTAGAACACATTTATAGTGACAAAGTGCTTCAAGGCTAAGGATAGCGGCTTGAGCTAGCGGGTGGTCGGGCGCGCAAACAAAACATAGCCGGTCATGCCAAAGGTTCACCACGTTTAATTGCTCAACAGGGTGGGGGGCGAGCGTCACCACGGCCATTTCCAGGGTGCCATCCTGCACGCCCTGGTAGGCAAACTCTGAATCCAGAAAATGCAGATCCAATTCTACTTCTGGATGGCGCTGGGTGTAGTTTTTTAACACAGGTGGCAGGCGGTGTAAGCCAATGTGATGGCTGGTAGCCAGCGTTAATTGGCCACCCACCTGGCCAGAAAGATTCGCGAGTGCTCGGCGGCTATCTTCTACCGCTAACAGAATTCGCTTGGCTTGTGGCAGTAATAAATGGCCTGCCTCGGTAAGTGAAATACGCCTGCCAATACGGTCAAACAGCCGCGTGCCCACCAGCGACTCCAGCGTGGCAATGCGTTTGCTAACCGCTGGCTGAGTGAGATAAAGCTGCTCGGCGGCGCGCGAGAAGCTTTGTGTTTCAGCAACGGCTAAAAACGCTTGTAGGCTCTGGGTGTCCACGTGGTGCTCACTATTGTGTGGTTAGTATTGGTGTATTCCAGTATGGAATCATACCTATAAATAACATGAATTGCTTTTATGGTCGCTACGCGTAACACTGGCTGCATCGTCACATTAAGCAGCACGTAGAGGCTGCGATACCGAACTAGCAGGGCGCTTGCCCAGGAGAGCCGCATGTCAGGTCAAACCCTTTACGACAAACTCTGGAACCAGCACTTGGTGAAGCAGCGCGATGACGGCACGGCGCTGATCTACATTGACCGCCAACTGCTTCACGAAGTGACCTCTCCGCAAGCGTTTGAAGGGTTGCGCTTGGCCAAACGTATGCCGTGGCGCCTGGATGCAAACCTGGCAACGCCGGATCATAACGTCCCAACGACGACGAAAGAGCGCGCCGAAGGTAATAGCGGCATTAAAGACCCGGTGTCGTTGATTCAGGTTCAGACGCTTGACGACAACTGCGTTGAGTACGGAATTGAAGAGTTTAAAATTAACGACCCCCGCCAGGGAATCGTGCACGTGGTTGGGCCAGAGCAGGGCGCCACGTTGCCCGGTATGACCGTCGTTTGCGGTGACTCCCATACGGCCACTCACGGTGCTTTTGGCGCGCTGGCGCACGGTATCGGCACGTCTGAAGTTGAGCACGTATTGGCGACGCAATGCCTGTTGGCACAAAAAATGAAGAACATGCAGGTGCGCGTTGAGGGGGAGCTTGGCCTCGGCGTGACCGCCAAAGATGTGGTACTGGCCATTATCGGCAAGATCGGCACAGCAGGTGGTACGGGCTACGCTATCGAATTTGCGGGCAGCGCTATCGGATCGCTCTCCATGGAAGGCCGTATGACCGTGTGTAATATGGCGATTGAAGCGGGTGCCCGGGTCGGGTTGATTGCGGTGGACAACACGACGATTGATTACCTGGCCAAGCGCCCCTTTGCGCCGACCGCCGAGCAGTGGGAAGCCGCGGTGGCTGACTGGCGTCAACTGGTATCAGATGACGATGCCGCGTTCGACAAAGTGGTGACTCTGAAGGCCGAAGATATCGAGCCGCAGGTCAGTTGGGGAACCAGCCCCGAGATGGTGACAGGTATTTCCGGGCGCGTGCCAGACCCGCAAGCCTCGCAGGATGAAACCGTGCAGCGCAGCCATGCTCGCGCGCTTGAATATATGGGCTTGCACGCTAACCAAAAAATTACCGATATCAAGCTCGATAAAGTGTTTATTGGTTCGTGTACTAACTCACGTATCGAGGATTTGCGTGAGGCTGCCAAAGTGGCTCAAGGCAATAAAGTGGCAGGTTCCATTAAACTTGCCATGGTGGTGCCGGGTTCTGGCCTTGTGAAACGCCAGGCAGAAAAGGAAGGGCTGGATAAAATCTTCATCGACGCTGGTTTCGAGTGGCGCGAGCCGGGCTGCTCCATGTGTCTGGCCATGAATGCTGATAAATTGGGCGCAGGCGAGCACTGCGCATCGACCTCCAACCGCAACTTCGAAGGACGCCAAGGGTACGGTGGTCGTACGCACCTGGTGAGCCCTGCCATGGCGGCAGCGGCTGCGATTGCTGGCCACTTTGTTGATGTACGCAGTTTATCCGCCAACGATGCTACCCACGCCCAGGAGGCTTAACCCATGAAAAAGTTCACTCGTTTTGAAGGCGTGGTTGCCCCGCTTGATCGCGCTAATGTCGATACCGATTTAATTATTCCCAAGCAGTTCTTGAAATCGATCAAGCGGACCGGCTTCGGTGTGAATCTGTTTGATGAACTGCGCTATTTGGATGAAGGGCAGCCGGGGCAGGATTGTTCCAGTCGCCCGCTGAACCCTGATTTCGTGCTCAACCAGCCGCGTTTTAAGGGGGCTGAGGTGTTGCTGGCTCGGCGCAACTTTGGCTGTGGAAGCTCGCGGGAACACGCGCCGTGGGCACTGGAAGATTTTGGTTTTAAAGTAGTGATTGCGCCAAGCTTTGCAGATATTTTTTACAATAACGCGTTTAAAAACGGCATCTTGCTGATCACGTTAAGCGAAGAAGAAGTGGATCGCTTGTTTACAGGCGTTGATGCTAATGAAGGCTATCAGCTGGATATCGACTTGGAGAACCAGCGGGTCATCACGCCGAGCGGCGAAATTCTTGAGTTTGAAGTGGACGCGTTCCGCAAGCACTGCCTGCTCAATGGACTGGACGATATCGGCATCACGCTACAGGACGAAGATGCGATCCGTGCCTTTGAGCAAAAACACAAAGATGCTCGACCCTGGTTGTTCCGTCAGCCAGCCTGATACAGCCGCATAAGCGTCATTCAGAATAGTTAAAAAGACACACATAGCGCAGTGCAACCCCATTGCACTGCGCTAAGCGGCGGTAAGCCGTGCTGACTCTCTATTAAGGATTTAACATGACCCATAAGGTGCTTCTATTACCCGGCGACGGTATTGGCCCAGAGATTGCTGCTCAAGCTGCGCGTTTGCTAAAAGCGTGCCAGGAAGCGGGTTTGGATATTGACGTTGAAGAAGCGCTGGTCGGCGGCTCGGCTTACGACGTGCATGGCGACCCACTGCCTGCTGAAACGCTTGAAAAAGCCAAGGCGGCCAGTGCGATTCTGCTCGCTGCGGTGGGTGGCCCCAAATGGGACAAAATCGAAGACCTTTCCAAGCGCCCTGAAAAAGGTTTGTTGGGCCTGCGCAAGAACCTGGGACTGTTTGGTAACCTGCGCCCGGCCATGCTTTACCCGCAACTGGCCAGCGCCTCCAGCCTGAAACCTGAATTGGTGGCAGGCCTGGATATCATGATTGTGCGTGAATTGACCGGCGGCATTTACTTCGGCCAGCCGCGGGGTATTGAGGAGCGTAACGGGGAGCGTGTGGGCTATAATACCTACATTTATTCCGAAAGTGAGATTGAGCGCATCGGCCGCGTCGCGTTTGAAATGGCCCAAAAGCGTGGCAAAAAACTCTGCTCGGTAGATAAGGCTAACGTGCTGGAAGTTACCATTTTGTGGCGTGAAGTGATGGAGCGTTTGGCACCAGAGTACCCGGACGTCGAGCTTTCGCATATGTACGTGGATAACGCCGCGATGCAGCTGGTACGTGCCCCGAAACAGTTTGATGTCGTTGTGACCGGCAATATGTTTGGCGATATTCTGTCTGACGCCGCCGCCATGCTTACCGGCTCCATCGGTATGCTGCCTTCGGCCTCGCTGAACGAAAGCGGCCAAGGCATGTATGAGCCTTGCCACGGAAGCGCGCCGGATATCGCTGGGCAAAACATTGCCAACCCGCTCGCCATGATGCTGTCGGTTGCCATGATGCTGCGCTACTCGCTCAATGAAACGGCCATGGCCGAGCGCATTGAAACCGCGGTGGGTAGCGTTCTGGATAACGGCCTGCGCACGGCGGATATCGCCGCAGAAGGAACTCGCCGTGTTTCGACGGTCGAAATGGGCGATGCGGTACTGGCGGCCTTTGCAAAAAGTTAAATGCGCTATAAAGCGTGCTAACTATTTGATATGAAAAGTGTGATGCCTCGGCCACTCAAAGAGTGGCCGACGTTATTTATAAGTTTTGTGTATAATATATGTCTCATTCTTTGCTGGAGGACTTCGCATGTTGAAAGTCGGTTTCGTAGGATGGCGTGGCATGGTGGGTTCTGTGCTGATGCAGCGCATGCAGGAAGATGGTGATTTTAACGGCATTGAGCCGGTCTTTTTCACCACCTCCCAAGTAGGCCAGCCTGGTCCCGACATCGGCGTAGACGTACCTGCGTTAAAAGACGCGTTTGCTCTTGAAGAATTGAAAGCGTTGGATGTTGTTATTACCTGCCAAGGCGGTGACTACACCAAGCAAGTTTATGGTGACCTGCGTAAAAATGGCTGGCAGGGTTACTGGATTGATGCCGCCAGCACGCTGCGCATGGAGGATGAAGCTACCATCGTGCTTGACCCGGTTAACCGTAAGGTCATTGATGCGCAGCTTGCCAAAGGTGCCAAGACCTTTGTCGGCGGTAACTGCACCGTTAGCCTCATGCTGATGGGCTTGGGCGGCCTGTTTGAAGCCGATATGGTTGAGTGGATGACCTCCATGACCTATCAGGCGGCTTCCGGTTCTGGCGCCAAGCACATGCGCGAACTGCTCAATCAAATGGGTCAACTGCGCGACAGCGTTAGTAGCGAACTGGCTGATCCCTCCAGCGCGATTTTGGAAATTGACCGCAAGGTAACGGCGGCCATGCGCGGTGGCGACTTCCTGACCGATAACTTCGGCGCACCGCTTGCCGGTAGCCTACTGCCGTGGATTGATACCAAGCTTGAGAGCGGCCAGAGCCGTGAAGAGTGGAAAGGCTTTGTTGAGACCAATAAAATTCTGGGTCTTGGTGATAATCCTGTGCCGATTGATGGTCTTTGCGTGCGTATTGGTGCCATGCGTTCTCACAGCCAAGCGTTCACCATCAAGCTGAAACATGATGTGCCGCTGGATGAGATTGAAGAGCGGATCGCTCAGCATAATGAGTGGGTCAAGCTGATCCCCAACGAGAAAGAGGCCACCATTGCAGGTTTAACGCCTGCCGCCGCTACTGGCACATTGGATATTCCGGTGGGGCGTTTGCGTAAGCTGAACATGGGCGGTGAATACCTTTCGGCATTTAGCGTTGGCGACCAACTGCTGTGGGGCGCTGCCGAGCCGCTTAAGCGCATGCTCAAAATTTTGCGCGAACAGTAAAACAACGCAGTACGTCAGCCAAAACCGGGGCGCTTTTAGCGCGCCGGTTTTTTTGTAAGTGTTTTAAATTAAATTAAGTAACCCGCCTCCATGCGTTACCTGCTTATTTGTGTTAATTATAATTTGCGTTCTGTGTTGGCATGTACCGCACTTGCTAGCGCGGCTTCCATAAAAAAACGGATTGGGTAACGTGGCGAAAAAATATTCAAATTATCGCGTTTTCTTGAAAACGATCACACTGCTGTTGATTGTTGGGGTGCCGTCTTTTGTGCAGGCAATTGAAGCCGGACCTGCCGAGGTGGAATCCTGGCTGGAAGCCCCGCTAAATGCCTCGTTACCGTTGCTTGACTCAAACGCCTACGCGCTAGACGAGCTAAGCGTACAGGTTGCTGATGAACCATCATTTGTCGCCTCTGGGCTTGAGTGGATGCCTTTGGCTCGTCAGGTGCATGCCGAGATTCAAGAGCAAGCGGGCAGCCGGCGCATTATTCTGCGCTCATCACAGGCGGTAACAACGCCCTGGTTGGATTTGCTACTGGTCATTGATTCGCCGGAGGGGCAGCAACAGCACGCGGTCACGTTGCTTTTTGACCCAGCTGACTACGCTAATTACCCATTGAACCAGGCGGAAGCTGATGGCGTCGTGTCAAGCTCAAGCTCAGGCTCGGAAACAGCGGAGCATCTTCCACGTACCGAGGTAAGGGTGCAAGAGGGTGATACGTTGTGGCGTATTGCCTCGCGTAGTAAACCTGAGCGCGCGAGCATTCAGCAGATGATGCTGGCACTGGTAGCGGTGAATCCTGAGTTCTTTCCCGAAGGCAATATTAATAGTTTGCGGACGGGCCAGGCACTGCGCTTGCCCGCAGAAGGGCAGGTGCAGCTACGTTCAGCCGATGAGGCGGCTCACGCTGTCCAGGTCATGGTGGCAGGCGAGCAGCGCGCCAATACAGCAGTGCCTCAGAGTATTCCAGTGGACGTTGAGGTTGAGGCGCCACCTGCGCCTGAGCTGGCTACTGCCCAGATAGAAGCCGAGCTGACTCGTACCATGGCCAGGTTTTCAGAGCAGCTGGAGCAAAGCCAGGCAAGCTTACTGGCGGCTAATGAAGAGCGTGAGCAGCTTCGTCTTGAACTCAGCGAACTGCGTCATAATCTCAGTCAATTCATCGAGAATAGCGTGTTGGTAGAAGCGTCTCCTCCGATGCCATTAATGGTTGAGGCGAATGCTGCGGCACAGCCAATCGCTGACGTACACGATGCGCCATCAAGTGGTGTTTTGCGTAGTATTGAGCGTTATCGATGGCCACTCATTGCCCTTGGGCTGGTACTGCTGTTGACGGGATTAATATGGCGCAGAAAGCGGCGCGAGGCTGAAGAGCCGGTTGCTCAAGCGCATTTGAGGAGCGCGTCGCTTGCCGAGCCTCAGGTGTTCAAACCATCGCCACCCGTTAGTAGTGACCTGCAAGCGTCTACACATAATATACCGTTATCTTCCGGGGCTCGTACAAGCAGTGCCGCATCAGACCATTTCAGCAGTTCCGCAAGTGACACGGTAATACCCGAGAGAGGTGATGCTTTTGGCGCTAGCTACGCTAAAAGTCAGGCAGCAGGTTTGGCAGGCCATGGCAGCCGACGGTATCCGCAAGAAGATGCGCTGTTATTAAAGGGCATGGACTTTAAGCGGGTTGAAGCGCCCGAGCTGACACCGTCTGAAACGCTGAAAAAAGTAAGCACGGCTCGCCCGATAGGCACAGAGTGGGAAATTGAAGAGGTAGCATTCAAGCCGCTGGGTCGGGATAATGGCTAACCTTTCAAACTTTGTGACGTGGCTTGATGACCCAGTTTTACCACTTTGATGAAACCCGGCCGCTGAAAGGCCGTTTGGCAATAGGCATTGAATATGATGGCACGCGTTTTTGCGGCTTTCAGCGTTTAAAGCATGCTGCTTCTGTTCAAGGCGCCGTAGAGGATGCTTTGGCAAAAGTGGCCGGTGCCCCCGTTCAGATACATGCCAGCGGACGTACGGACTCAGGCGTTCACGCCACGCGTCAAATAGCGCATTTTGACCCACCTACCGAGCGGACTGAGAAAGCCTGGATTTTTGGTGCCAACACCAACTTGCCGCGCGATGTAGCCGTGCGCTGGGTAAAGCCTGTCTCGGATGATTTTCATTCCCGGTTGGGCGCGCTTGGCAGGCGTTACCGTTATTTACTGCTCAATCAAATCAGTCGCCCTGTGCTTGAACGCACGAACGTAACGTGGTGCCGCGATCCTCTGGATGCAGATGCCATGCATCGCGCTGCGCAGGCTCTGATTGGCGAACATGACTTTTCAAGTTTTCGTGCTGCAGGCTGCCAATCCAAAACGCCATGGCGGCAAATGCATTTTGTCGAGGTGAAGCGGTTTGGCCCGCTGGTGGTCATTGATATTCAGGGCAATGCGTTTTTACATCACATGATTCGCAATATCGCTGGCGCCCTGGTTAGCGTAGGTCGTGGGACGCAGGACGAAGGTTATATTGAACGATTGCTGGCGCTAAGGAATCGTAAGAAAGGTGATGTAACCGCTCCCGCGTGTGGGCTGCATTTTGTTGATTCAATTTACGACGAGCGGTTTGATTTGCCCATGGAGCCGGTAGGACCTAACCTGCTCGCTTTTACCGGGGAGTGGACAGGCGAACGAGAACTGCCAGACACCCCCAGAATAGCGGCGCGGCGTAAACTGACATTTGCTAAAACAACGTCTGACCCCGCTCAGGAGGCGCTAGATGAAGACGCTTAGCCTCATGCGTACACGGGTCAAGTTCTGTGGGCTTACCCGCAGTGATGATATTAAAAGAGCCGTAATGCTGGGGGCAGATGCGCTGGGTTTTGTCATGTGGCCGAAAAGCGCGCGCAGCATTACGCTTGAGCAACTTGAAACGCTTTCGGGTGAAGTACCTGCTTTTGTTACCCGGGTAGGGTTGTTTGTTGATCAATCCGTTGACGTGATTCAGCAGTGCTTACCGTACCTGGACATGATTCAGTTCCACGGTGATGAGTCTCCTGCGTTTTGCGCACAGTTTGGACGTCCCTGGATTAAAGCGCTGCGAATGCGTGACGATATCGATTTATCTCAGGCAGCTGCTGACTATCATCAGGCACAGGCGCTGCTGTTGGACGCCTATCGGCCGGGCACACCAGGTGGCACAGGAGAGGTCTTTGATTGGTCGAGAATCCCCGCAAAACTGGCAAAACCTGTTATCCTCGCAGGCGGGTTAACGGTTGATAATATCGCCTCTGCCGTTCAACAAGTGGCGCCTTATGCCGTTGATGTGTCGGGTGGGATTGAAGCAGCGCATGGCCGTAAAGACGTTGAAAAAATGACACTGTTTATTCAGCAAGTCGCGTTAGCCGACGCTCGTTAAATACGCCGCGCAGTCTGTTTTTTATGACGCTGCGCTCTATGTCCGCTTATTCAATTGTTGCCTGTTCTGGCAATCTTGTGAGGTATCCCTGTGACTGTCTCAGCAACTGGTGGCGCTAATACCGTTCCTGGAACCGTTTCTGACACGGCTTCCAAGACCAGATTCAGCGACCTGACCCGAATGCCGGATGCCCGCGGTCATTTTGGCCCTTATGGCGGCCGGTTTGTATCCGAAACATTAAGCTACGCCCTGGAAGATCTTGAGAAAATTTACGTAAGCCTGCGTGATGATCCTGCTTTTCAGGCCGAGTTTGATAATGATCTTGTCCACTACGTAGGTCGCCCGTCGCCGCTTTATCATGCCAAGCGATGGTCCGAGACGCTCGGTGGTGCGCAAATATGGTTAAAGCGCGAAGATTTAAATCATACCGGCGCGCATAAGGTAAACAACACCATCGGCCAGGCACTGCTTGCCAAAAAAACCGGCAAACCACGGGTCATCGCTGAAACCGGTGCCGGGCAGCACGGCGTGGCGACGGCAACGGTTGCCGCGCGCCTGGGTCTTGAATGCGATGTGTATATGGGCGCTGAAGACGTGCAGCGCCAAAAGTTGAATGTCTATCGTATGCGTTTATTGGGCGCACGAGTGATTCCGGTAGAATCGGGCACGCGCACCCTTAAAGATGCCATGAATGAAGCGCTGCGCGACTGGGTAACGAACGTTGATAACACGTTTTACATTATCGGCACGGTAGCAGGGCCACATCCATACCCTGAGCTTGTGCGCGACTTTAATGCGGTAGTGGGGCGTGAAGCACGCCGCCAGTCGCTGGAACAAATCGGCCGCTTGCCGGATGCGCTGATCGCGTGTGTCGGTGGTGGGTCCAACGCGATTGGGCTATTTTATCCGTTTGTTGAAGACGATGCCGTCGCGATGTATGGGGTTGAGGCCGGAGGTGATGGTGTTGAGACGGGCCGCCATGCTGCACCGCTTTCATCGAATGCCCCGCGTGGTGTGCTTCACGGAAACCGTACTTACTTGATGTCTGATGAAGCGGGGCAGGTCGCCGATACACACTCCATTTCAGCCGGGCTTGATTATCCGGGCGTTGGCCCTGAGCACGCGCTTTGGAAAGACGTTGGTCGTGTTAGCTACGTCACCGCTAATGACAGCGCTGTGCTGGAAGCGTTTCGAGAACTGACACAGATGGAGGGTATAATGCCTGCCTTGGAGTCAGCCCACGCGCTGGCGCATGCCAAGGTGCTGGCGCCTACTATGCGCCCTGACCAGCATATCGTCGTTAATCTTTCAGGCCGTGGTGATAAAGATATTATGACCGTAGCCAACATTGACGGTATCGAATTTTAAGGCCCGCTTTTAAGGACAAGCATGAACCGTATCGATCAGCGCTTTTCTGAACTCAAGCAACAGGGTCGCAAGGCTCTGATACCTTATATTACGGCGGGCGACCCGGCGCCACAGTACACCGTTGGCTTTATGCATGCGCTGGTAGAAGCGGGTGCGGATGTCATTGAACTTGGTGTGCCGTTTTCTGATCCAATGGCGGACGGCCCGGTTATTCAAAAAGCCTGTGAACGCGCTTTAAAGCAGGGCACCCGCTTGGTCGACTTGCTGGATATGGTGGCTGAATTCCGTCAGGCCGATGCCACAACCCCGGTTGTGTTAATGGGGTATCTAAATCCTATTGAGCGTATTGGCTACGAGGCCTTCGCTGAGCAGGCTGAAAAAGTGGGCGTTGATGGTGTGCTAGTGGTCGATATGCCGCCTGAAGAGGCCGATGAATTGGGTCCGCTGTTAAAAGCGCATAATTTAGCAGCAATTTTCCTTGTGGCGCCTACCACTTCACCTACGCGAGCCGCTACAATATGCGCCCAGGGTGAGGGGTACCTTTACTACGTTTCGCTAAAAGGCGTTACTGGTGCGGCAACCTTAAATGCAAGTGACGTCGCTGAACGCCTGGCACCGCTACGTGAAATGACCGACCTGCCGCTATGTGTTGGTTTCGGTATCCGCGATGGCGTAACGGCTGCTGAAGTGGCTAACGTAGCGGATGGAGTGATTATCGGTAGTGCGTTAGTAAACCGTATTGCCGAAAATGTAGAAACGCCCGAAATTATCGCTGGTCAGCTTAGAAGCGTGCTAGCAGAGATGCGCACCGCAATGGACGCCTAACGCTGCCCCTCATCGTCTATACTGAAGTTGATTGACGACACTCATCAAGCTTGGCGCTGCCAGGCATGACGTAAAACGGAAGCCTTTTTGATATGAGCTGGTTAGACAAGATAGTGCCCTCCATGGGGCGTATCCAGCGTAAAGACCGTCGTGCCAGTGTGCCCGACGGCCTCTGGCGTAAATGTCCCAAGTGTGAAGCCGTTCTCTATCTTCCTGAGTTAGAGAAACACCATAGTGTTTGTCCGAAATGTGACCATCACTTACGGCTGACTGCGCGGAAACGCTTGGACTGGTTCCTGGATAAAGAAGGTCGTGAAGAAGTCGCGGCAGAGCTTGAACCTGTTGATCGCCTGAAATTCCGCGACTCTAAAAAGTACAAGGACCGCTTGGCGGCCGCGCAAAAGGACACCGGCGAGAAAGATGCGCTGATTGCTATGCGTGGTACGTTGGACGGTTTGCCGGTCATTGCGGTTGCTTTCGAGTTCACCTTTATGGGCGGGTCGATGGGGGCCGTAGTGGGTGAGAAGTTTGCCCGAGCGGCGACTATCGCGCTTGACGAAGGTGTTCCGCTGGTTTGCTTTGCGGCTTCCGGTGGTGCGCGCATGCAGGAAGCGCTTTTCTCACTGATGCAAATGGCCAAAACATCGGCGGCACTTGAGCGACTCAAGCAGGCCGGTGTGCCCTATATCTCGGTGCTTACCGATCCGGTGTTTGGGGGTGTATCCGCTTCGCTCGCCATGCTGGGCGACTTGAATATTGCTGAGCCCAATGCATTGATTGGTTTTGCTGGTCCGCGTGTTATTGAACAGACCGTCCGCGAAACGCTGCCAGAAGGTTTCCAGCGCAGCGAGTTCCTGTTGGAGCATGGTACGGTCGATATGATTGTACATCGCCAGGAAATGCGTACCCGTGTGGGCGGCGTTCTACGCAAGCTGACTCATCAGGAGGCGCTTTCGTTAGCCAGTGAATTGGCGGATGATGAAGCCATCGCTGAGCCAGTGGTTGATGAAGCACACATCGCCGATACTGACGTAACGGTTGACGAGACAGGTCCGGATTCTATTGACAAGAGCCATGAACCACACCGCAATGCCTAAGTCGTTAGCAGAGTGGCTTCAGCATCTGGAAACCCTGCACCCTGTCGGGATTGATTTAGGCCTGGAGCGTGTGTCACGTGTTGCTGAGCGTATGGGGCTATTTAAACGCCCCATTGCCAATTGCGTTGTCATTGTGGCGGGCACCAATGGTAAAGGCTCGACGGTTGCCATGGTTGACGCGGTGGCTCGCGCACATGGTTGGCATGTGGGTACGTACTCCTCGCCTCATCTATTGCGTTACAACGAGCGGGTGCGTATCAACGGCCAAGAAGCTAACGATGCGTGCCTGGTCGAGGGGTTTGAACGTGTCGAACAGGCTCGCCAGGAAGCACCGGAAATTAGCCTGACCTATTTTGAAGCGGGTACATTGTGCGCGCTCTGGTGTTTGGCTCAAGCTGAACTGGATCTTGCGGTACTTGAGGTGGGCTTGGGCGGTCGCTTGGATGCCGTCAATATCATTAATGCGGATGTTGCGGTCGTCACTACGATAGCCCAAGACCATGCGAGCTTTTTGGGAACCGATATTTCGCAAATCGGCCTTGAGAAAGCGGGTATATTTCGCCCATTGCGGCCAGCGGTATTGGGCAGTGAGTCACTTCCCTGTAGCGTGGCCGATGCGGCTATTGCCTTGGCGGCGCCGGTTTACCGGTTAGGATTAGCGTTTAACCACAGTGCCGAGGAAAGCAGCCATTTACCCTGGTGCTGGAGTGGGTTGACGGCAACGGGGGAGACGCTTTCTCTGGATGCGCTGCCTGATCCTGGTCTGCCTGTCGATAATGCCGCAACTGCACTACAAGCGCTGGCGCTTACGGGGCTGACGCTAACGCTAAAAGCCACGCAAAATGCATTAGCCAGTGTTAATCTGCCAGGCCGGATGCAGTGGATAGGGCAGTGGTGCCTGGATGTGGGGCATAATCCTCATGCGGCGACCTATGTTGCTCGCCATTTGCCAGTACCGCCTGATACAGGACGGCAGTGGGCAGTGATAGGTATGCTCAATGATAAAGACGTTGATGGTGTTATTGCGGCGTTAGCACCGCGTATTACTGACTGGGTCTGTGTAACGCTTGATGGCGAGCGCGGCCACACGGCCAATGAACTCGCTGAGCGTATTAAAGCCCATGGTGGCTGTGTGCGGCTTTGTGCAGACTCGCCTGAAGCCGGTGTTGATGCCATGGCTGAGATGCTCACTGACAAGGATCGCATTTTGGTAACGGGTTCCTTTTTTACCGTCGCCGCTCTGTTAGCTCGATCACTGCCACAAGCCAGCCGTTCTTAAGGCGTAGTCCCGCTAGAGGGAGATGATATGAAATATGGTAAAACAGAGCGCATTAGCGGTGTTGTGATTCTGCTTGCGCTACTCGCAATCGTTGTCCCTTGGCTGATGAGTGACCCGGCGCCGCGTGAGGAGCGACAGCAACCAACGTTCATTATTGAACAGCCCATAGAAACGGCGCGCCATGATGTAGACGCTCCCCAAATGCCCTCTACCATTAACCCTCAGCCATCTTCAAATGTGGCAAGCAATGATGGGGTTAATGCACCGATAGATGCATCTCCGAGATTACCTGATACTTCTCAAATTGATGCGCCCAGTGGAACGGAAACCGTCGCACAAGCGCCTACGTCATCTTCAAACACTGACGCTCCCCAAAATGACCCCATTGCCGACCTGGTAGCCTCGAATAGCACGTCGACATCCAGCAGCCAAAGCGCTGCAGGTTCTTCAAGTGCTAATTCTTCAAGTACAGGTTCTTCAAGTACAGGCTCTTCTAGTTCAGGTTCATCAGGGGCGGGTTCATCGAGTGCTGGACCAGCGTCTACACAGCAAGGTGGGTGGGCGGTTCAGGTGGGTAGTTTTGGCGATGCCGCGAATGCTCAGCGACTAGGTAGCCAGCTTACAGGCGAAGGATTTAGTGTTTTCCAACGCCAGCGCGACAATAACTTGACCACAGTGCTCGTGGGGCCTTACGCATCATCAGAGGATGGCGAAGCGGCGATGGCCTTAATTAAACAGCGCGCAAACGTGCAAGGTCTGTTAGTGCGAGTAAGAGATTAAACGATGGCGCTAACGTGGATTGATGCTGTATTTCTTGCCGTGCTGGCGCTTTCGATGCTGGCCGGCTTTGTCCGTGGTTTTGTTAGAGAAGCGTTAGGGCTTGGGGCATGGGTGGTTGCGTTAATGGTCGCCCGCGTTTTGGCAGAGCCAGTCGCTGAGTTAATGAGCGGGTTTATCGAAAGTTTTGACGCTCGACTTGTATTGGCCTTTGCACTGGTTATTTTCGCGGTGATCTTGCTTTGCGGCATTGTTATTCGCTTGGTGCATGCGGCCATTGTATGGGTAGGCATGGGGCTTTTGAACCGTTTTGCGGGAGCTGTGTTTGGTATCGCGCGTGGCACGATCATCTTGCTGGTGGCCACGGTCGTTATTACGCTCACGCCGCTTGCCGAGCTTCAGGCATGGCAGCAAGCCTCGTTACGGCCCACCTTTATCGAGTTGCGCGATTGGGCGGTTAGCCAGTTGGATCAGTGGGAGCGTGAGCTGCCAGAAGCGCCCGCCTCTTTACGCGATATATCACTGCCTGAGATTCGCCCGCATGGCAGTTTTGCGCCGCAGCCCATGGATAGTCAATAACGCCTAACAGCGTATTTTGCGCTTGCCTAACCGCTTGACGGGTACCGGTTAAACGCAAACGTATTAAAATGAGTTTTAAGAACGTACGGGCTTGTTTTGGCAAGCCATGGCACTAAAGCGAGGTAACTTGAATGTGCGGTATAGTGGGCCTTCTGGCCAAGCAGGCGGTAAATCAGGGAATCTACGATGCCCTGACCGTACTTCAGCATCGCGGCCAGGACGCTGCCGGTATGATGACCTGGAGCGAGGGACGCTTCTTACTGCGCAAGAGCAATGGGCTAGTGCGCGACGTCTTCCACACTCGCCATATGGCTCGCCTTAAGGGCAACCTGGGCATTGGTCACGTACGTTATCCTACCGCTGGTTCATCCAGCGAAGCGGAATCTCAGCCGTTTTATGTCAACTCGCCTTACGGTATTGCGTTGGCCCATAACGGTAACCTGACCAACTCTGAACAGTTGAAGCAGGAGCTTTTCTCAACCGATTTACGGCATATCAATACCAGCTCCGACTCTGAAGTGTTGCTTAACGTGTTTGCCCATGAGCTGGGTAAGCAAGGCCTGCATCTGGAAGCGGAAGATATTTTTGATGCGGTACGTAGAGTGCACCGGCGCTGCAAAGGCGGCTACGCGGCGGTCGCGATCATTAACGGTTTTGGTATGGTGGCATTTCGTGATCCTCACGGCATTCGTCCAGTGGTGTTTGGTACTCGCCAAACGGACGAAGGGCAGGATGTCATGATTGCGTCTGAGTCGGTCGCGCTAGACGTGGGCGGCTTTGAGCTTGAGCGTGACCTGTCACCCGGCGAAGCGATATTTGTGGATATGCAGGGCCAGTGTCATACGCAAGTATGTGCTGACCGCCCGGAACTGCGCTCGTGTATTTTCGAGCATGTATATCTGGCACGCCCTGACTCCATTCTGGACGGTGCCTACGTCTATGGCACGCGCATGCAAATGGGGCGCAAGCTGGGCGACCGAATTCTGAACGAATGGCCTGATCACGATATTGATGTTGTGATCCCCATTCCGGATACGTCCCGTACCTCCGCGCTGGAAATGGCCCAGCACCTTGGGGTGACGTATCGCGAAGGCTTTATGAAGAACCGCTATATTGGCCGTACGTTTATCATGCCTGGCCAAACGCAGCGTAAGAAATCGGTACGCCAAAAACTCAACGCCATCGACATTGAGTTCAAAGGCAAGAACGTGCTGCTGGTGGATGACTCGATTGTACGTGGCACGACCTGTAAGCAGATTATTCAGATGGCCCGAGATGCGGGTGCACGTAAGGTTTACTTTGCTTCCGCCGCGCCGCCTGTGCGCTACCCTAATGTGTACGGTATCGACATGCCTGCGGCGGTGGAGTTAATCGCCCATGGCCGCACTGAAGATGAAGTAGGCGAGCTGATTGGTGCTGACCGAATTTTCTACCAGGATCTGGAAGACCTGAAAGATGCCTGTCGTGAAGTAAACCCGGAAATGGAAGCCTTCGACTGCTCGGTCTTTGATGGCAAGTATGTCACGGGGGATATCGATGAAGCGTATCTGGCTGTGCTTGAAGCCAGCCGGAACGATGCCGCGAAAGATCAAAGTGCGGGTGATCATGCGTTGGTCGATATGCACAATCAGGATGATGACCTCGACGACTAACGACAGGTCACTGATGCTTACTGAAAATAAGGGGTACGTCCATGCACAATGACAGCCAACAGGATGAGTGGTCGTTAGAGACGCTGGCGATCCGTGCAGGCCATCATCGCACCTTCGAGCAAGAGCATGCGGAGCCTATTTTTCCGACCTCTAGCTTTGTCTATGAAAGCGCTGCGGAAGCAGCGCGTAAGTTTGGTGGGCAAGAGCCTGGTAACGTTTATTCGCGTTTTACGAACCCCACTGTACATACTTTCGAGCGCCGCTTGGCAGCACTTGAAGGTGGGGAACGCTGTGTGGCAACGAGCTCGGGTATGTCGGCCATTTTATCGACGGCGCTTGCGTTATTGTCTGCCGGCGATGAAATCGTGGCATCGCGTTCGCTCTTTGGCTCGACCGTCAGCCTGTTCGATAAATACCTCGGCAAGTTTGGCATCACCACCCGCTACGTTGAACTCTCTAATGTAGAAGCGTGGGAAGCGGCTATTACGCCCAAAACGCGGCTCCTGTTTGCAGAAACGCCCTCAAACCCGCTTTCCGAGATTGCCGATATCCCGGCGCTTGCTGCCATAGCAAAACGTAATAATGCCCTTTTGGCCATTGATAACTGCTTTTTGACACCTGCGCTGCAGCAGCCTCTTGCGTTGGGTGCCGACCTCGTCATCCACTCCGCGACCAAGTACCTGGACGGTCAAGGGCGGGCCATCGGTGGTGCTGTCGTGGGTAAGCATGATGCACTGGAAGAAGTCTTCGGTGTGGTTCGTACCTGCGGCCCTTGTCTCAGTCCCTTTAATGCCTGGATATTTACCAAAGGGCTAGAAACACTCTCACTACGAATGAAAGCTCATTGTGAAAATGCGCTCACGCTGGCGCGCTGGCTGGAACAACATCCTGCAGTAAGCAACGTGCATTACAGCGGTTTGGAAGCGCATCCGCAGCATATGCTTGCCAAGCAGCAACAGAAGGGCTTTGGCGCTGTGCTTGGGTTTGAGGTTGTTAATGGGCAGGAGGGCGCTTGGCAGGTGATTGATGCGACTCGTCTATTATCCATCACCGGTAACCTGGGGGATGTAAAAACGACGATCACTCATCCCGCGACGACCACGCATGGACGCTTATCCGATGCGCAAAAAGAGGCAGCGAGCATTGTTCCTGGGTTGATTCGTGTGGCGGTGGGACTGGAAAGCCAGCAGGACATTCAGCGTGATTTAGCGCGTGGCCTCGATGCGCTAGCAGCGGAACAAGGCTGACAATATAAGCTCTGTTTTATCGTTAGGCTTGCTTTATTGGCATAAAAAACCCCACGTGCGTGGGGTTTTTTGCGACAGATCTGCTTTCTAGAAGCTGTCAGTATTGCCTGCCTTACGAGTTAAGGCTGTGCAGGTCATTACCTTTAATTGTCCGGTCTGCTACTGTTTGCTGGCTTTCGTCGAAAGAGGCATCAAGTACCTTGTTTTGAGCCTGGCCGCCATTGATCGCAGGTAAGTCCGATGGGGACATAGTGAGGTCTTCCTGGCTGTAATGGGCAGTCGATGTTGGAATCATCACGGTGTTCAGTTTCTCTGAACCACGCTCAGCCAGTGCAGCTGCTGAAAAGGTAGTGGCAGATAAAGCGACGGCAATAGCGGCGACAGTAGTAAATTTTTTCATGATATAAACCTCATTAGTGTGTGGTTGTTCTCCCATGCATGGTGTGCTTTTTGCCAAGTCACTCGAGAACATGACGATATTGTAAGCCTGCAAACTAGATAATAAAATTGATTAAAAGTACGCGAAACATTCTAAAAAATTGAATTAATTTCAATAACATTACCGGGAGTGTTTTTTTCTTGTTTTTTTCAATGCTCCTTGCCTCTGTTTTTTAAATTCTCCATACCTATCAGTAGGAACCGCTTACTGGTTGCTGATTGTGCGGTCCATGAAAGCTGTTAGCATGTTAATCAATGGTTTTTACGAATGCTGTATTCTGCTTTTTTCAGCAGTCTTTTAAAGCGCCAGCCAGTATGCTCCTGATATTCATAGCGGTAGCCGAGAAAGAGCCGCTTTTTCGGCGGCTTGAGAAACCGCAGGTCGTTTTGATATTTGATGATAGTATTCAGCTGAGTGCTTTGATGGGGGCTCCGCTGAGATTAACGGGCGCTTTCGCACTGTCTTGACTTCATAAGAGCAGGCCTGCGATAGCCAAGAGCGAAATGCCAACACTTGGGCATGCTTGACAGAAAGGCGAGTCAGCATAGCGTTTGTTTGGTAGTAACGAGGAAGAAAATAATGTGGCGGAACACGCAGCACACTTGGGGTCTCGTGAGTATTCTGTTTCATTGGCTTAGCGCCATAGCAATTATTGGCCTGTTTATATTGGGCTGGTGGATGACGGGGCTTGGCTACTACGATAGCTGGTACAATCAGGGGCCATGGGTGCATCGCTCGATTGGCATGCTACTGTTGATAGCCACGGTTGCACGCATAGCGTGGCGCTTACTGCAGCCGACGCCGGAAGGTGAAGGCAGCCGCTTCGAAGTCCTGGCAGCCCATCTGGGCCATATCGCGCTCTACATCGTTTTGCTTCTTGTCATGCTTAGCGGCTATATGATTTCTACGGCTAATGGCCGGGGTATTAGCGTTTTCGGTTGGTTTGATGTGCCTGCATTACTGCATGGCCTTCCTAATCAAGCCAGCATCGCTGGTGATATTCATTGGTACAGCGCATTAGCATTGGTAGTTTTGGCTGCAGGACATGCGTTAGCTGCATTTAAACATCACTGGATTGATCGACACGCTACACTGGTGCGTATGGTTAATCCGGTGCGCCGATCTGAGCATTTATAAGCAATAAATGCTAATACATAAGTGCTAATTAAAAAGTACTGGTTAAAACGTGCGTCGAGCTTGGTGAGCAAGCTCGTAAATACTGACTGGAATCGCGTTTTCGAGCATGGAGTAAATAAAAATTCTCTGTGTCTATTAAGGAAAGAGAGGAGATAACCATGATGTTGAAGAAAAGTGTCGTTGCATCTGCTATTGCCGCGGCTGCATTAGTGCCATTAAGCCAGGCTCAGGCAGCTGATTATAACGTTGACACCGAAGGCCAGCACGCTTTCGTACAGTTTAAAATTAACCATCTTGGCATGTCTTATATTCTGGGTAGTTTTGAAGAATTTGATGGCCAGCTCTCTTACGATGAAGATGATGTAGACGCTTCTGCTGTTGAGTTCGAGGTTCAGGTGAATAGCTTGAACTCTAACCACGCTGAGCGTGACCGTCACATTCTGAGCAGTGATTTCCTGAATGCAAGCGAATATCCAACCGCTTCATTTGTCTCGACCGGCTTTGAATCAACAGGCGACAACGAAGGTGTTGTGACGGGTGATTTAACGTTACACGGCGAGACGCAAGAAATTGAAATGCCCGTGACGTTAATCGGTCAAGGTGAGGACCCATGGGGTAATTACCGTGCCGGTTTTGAAGGCAGCACAATGCTTAACTTGGGCGATTTTGGCATCGATATGAGCGACTTCCCCGAGCCCATGCACGAGCTAGAGCTTTATGTGACGTTTGAAGGTATCCGTCAGTAAGTTATCCGTGTTAAAAAGCGCCACCGCCCCAAGGGGCGGTGGCGCTTTTGGTTATAAACATTGCAAATTAAGGAGTTACCGGTTTGAGCACTATATTGAGTCAGCGCAAGTTGGCAATAACTCTATGGCGCCAAACCTGGCCGATGGCCATCGGGGTACTGGCGTTATTGGGTTTTCAACTTGTTGATAGTGCTTTTGTCGCTCGCCTTGGCACTGCTCCTTTGGCAGCGCAATCGTTCACCTTCCCACTCTCTTTCTTAATTATTGGGATCCAAGTGGGTATGGGCATTGCCATTGCAGCGCTTATTTCGCGGGCCTTGGGAGCTGATGAGCATGCGAGAGCAAAGCGCTTAACCAGCCTGGTACTGCTTGCTGGGGGGGCCGTGATTGGTGTGCTGGGTATAGGCTTATGGCTTTTCCATGAGCCTGTTTTTCGTCTGTTAGGCGCAGATAACACGGCACTTTCTTACATCCGTATTTATTGGGGGCCGCAACTTTTTTCAGCATGGCTGGGTGCGGTGCTTTATTTTATCTATAGCGTATTTCGTGCCCACGGCAATACCAAGCTACCGGGTAAAATGATGGTGCTTAGTAGTGTAGCCAACCTGGTGCTCGATCCACTGCTGATCTTTGGTGTTGGCTCCTGGGAGGGCTTGGGGTTGCCAGGGGCTGCCTGGGCAACGTGTATCGCATTCGCTTTGGGGTTAGTGATTACGTGCCAGGCGCTGATACGTAAGCAATGGGTGTCTAACGTTGGACTCTTGGATGAGGCCAAACACTCCTGGCGCCCTTATGTAGGCATTGCCGCTCCCGCGATGGTGAGCCAATTGATGCCACCTCTTGCCAGCATGTTAACCATTGCCGTTGTCGCTGGGCTTGGCGATACCCAAGTAGCAGCGTGGGGGCTGGCAAGCCGCCTGGAAACGCTTTCGCTGATGGTCATACTGGCGATGACCATGTCACTTCCGCCTTGGTTGGGACGCTGTTATGGGGCTGGGGATTGGGGGCAAATTCAGCAGTTAATACGCTTGGCGCTTAAAGTGGCTGTTATATGGCAGCTGGGTCTTGGCGTGATACTTGCCTTGGGTGCGCCTTGGCTCGCGATGGTTCTGGCGGGAACGCCTAATGTGCAAAGCGAGCTGACACTACTGATTCGCTTCTTGCTGCCAAGTTATGCTGCGCTAGGGGTATGTATGTTGGTGGTATCGGCGGGAAATGCGTTGGGCTGGCCGCTGCGCGCCATGCTGCTTTCCAGTGCGCGCCTCTTTGTCTGCTACTTGCCTTGCCTGTGGGTAGGCTCTCTGCTCTTTGGCTGGTGGGGCTTGGCGGCAGGGGCAGCGATAGGAAATTTGTTATCGGGTTTAACTGCGTGGGTCGTATTGGTACGTATATTATCCCGCCCGCAACGGCAGGCGGGATACAACGCCTAAAGTAATTAATAAATGGGGTAATTAACACATAGTCAATTAACGCTTGTGTGGCGCTTGCTGGAATGAGAAATAGGCAAATAGCAGCGCCATTGCCAAGTAGCCGAGCACAAATTGTGGCGCGGCGTTCAATGCAAGTTGAGGCGCGTGCATTAAACCGACAAATGAAAAGCCTGCTGCAATCAAGGCAAATACGGCAGCGCGCCGAAACTGATGATCAATCACCGACACCGTCATGGCGCCCAACAAAATAGCCATAAACATGGCGCCTTGGCCCATTACCACAATGGCACTGGAAATATCGCTCACCACTTCGCCTGCGCCACGGCTAAAGCGCGTCATTATATAGTTAGCAAAGTAGGGCAGCATGGCGAGTGCGACGGCGGGATAATAGCGCGTATCGTTGGCCTGGAATGCCGTGGCAATCATCGACATGCCCACAAAGACTAATATGGGCGCTACCACGGAGACGGGAATAATGGCTGCCAGGGCGGCAATTAATCCTGTCATGGTGGCCAGCGCATAAACAGCACCGTTCAATAAGCTGTAACCGCGCCCGGCGCCCATCCACTTTGCGCCTACCGTGGCGATATACACGGTAGTAGGAAAAACGCCGCCAAACAGTGCGCCGATCATGGTACCTACGCCGTCAACCGCCTGACATTCGCGGACGTCGTATTTGTCGCCAGCTGCCTCCATCGCTTCAACATTGTTCATGGTCTCAATGGCGTTATAAAGCGTAATAGGAAGAACAACGGTTAGAACAGCGAGCATACCGGTGAATAGTAAGCCTAAACCTTCAAACCAGGCCAAATTGGGAAGCAGCGGGTAAAAGCCCAGGTGCGTAAATGCATCGCTGAAGCGCTCACTGCCGGCATCGCCAATCAAGTAAGCCATCGCCGTGCCGACAATAATCGCGAACAGCGAGGTAGGTAGCTTAAAGGGCATGCTGACCCGGGCTACCAGGCCAACGATAATAATAGCCAGCACGAGAAGGCCAATAATCGGTACTTCCAGTGTTTTAAACAGCATCTCACCGGCAATAAACGTGAGTGCTACCCCCGCGACAGCCCCCAGCATGGCAGCCCGTGGCAGATGATACTGCACCCATCGGCCAATCAGGCTAATCGCCGCTTCAATAGCGCCACTAATAAAGCAGGCAGCCACCGCAACCTTCCAGGCCAACTCGGTATCACCGGTCAGTTGCTTGGCGGGTAACAGTACGCCAAATAAAAATACAAACATAACCGGAGTAGAAATGCCGTATGAAAGGGCGGTAACGTCGGTACGGTTCTCTTTCCTGGCTAAGCGTGCAGCGCTCCAGGCGTAATAGAAATTGCCGACCATAACGGCAACGGCCGCTCCTGGCAGCACCTGACCATAGACGATCGAGGCAGGGAAGCCCATGCCCAGCATGGTAATCGCGATAACGATAAAGTTGGCGATATTATTTTGGAAGAGAGCAAAGAAGGCATCGGTGTCTTCTTTTTTATACCAAGGGTAGTGTGTGCTGGCTGCCGCCATGGAAAGCCTCGTTAATAAAAGAGTTTAACAGTGCAAACCGTTAGGCAGATAGACCCAGGTGGGGTTGACTGATCGGTCAGGTTGGCGCTGAACAGGACGCCGCACGGGCGGCCTTGGCTCTGGCGGCAAGCGCGCAATTGTACACAACAATACAACCATTCCCAAGATACAAAAACGCCCAGGCAAAGCCTGGGCGCTGAGTAAAGCGTTAGGCAATGCGGTTAGTCGTTAACCGCTGCAATTGCTTTGGCAAGGTAAGGGAGATTTTCATGAGAGAAGCCCGCAACGTTGGCGCGTCCAGAGCGGACCATGTAAATGCCAAACTCATCGCGTAAGCGATCTACCTGGTCAGGCGTTAGCCCGGTGTAGGAGAACATGCCGCGCTGTTCAGCAACACAAGCATATTTCTGATCCAGGCCGTAGGGTTTCAGGGCTTCCACAAAATCACGGCGCAGCGTATTAATACGGTCACGCATTTCGGTGAGTTCTTCACGCCACATGGTGGTCAGTTCGGCATCGTTTAAAATTTCGCTTACGATGGCGCCGCCGTGAGCAGGCGGGTTGGAGTAGTTTTCCCGAGCCACAATGGCCACCTGAGAACGCACATTCTCCATCTGCTCCGCGTCTTTAGCGACCATGATAAGGCAGCCAGTGCGCTCGCAGTAGATACCGAAATTCTTCGAGCAGGAGCTGGTGATAATCACTTCGTCCAGCTGTTCGGCTAGTAGGCGTACGCCGTAGGCATCTTCATCAAGCCCTTCACCAAACCCTTGGTAGGCGAAGTCAACGAGCGGTAGGAGCTTACGTTCACGTAGAACGACCAGCACTTCCTGCCACTGCTCTTGGGATAGATCAAAACCGGTCGGGTTATGGCAGCACGCATGCAGCACCACGACGTCGCCTTCAGGAATTTTTTTCAGCGCGGCCAGCATGCCTGAAAAATCGAGGCGGTTATCAGCATCTACATACGGATATTTATGCAGCGCTATGCCCGCAGACGTAAAAATACCGTGGTGATTGGGCCACGTCGGGTCGCTTACCCAAATACCTTTATGGGGTAGCTGAGTCGCAATAAAGTCAGCCGCTAAGCGTAACGCACCGGTACCGCCGGGGGATTGAGTAGCGCTGGCGCGTTTGGCTTCCAGTACGGGGGAGTCGCTACCCAGCACCATGGGCAATACGACATTGCTGTAGGCGGGCGCCCCGTGCGAACCGATATAGGTTTTGGTGGCTTCATTCTTGAGCAGGCGAGCTTCAGCTTCTTTGACTGCGCGCATTACCGGTGTAGTACCCTTTGAATCGCGGTAAACCCCTACGCCCAAATCAACCTTTTGCGGATTGGTATCTTTTTTGAAAGCTTCGATCAGCCCGAGAATGGCATCTCCAGGGACTCGCTCAATATGCTCAAACATTTACTCAGCTACCTCGTCGGTTCTGGCGGCAAGAATGAAATCATTAAGATGCAGGCCATTAATACGATGTGTCCACCACATTACGGTGGTTTTACCCCATTCGGTGATTAACATGGGGTGGTGTCCGGCCTGCTCTGCTATTTCGCCAACACGCTGGGTAAATGTCAGCGCCTTGGCAAAGTCATAAAACGAAAAGCTTCGTGACAGCTTTATGATGCCATCGTGCTCGACAATCCGCCACTCCGGTAATTGCTCAAGATAAGCCTGACACTCGCTTTTATCTAGCGGCGGGGTATCTTTCGAGCAGGGCTCACAGATAGTTTGTGCAAGCCTGAGCATATACATTCCCTCATAAAATCGGCATAACACTGGTCATGAAAGCAGACAAACGCAAACACGGCCAATTATCATTGGCATGATTACGCGTAAGCAACAATATAGGTATGAATTTTGTCAGGAGGTCGAATGAGTGGTTTTGTTAGCCTGGTGGGCGCAGGTCCTGGCGATGCAGAGTTATTAACCTTAAAAGCCTACAAGCGCCTCCAGCAAGCAGATGTCGTGCTTTACGACCGCTTGGTTAGTAGCGCTATTTTGGCGCTACTGCCGAGCAATACGCAGCGCTTCTATGTTGGAAAGGTCCGGTCGCAGCATAGCGTTCCTCAACAGGAGATTAATCAACGCTTGGTCGACTGGGCCATTGAGGGCAAAAGCGTCGTAAGGCTTAAAGGCGGTGACCCGTTCATCTTTGGTCGCGGCGGTGAAGAGTTGGAGGCGCTAATCACTCATGGGGTAGCGGTGGAGGTTATTCCCGGTATCACCGCCGCCTCAGGATGCTCCGCTTATGCTGGCATTCCGCTTACCCATCGTGATCATGCACAGGCTGTCCATTTTGTGACGGGGCATTGGGCGGATGATGAGCAGGCAGTGGAGTGGGAAGCGTTAGCAAAGCCAAACCAAACACTGGTTTTCTATATGGGGCTAAACAGCGTTGGTGTGATTAGCCAAAAGTTGGTGGCGTATGGGATGTCGCGTGATACGCCTCTGGCGTTGATTGAGCAAGGGACGATGGCTGAACAGCAAATCCATACGGGAACATTGGCCTCGCTGCCTGAGGCCTTGACGACAGGTGGTATTCAATCACCGGCGCTTTTAATTATTGGTGGTGTGGTTTCACTGCATACAAAGCTTGCGTGGTTCAAAAATGCGCATCCAAGCGAAGCTCCCGCTCATAATGATCTACAGTAGAAGGTGGGCTTGGCTAGGGTCTGTCTGAAAAGTCGACGAGCGAAGACAAGACAAGGCAAAAATTGGCGAAAAAACGGAGTTTACATGTGTAAATGAGTATTTTGAGCCAATTTTTAACGCCGTATTGTCGAGCGCAGACACTTTTCAGACAGAGCCTAATGCATTGAATCTGCTAGTGGACTGGCTAGATGCCATTTGCTGTGTATGCTTGTAATGGACGATATGCGCTAAACGCATCTTTAACGCTGCTGATATCGGTAGCCTGGTAGAGAGAGAGGGACGCAGAATGTCAGAAGAAAACCATTCGGATCATCAGACGCCTGCGAGCAGGCTGGATGCCAAAACACTATTTAAAGATAACCGAGTCAGGGCTATCGCGGGTATCGCCGCCATTGCCGTTATTTGGGCGATCATGGCGCAGTCCAACGCAGGGACTCATAAAGAGCGTGTTGAAGTGCTTGAAGGGCAGCTTGCAAGTGCTGAACAGGACAATCGTCGTTATAGCCGTCGTATCCAGGAAATAGATCAGGCAGAAACCAATTTAGCGGACATGCAGGAAGAGGTGGCACAGCTTGAAGAGCAGCGCAATGAAGCCAGTTCTGCGTTGGAAAGCGCACAGAATGACGTGGCTACTATTCAGACGCGCCTTGAAGCATTAGAAACTCAACGAGATGAACTTCAAAATGAAGTGGATGCTTTAAACCAGGAGCTGGAAAACGCCCAGGGTGATATGCAGTCACTACGCGATGAGCGCGATGAAATCACAACGACCCGTGATAATGCTGAAGCGACACTTCAGCAGATAGAAGAAGCCCAGCAGAGCGCTGATGAAGCGCGGCAAGAGGCTGAAACCGCACGCCAACAGGCTGAAGAGCAGCGTCAGCAAGCGGTTGAAGCACTAAGTAGCGCTGAAGATGATTTTGCTGAACTTGAAGAGCAGAGCCGTCAAGCGAATGAAGCGCTCTCTGGCCTTGAGGAGCAGGTGGCTTCGGCACAAAGTGAACTGGATGAGTTGGAAAATACCCGTGACTCCCTCACCTCTGAGCGTGATGAGCTTCAAAACGAAGTCGATTCATTGGTTGAGCTTCGTGAAGAGGAGTCGCAGAGCCTGGAGCAGGTGCGTGGCGAAATGGAAGACTTGATGGTTGCGCTTGATCTTGGTCGTAATGAAGTTGCTAACATTAATAGCGATATTGAAGCGCGTGAAGAAACCTTATCTCAACTGGAGTCTCAGCTAAGTAGTTGGCGAGATGAGCTTTCTTCCCTTGATCAGCGTTTAGGTAGCGTCGATGATGCAGCAAATGACGCCTCATCCGAGGGTGGCGCAACGGATCAGGCACCTGCCAACGAAAACGATAACAACCAATCACAGAGCCAACAGCAAAGCAATAATTAAGCGTATTCGTCTGAATCAACCAGACGAATTGACAGGCGGATGCTGGTAGCCCCAGCATCCGTTTTTGTTTGTTGGTTTATGAATACGTGGTCACAGAGTATCATTTGGCACAACGTGAATAGTTTTTGCCTGGATTATAGGAGCGCGACTAATGGACGGCGTTAAACATATTGTCGCAGTGGCCTCGGGAAAAGGTGGGGTTGGTAAATCGACCGTCACCGTTAACCTGGCGCTGGCACTGTCTGCTCAGGGTTATCGTGTGGGCGTACTGGATGCGGATATTTATGGTCCAAGCCAGGCGCAAATGCTTGGTGTGAAGGAGGGTGTCCGCCCCGAGGCGACTGACAACAACCAGTTTTTACCGTTGAATGCCCATGGCCTTCAAGCCATGTCGATGGCCTTTTTGGTCAATACGCGTGAAGCGATGGTCTGGCGGGGGCCAATGGTGGTGGGGGCTTTTCAGCAAATGCTCACACAAACACAGTGGGATAATCTTGATTTCCTACTGATTGACATGCCCCCAGGCACCGGCGATATACAGCTGACACTGGCGCAAAAAGTGCCAGTAACGGGAGCGGTTATTGTGACCACCCCGCAAGATATCGCGCTGTTGGATGCGCGTAAAGGTATCGAAATGTTCCGCAAGGTGAATGTTCCGGTGCTTGGTGTGGTTGAAAACATGAGCCTTTACCACTGTGAAAACTGTGGTCATGAGGCCGCAATTTTTGGTACAGGAGGAGGGGATAGCATTGCCGAAGAGTACCAGACAACCGTGCTGGGACGGCTGCCATTGACGTTGTCCATTCGAGAGCTAGCAGACTCGGGTACTCCAAGCGTTATCTCAGAGCCTGATAGCTCGGTAAGCCAAGCGTTTGCAGAGATTGCCAGGCAAGTTGCCCAGTCAGTAAATGGCAGCGAAAGCGATGGGCCCACTATTTCTTTTAGCGAGTGATGAAGTAACACATGAGTATCAAATCAGATAAGTGGATTCGTCGCATGGCACAAAGTGATGCCATGATTGAACCGTTTGAAGCAGAGCAGGTTCGCTATGTTAATGATCAGCGAGTGATCTCTTACGGCACATCCAGCTATGGCTACGATGTCCGCTGTGCCGATGAATTTAAGGTGTTTACCAACATTCACTCGGCCATCGTTGATCCTAAAGCGTTTGACGAAAAAAGCTTTGTGGACGTAAAAGGTGATGTTTGCATTATTCCGCCTAACTCGTTTGCGTTAGCTAGAACGGTTGAGTATTTTCGTATTCCGCGCAGCGTGCTGACTATTTGCCTGGGTAAATCAACCTATGCGCGTTGCGGTATTATCGTGAACGTCACGCCGCTTGAGCCGGAATGGGAAGGGCACGTAACGCTTGAGTTCTCTAACACGACCAATTTGCCCGCCAAGATTTATGCTCACGAAGGTGTGGCGCAAATGCTGTTTTTAGAGTCCGACGAGGAGTGCGAAACGTCGTATAAAGACCGAGGCGGGAAATACATGGGGCAGCGTGGTGTTACGTTGCCGCGCACGTAATCGATACGCCTGTTAAGTAGCCCTAAAAGTAAGGCCTTACGGTTTCCCGTAAGGCCTTGCTTTCTATTTACTGTGCGCGTTTCTGCGAACAGTAGCCGACAGGTCGGTCAACTACACGTCGCTGTCTTCATCCAACTCTTCATCAAGCTCTTCAGCGGCATCGGCATGAGAAAGACGCATACCATGTTCAGGCAGAAGATGGCCGTCCATTTTAGCGCCTTCCGCGCTGTACTGTAGCCGCCCCTCTAAAAACCACTGTACGGCGATTGGGTAAATCAGGTGCTCGCGGGCGTGGACCTTCTCTTTAAGTGTCTCTGCGTTATCCTCAGGAGTGACCGCTAATTCTGCTTGCAGAACTACGGGGCCGCCATCCAGCTCTTCGGTAACAAAATGCACGCTGCAACCATGACTGGTTACTTTGTCGGCCAACGCCCGTGCATGGGTATTTAACCCTTGGTACTCGGGCAGTAGTGAGGGGTGAATATTCAGCATCCGGCCCAAAAAGCGTTGTACAAAGCGCGGCGTTAAAATACGCATAAAGCCAGCCAGCACAATCACGTCGGGTTCATGACGCTCAATCACCTTAATCAGTGCGCCGTCGTAAGCCTCGCGGTTGTCATATTCACGATGAGGCAGGGCGACGGCCTCGATGCCGGCCTCGTGGGCGCGCTTCAAACCATAAGCGTCAGCCACGTTGGAGATCACCGCCACAATCTCGCCGCCTAAACGGTCATGCGACTGCGCATCAATCAACGCTTGAAGATTACTGCCACTGCCTGAAATCAGCACAACGACCCGCCGTGGCCCGGTAGGTTCTGGTGTCATGTCGGTCATCGTGTCGCTGGGATATTCGGTACCACTCATGCTGACAGGTTCTCCAGCACCACCGCCTCTTCCTGACGTTGGGTAATATGCCCGATACGATAAACCGTTTCACCTTGAGCTTGAAGATGAGCCATGGCCTGGTCAGCTTCAGCCGCAGGAATCACCAGTACCATACCGATGCCGCAGTTAAGCACGCGGTGCATTTCGACTTCGTTAACATTGCCTTGGGCCTGAAGCCAATCGAAAACTGCGGGGCGCTGCCACGTATTAATATCAATATGTGCTGCTAGCGTATCAGGCAGTACGCGCGGAATGTTTTCCAGCAGGCCGCCGCCGGTAATATGGGAAAGCGCATGAACCGGAATAGAGGTGCCGCGCATTAGTGAAAGTAATGATTTGACGTAGATACGAGTCGGCGCCAGTAATGCATCACCCAGTGGGGCATTATCTACCTGGGTGTCGAGAGAGGCATTGCTGACGTCAAGGATCTTACGAATCAGGGAGTAGCCATTGGAGTGAGGGCCTGAGGAGGCAAGCCCAAGAAGAACATCGCCTTCTGCCACTTTACTGCCATCAAGAATTTCGGATTTTTCCACCACACCAACGCAAAAACCGGCTAGATCATAGTCGCTGCCTTCGTACATGCCCGGCATTTCGGCGGTTTCACCACCCACCAGAGCGCAGCCTGCCAGTTCACACCCCGCACCAATACCCGTGACAACATCTGCCGCGATATCCACATCCAGCTTGCCCGTGGCATAGTAGTCAAGGAATAACAGCGGCTCAGCACCTGCAACAATCAAATCGTTAACGCACATGGCTACCAGGTCGATGCCGATAGTGTCATGTTTGCCAAGGTCCATGGCGAGACGTAGCTTGGTGCCTACGCCATCGGTGCCAGACACCAGTACAGGCTGCTTGTAACCTGCTGGCAGCTCGCATAGTGCGCCAAAGCCGCCTAACCCGCCCATTACTTCGGGGCGTGTGGTACGTTTGGCAACGTGTTTAATGCGGTCAACTAGGGCATTTCCGGCATCAATATCGACACCTGCATCTTTATAGCTGAGTGAAGGAGTAGCCGGAGAAGTGGAAGTCTCGGTCATGACAGTTCCTGTGAAGCCTATAGCAGTACGGGGTAGTGCTGGCGAAATGGCCAGTGCTGGGCAATAACTGCAGAAGATTGTAACACCCAGCGGCGTGGGTCGCATCGCCGGTATACATGTTGGGTCAGTGTTCCTCCAACTTTTGTTATTATTAAGCGTACAAAGCGCTATTGATGGATCCAGGAAGGAGAGTCATGTAATGCGAAATTCATGGTTAGGGGTTGGCCTGCTCGCGATTTTCGTTGGGCTGGTGTATGTACTTAATTCGGTGTTGATGCCCTTTATTGCCAGCATGGTATTGGCCTATTTAGCTGACCCGCTGACTAACTACTTTCAGCGGCTGGGAATGAAGCGACCTTTCGCCGTGAGCCTGGTGTTTCTGGTGCTGCTTATTGTATTAACGGCGAGTCTATTGATTTTTATTCCGCTGGTGATTCAACAAATCAAGCAGCTAGGGGAAGTGATGCCTGACATGTTCATGTGGATTGAGAATGTGCTGGCGCCACAGGTTCAGGAGTGGACGGGCTACGATTTGCGTGCCGAGTTAATCAATGTGCGTGAAGTATTGGTGGAAAACTGGCGTGATGCGGGAGGGTATTTGGCTCAAGCGCTAGGCCAAATTGGCCGCTCAGGTATGGCCTTTATGACATGGATTACTTATATCGCTTTGATTCCTGTCGTGACGTTTTATTTGCTCCTCGACTGGAAACGGATGCTGCGCAATCTTGCAAGCCTGGTGCCAAGGCAATGGGCTGATGATACGTTTCGCTTAGCGCGGCGTTGCGATGAAGTGCTGTCCTCTTTTTTACGCGGCCAGCTTTTGGTGATGTTGTGCCTGGGCGTTATTTACGCGACCGGTCTTACCGTGATGGGGCTTAATTTTGGTTTGTTGATAGGGTTTGTTGCCGGCCTGGTAAGTTTCGTACCCTTTTTGGGGTTTATTGTTGGCATTGCCGTCGCCTTAATTGTTGCATTATTTCAATTCGGTACGTGGTGGGCGGTGCTCGGTGTGATCGTGGTATTTAGTATCGGTCAAGCTGCAGAAAGTGTCATACTGCAGCCCAAACTATTGGGCGATAAAATTGGTTTGCATCCTGTCGCCGTTATTTTTGCTGTACTGGCGGGTGGAAATTTATTTGGGTTTACCGGTGTGCTGTTAGCGTTACCCGTTGCAGCTGTTTTTATGGTGCTGCTTAGAGAGCTTAATGATCGTTATAAACACAGCACCTTTTATAATGCAGAACAAGGCTCGCTAACGCCTTTAAATCACCATAATGAGCTGGGGCGTCACGACGAAAGGGAGTCACCATGAGCCGAGTGCCGGCACAGCTGCCGTTAGGAGTAGGGTTGCGCGATGATGCAACCTTCAATAACTATTACGCTTCAGGCGCGAATGCTCCACTGGTTGAACATCTGACACAACAATTTCAGCCGAATGCAGAGCCGTTTATCTATTTATGGGGTGCGCAAGGCAGCGGCAAAAGCCACCTACTTCAGGCCGCCTGCCATGCGGCTTCCGATGCGGATATGCGGGCCTTGTATTTACCGTTAGCTGACCTGGGGCATTTTCCGCCCCTGATGCTTGAAGATATAGAGCGATTGGATTTAGTCGCGATTGATGATCTTGAGTATGTCGTTGGCCGAAAACGGTGGGAAGAAGCCCTGTTTCATGCGTTTAATCGCTTGCGCGATGCTGGCAAACAGCTTGTTATCGCCTCTAACACACCTCCGCGCCAGCTTGAGGTTGTGCTTCCGGACCTTGCTTCACGCCTTACCTGGGGAGTGACGTTTCATTTACACCCTTTGGATGACGAAAGCCGTTTGGCCGCGCTTAGGCTGCGCGCCAATGTCAGGGGAATGCAGCTACCCGATGACGTAGGGCGCTATATTTTGCACCGCGGACCTCGCGAATTAGGCGATTTATGTAAGGCGATTGAAACTCTGGATCAGGCTTCCTTGTCGGCTAAGCGTAAACTGACAATCCCGTTTGTTAAGTCTGCACTTGGCTGGTAAGCAAAAGCCCGCTGAGTGGATCAGCGGGCATCTAATGATTAAGTGTTCAGAACTTAAAAAAATCAGGTCGTTTGACGCATCTTGCCAGCAGCAGCCTGTGCTTGTTTCACGTTTTCTTTGGTTAGTTTTTGGCTTTTCTTGAAATAATCTTGCTGAAGCGAAACCACTTTATCGGCATCGCCTTTCACGCGTTCCGCTAGCTGCTTAACAACCTGCTGTTGGCCTTCCATATAATTACGCAATCCTTGCGGATCTTTAACGCTGGTTAGCTGGCGCAATTGATTAATACCCGTCTCAGCATAAGCCTGGTTTGCTTCCACCTGAGCGTTCAGCATCTTTTCGGCATAATCAATCGTTAGCGCAGCATAAGCGCGTGCAGGGGCCATAAAGACGTTATCAAACTGCTGGTTCATTTCATTTGTGTTGAATGCATTCATTATGAAACTCCTGCCTGAACAATAAAAATGTCATTAGTTTAGCGTTTCTGCAGTGCAGCATAGCAGTCGTTTTTGTGCGCTGCAATATAAAGAGGCAGGCTTAATGTGAGCATGATGGGACATGACGGTTTACCTGGCCGGTTGGAGCGTCTAGTTTGAATAACGGCAGCGGTTGAGAAGGGATTTGCCCACGTGATCGCTTGTAGATAAGGTTGATTACCACTCAAAGGAGAGAATCATATGGATACTCGTATCGAGCGCGATAGCATGGGTGAGCTTGAAGTGCCTTCTTCCGCGCTTTATGGCGCTCAAACGCAGCGGGCCATTAATAATTTTCCGGTGTCTCACACCCCTATGCCCCCCGCGTTTATCCATTCCGTAGCGCGGATAAAGCTGGCTGCAGCGCGGGCTAACCAGCAGTTGGGCCTGTTGGATGATGCTAGAGCCAAGGCTATTCAAAACGCAGCACAGGCTGTGATTAACGGGCAGCACGACGACCAGTTCCCGATCGACATTTTTCAAACGGGCTCGGGCACTTCTACCAATATGAACGTGAATGAAGTATTGGCTACCTTGGCAAGTCGTGAAGGTGTCGATGTGACGCCTAATGATCACGTGAATATGGGGCAATCAAGTAATGACGTCATCCCAACCGCCATACATGTGTCAGCAGCGATTGCGGTTAATGAGTCTCTCAAGCCAGCACTTGAGCATTTAAAGACCTGTATTGATCAGCGTGCCGAGGAGCTAAAAGATGTTGTCAAAACGGGACGCACCCATTTAATGGATGCGATGCCGTTACGTATGGACCAGGAACTCGGGGCCTGGTCGAGTCAATTAGGGCAGGCTATTGAGCGATTCGACAGCGCGATGAGCAGGCTATGCCGCTTGGCGCAGGGTGGGACAGCGGTTGGTACGGGTATTAATGCACCTGAGGGATTCGCTGAGCAGGTAGCCAAAGAGCTAAGCGAGCAAACCGGGCTTAATTTTGCACCCAACGATAGTTTTTTTGCCAGTCTTTCATCTCAGGATGCCGCCGTTGAACTATCCGGGCAGTTAAAAGGCCTCGCGTGCGTCATTATGAAGATTGCCAACGACTTACGCTGGATGAACTCAGGCCCCTTGGCTGGGCTCGGCGAAATTGAGCTTGAGGCGCTTCAGCCGGGTAGTTCCATCATGCCGGGCAAAGTTAATCCTGTGATTCCTGAGTCGGCAGCGCAGGCGTCAGCCCAGGTGATTGGGTTGGATGCCGCCATTACCGTGGCAGGCCAGAGCGGTAATTTTCAGTTGAACGTCATGCTGCCACTGGTGGCAACGAATTTGCTCACGGCGATTACGCTAATGAGTAATACGTCACGGCTACTGGCGGATAGAGCAATTGCAACGTTCAAGGTGCGAGAAGATAACTTGCAAGTCCCCTTGGCTCGAAATCCAATTCTGGTGACCGCGCTTAATGGCGTGATTGGCTATAATGCCGCGGCGGCAGTGGCTAAAAAAGCCTACCAGGCAGGTAGGCCTATCATTGATGTTGCTGAGGAAGAGACGGATCTGGACCGTAAAACGCTGGAACGCCTTTTGGATCCAAGCGTATTGACCCAGGGAGGCGTTCCGGAGTAACCCGTCGATCAGGTTAGTTGCTTCTCGGTTTTGCCTTTTTGAATCGTTTCGCTGGCTTGTTGATGCTCTTCGCTGTCTGCTTCGGGTCGCTCCTGCTCATTTTGGCGAGAGGGCTGATAGCATAGGGTGGCGAGAATAGGAAAGTGGTCAGACCCAAAGGCATCAAGGCGCTGCATGTTGACCAGGGTGAAGTGGTTGGTTACAAAAATGTGATCAAGAGGCCAGCGTAATAAGGGGTTCTTGGCGTGGAAGGTACTAAACATGCCCCGTCCGCGCCTGGGGTCAAGCATGCCGCTAACCCTGCAAAATAGTCGAGTGGTGCGTGACCAGGCGACGTCATTCAGATCGCCGGCGACCAGGGTGGGCTGGGGCGTTTGGTGCACCTCTTGGCCCACCCATAAAAGCTCGGCATCACGCCATAACGACTTTTCGCTTTCTGATGGCGCAGGTGGGCGAGGGTGGACGGCATATAGGCGAATATAATCGCCGCTTTCAAGCTGCACTTGGGTGTGAATGGAAGGAATGTCCTCCTGAATTAGCCATTTAACGGAGGTGTCTTTCAGCGGCAAGCGCGAATAAAGATGCATGCCGTACAAGTTATCTAAAGGCACTTTAACGTTATATTTCCAGCGTTCTGCTAACTCGGGGTCGAGCTTATCCTGCCACCACTGATCTGACTCAAGGGTTAAAATGATATCCGGCTGGTGTTGCTGGATCATCCCCAATAATCCTTCCGTGTGCCGATTAGGCGTCAGCACATTGGCAATTAAAAGCGTAATGTGCTGTTTGCTGGAAGACTGTTTGGATGCGTTTTTAACGTCCACTGACCATAGCCGAGTCCAAGGCAAGATATATTGGCTTTGTAAAGCGACGGTGATGAGAACGATAATCCAAGTCGCGGTACGCCAATTGCCAGGCGATAGAAAGACGAGAGCGGATACCCCACAAAGCAGCGACAGAGTTGCTATTTGAACGCGAGGGAATTCAAAGCAGCGGACCCACCACCAGCGAAGAGGGATACGTGCAATCAGTGTTGCAAGCAGAGGTATTAACGCTATGCACGCAAGGAGGGGGGTAAGGAGAGGGGCGAGCATTATTGGTTTCCTGCTTTAGAAAGAGGGGTGGACGGTTTAAAACGCTGAAAATTTAAATACTCACTTACGTAGCGATTTTATAGCGAGATGGGCGTGAGTGGGTTGTTCAGAAAGAAAAAATTAGCTTGCAATGCAGTGATAAATAAGTAGAATACGCATCCGTTGCACGACAGGACCATAGCTCAGTTGGTTAGAGCGCCACGTTGACATCGTGGAGGTCGGCGGTTCAAATCCGCCTGGTCCTACCATCATCGCAACCTTTTCTATTTAGGACCATAGCTCAGTTGGTTAGAGCGCCACGTTGACATCGTGGAGGTCGGCGGTTCAAATCCGCCTGGTCCTACCAAATTGTTAGCCCCGTGCTTTTTAAAGCACGGGGTTTTTTTGTTTGGCGTCGTTCTCATGCCGTGCACGTTTATTGCGCGCAGCATTGCTATTCAGACACAGCTTACCTTGTCGGGTGTAACGCCCAGTGATCAGGAGGTTGGTACGCTGTGTCTTTTTGCGTGAGATGGTATCTGTCACGATAACGTCATGCTTCATAAAGTACAATATGTGTATAGCTATCGGCGTGGCGCTATGCGGGAATTCGCGCTGTGATGAACAACTCTCTCCATGAACATGATTCAAGGATGAAGATATGTATCTTAATTTATTGCCCCGTTGGGCCTCAGTTTTTGGTGGCTTAAAGTTAGGCCGTAAATCTGCAAATAAACCGCCGCTAGTGAGCGATAATCGTGAGAGTGTGGAGCTTGATGAATATTTTCATACGGCTCAAGAGCTAGGGTTGAGCCGCTATAAGGCAGAAGAAATATTCAATCAAACGCTAAGAAAAGCGCGCCGCCGCTCTGAGCTATCCATGAGCGACGTTATTTTTCGCGCTTACTGCACCATTCATCTACATGCTTACCACTAGCGGGTCGGTAGATCTGTTTGGCGCTGAAAAGTCGCTATTAGCGCTTCGATTCCTGCCTGATCGTCTGCGGTAAAGCGCGCAGGTAGTGGGCTGTCCAGGTCTAGAACGCCCCATAGAAAGCCTTCTATCACGATGGGAATGACCAGCTCGGAACGTGAGTCGGCATCGCAGGCAATATGGTCTGCGACGGCGTGTACATCATCGACCCGCTGTGTCTGCTGCTGGCGCGCTGCGGCTCCGCATACGCCTTTGCTAAAAGGGATGGGGTGGCAGGCGGGCTTGCCCTGAAAAGGCCCTAACCCTAGGGTCTCGGGTTGACGCTGAAGATAAAACCCCACCCAGTTTAGGTCAGGTACTTCCTGCTGAATAAACGCGCACATTTGAGCGCTGTTGGTAAGCCAGTCGCGTGTATCAAGCAGGGCTTCGAGCTGGCGGTTGAGTAGCGCGTAATTAATGGTTGGCATCATTATCTCATCATAAACGCATCAGGCCGACGCTAAGGCCGGCCTGATGAGGTGCTTGCTGAAGGGGTTATTCAGTCCAGCCCGGCACGGCAGCGCCTTTAAACAGCTCTTCTGCTTTGGCTGCTACTTCGTCGCGCTGATAGGCATCCACTAGTTGGCGAATATCTTCACGCTCTTCATCACCGCCGCGTACGGCAATAAGGTTCACGTAGGGAGACTCAGGCCCTTCTTTGATCAGGGCATCGTCAAGCTTCAAGCCAGCTGGCTGGGCGAACGTGTTGTTGATAAACGCCATGTCGACATCGCGCAATACACGGGGCAACTGGGCAGCTTCAATTTCACGGAAGCGGAAGTTGCGCGGATTCTCGGCGATATCGATCGGCGTGGCTTCCAGATACTCCGGGTCGTTTAGTGTGATCAGGCCTTCGTTATGCATCAAAATCAACGCACGACCTTCATTGGAAGGGTCGTTGGGCAGTGCAATCTGCGCGCCGTCGGGCAGATCTTCAATGCTATCGAATTTTTCTGAATAAGCACCGATCGGATAAACAAAGGTATAGCCTGCAACGGCAAGGTCATAGCCGCGATCGCTAACCATGGCATTCAAGTAAGGAGCGTGCTGGTAGGCGTTGGCATCAAGGCTACCGTCGGCCAGTGCAACGTTGGGCGTTACGTAGTCGGTAAATTCGATAATTTCGACATTAAGGTCGTACTCTTCTTTGGCAATCCGCGCCGCCACTTCCATTACTTCAGTTTCGGGGCCGGCAACGGTACCCATTTTCAGCGTGCGGGTTTCTGCGTTTGCAACGTTAACGGCCAGTGCCAAGGCTGTCAGGCTACCAATTATTAGTTTTTGCATGATAAGTCTCCTAATACGTTGTATCGTCATTTTTTAATAGTATTGGAATAAGAAAAATAATTCTAATGTTTTTTTGTTATAAGCAGGCATGGCCAATTGCGATCACTATTTACGATCACTTTTGCGCACCAGATAGTCGCCCAGGCTTTGAAAGCCTTGCACCATGACCACCAAAATAATCACGGTAATCAGCATAATAGTGGGGTTAAAACGGTTGTATCCATAACGGATGCCCAGGTCCCCCAAGCCGCCACCACCTACCGCACCCGCCATCGCGGAGTAACTGACTAGCGTTACCAGCGTAATGGTTAAGCCTGTAATGATGCCGCCTCGCGCCTCTGGTACAAGTACCTTGCGAATAATCTGCCACGGGGTTGCGCCCATGGACTGAGCAGATTCTACCAGGCCAGGCGACACCTCATTGAGTGCGCCCTCTATCAGACGCGCCACAAAAGGGATGGCCGCAATGGTTAGGGGAACTGATGCGGCGTTGATGCCTATCGACGTGCCTACCAGCATACGTGTGAACGGGATGATGGCTACCATCAAAATAATGAAAGGAATCGAGCGGCCAATATTAGTAATAATGCTCAATACCTGATTAAGCACTGGCTGGGCTAGAATTTGCCTTGGCCGTGTCGCGTACAACAATACGCCTAATGGTAGGCCGAGCAGTGTCGAAATGACGCCAGAGATGGCCACCATATACAGCGTATCCAGCGTGGCCTGTAAAATAAGGTCAAACATTGCGCTGGACATAACCAAGTACCTCGACTTCTAACTGGTGAGACTGAAGATAATCCATTGCCTGTTGCGTCTGCTCTGTCGTGCCAAGCAGTTCTGCAATCATAAGCCCTAAGGTGCGGTCCTGAATGGACTCGACTTTGGCCTGTAAAATGCTGACATCCACATTGCACTCGCGGGCCAGGCGGGAGATAAGCGGTGTGGAGACGGCATCGCCAGAAAACGTTAGGCGTACGACGGGGTGAGTGGCCTCTCCTGGCGTATCGCTTAAGCGTTCGATCAGCTCTTTAGGGGGGCTAAGCTGGAGAAAATCGTTCAAAAATTCGCGGCCAAGCTGAGTGCTGGGGGCCGTGAAAAAGTCGCCGACTTCTGCGTCTTCCACGAGTGTGCCGTTGGAAATAAGGCTTACGCGGTGGCAAATTGACTTAACCACTTCCATTTCATGGGTAATCAACAAAATAGTGATACCCAACTGGTGATTAATATCACGCAGCAACTCAAGAATAGAGCCGGTAGTTTGTGGATCTAATGCCGATGTTGCTTCATCACACAGCAGCACATTGGGTTGGCTGGCCAGAGCGCGGGCGATAGCAACACGCTGCTTTTGGCCACCCGAGAGCTGCGCGGGATACTGTTTGGCTTTGTCCGCCAGCCCGACCATTTCCAGTAGCGGAAGTACGCGGTGTTGAATGGCGCTACGTTTTTCACCCATCAGTTCAAGCGGCAGAGCAACGTTATCAAACACGTTCCGCGTAGTAAGCAAGTTGAAGTGCTGGAAAATCATGCCAATGCGGTGACGTGCCTGGTTTAGGGCGCCGCCGTTTAAGCGAGTCATCTCTTGGCCATCCACGGTCACGCTGCCACTGGTTGGCCGCTCAAGTAAGTTAACGCAACGGATTAGCGTGGATTTTCCAGCGCCGGATAGGCCGATAACGCCGTGAATAGCGCCTCTAGGTACGTGCAAATTAACATCTTTCAAGGCGTGAACGGCGTTATTGCCGCTGCCATAAGTTTTACTGACGTTGCTAAGTTCAATCATAGCGTCTGCCTTAATAGGAGGCCAAAGACGGAGTGCAAGGGAGCAAGCGTAGGGCGAGGAATAAAAAAAAGGCCACCCTTTCGGGTGGCCATCAACGCTGGACACACCCTTTTAGCTGCACTTCACCAAACCTGTGGCTTGGTGGGCGCCCGCAATATGGGTACAAATCGGCGCCATTACATGGGCCGAAAGTCTAAGCAGCCCCTTCCTCTTTGTCAATTGAAACCGGCTGCTTTACGCGTGTGGTCGCTTGATTAGGCGCAGTCGTGCGTTTTTAAACGTTTTTAGGCGTACTGCACTTTGCTTTGCGTCCATCAAGGCATTTGATTAGCGTCACGCATGCTGCTCATCATACTTTCCCGGTTGCGGTGTGCGCATTGTTAACTTCTCACGGATAAACTTGCGCCGGGTTGATTTCGTGTTTGAATAGGCGTTTTCACAGCGACGTAGTAAGGGTGGATTATGTTTACCGGCATCGTACAGGGCACCGCAAGTATAGTAGAGGTGCATGAACTTGACGCGTTTCGAACCCATGTAGTGGCATTGCCACCCGAAATGCGTGAGGGGTTGGAAATTGGTGCGTCAGTGGCCCATAACGGCGTGTGTTTAACAGTTACTGCTATTGAAGGCGATAACGTTAGCTTTGATTTGATGCGAGAAACCCTGCGCTTGACTAATCTTGGTGCACTTGAACCGGGTGGGCGCGTCAATATAGAGCGTGCTGCACGGTTTGGCGACGAGATTGGGGGGCATTCGATGTCCGGCCATATTATCTGTATGGCCAGCGTCGTCGCGATAGAAGAAGCTCCCAATAACCGTCGGCTTTGGTTTTCTCTACCCGACACGATTGGCCGCTTTGTGTTTGAAAAGGGGTATATCGGTGTTGATGGCATCAGTTTGACGGTCGGAGATGTACGGCGCGCGGCAGATGATGGCGGCTTTGAGTTCAGTGTGAATCTGATACCCGAAACGCTCTCACGCACCATGCTCAAAGAGCGTCTGCCTGGCGATAAGGTCAATATTGAAATTGATCCGCAAACGCAGGTGATTGTCGAAACGGTCGAGCGCGTGCTGGCTAAACGATTATAAGAAAGCAGCGGGTGGTTGGCTGACCTGTTGGTTCGCTGATGGCCTGAAGATTGCTAGCGTTAGTGTCAGTGGAGGTGGCTCCGCTTAAACCGGCTGTGCGTTAGGTACTCGCATCGCGCGGGAGCTTTCGGTAATATGTGCGGCTTTTCTCGCTCCAAGGGGACGCATACTGCGTTTGCGCGAAGGATAAAACATACATGAAACTTCTGGATAAGTATTTCAAGCTCACTGAGCTAAATACGAATGTGAAAACAGAGGTGGTCGCCGGGATCACAACGTTCCTGACGATGGCTTATATCATTTTCGTAAACCCTAGCATCCTGTCGGAAGCGGGTATGGACTACGGTGCCGTCTTTGTCGCGACTTGCGTGGCGGCAGCGATTGGCTGCTTCGTGATGGGCATTTGGGCTAATTACCCCATTGCGCAAGCACCGGGGATGGGGCTTAACGCCTTCTTCACTTACGGCGTGGTGCTAGGTATGGGATATACCTGGGAAGCCGCGCTTGGTGCGGTCTTCTTCTCGGGTTTGATATTCTTCGTATTGAGTGTTTTTAAAGTCCGTGAGTGGATTATCAACTCGATACCACTCTCGCTACGCTTAGGGATTGCGGCAGGGATAGGGCTTTTTCTGGCCATGATTGCGCTTAAAAACGCAGGTATTGTGGTGGCTAATCCGGCGACTCTGGTCGCGATGGGAGATCTTTCACAGCCAGCGGCTCTTTATTCATTGCTGGGCTTTTTTGTGATTACGGCGTTGGCGTACCTGCGGGTCAAGGGCGCGGTATTAATTGGTATCCTGGGCATTACTCTCATTTCGATGCTGTTGGGGCATAATGCATACAACGGTGTGATGTCGATGCCGCCCTCTATCGCGCCTACCTTTATGGCGATGGATCTGGTGGGCGCCCTTGATGTGGCGATGCTCAGCGTTATTTTTGCGTTCCTGTTTGTTGATCTGTTCGATACCTCCGGCACGCTGGTAGGGGTTGCTCATCGGGGTAACCTGCTCGACAAGGATGGCAAACTGCCTCGTATCGGGCGCGCCATGATGGCCGATAGCACAGCATCCATGGCAGGCGCGGCACTCGGCACCTCAACCACCACGAGCTATATTGAATCAACGGCGGGTATTGCATCGGGTGGGCGAACAGGCCTAACAGCCGTCGTGGTCGGTGTACTGTTTTTAATCAGTCTTTTCTTTGCGCCGTTAGCAGGCTCTATCCCGGCTTATGCCACTGCCGGTGCGCTGCTGTACGTTGCGGTACTCATGGCGGGCAGTTTATCCCATGCGAACTGGGAAGACCCAACCGATGCTGCTCCGGTATTAATTGCAGCATTGGCAATGCCGCTGACGTTTTCAATTGCTGACGGTATTGCCTTGGGCTTTATTAGCTTTGTAGGAATTAAAACGCTTTCAGGCCGGTTTAGCGACCTGAATCCTGCTGTCGTGATTCTGGCCTTGCTGTTTGCAGCGAAGTTTCTATTCCTGGGTTAATTATCCAGGCTATTTATTATTAATCTATGAGAGACGCGATGAGCATCTACGGTGACTACATTAAGTCGGTTATTCGCACCGTTCCTGATTGGCCTGAGCAGGGGGTGAACTTTCGTGATATCACTCCGTTATTACAAAACAGTGCGGCGTTTCGCAAACTAATTGATAGTTTCGTGCATCGCTATCAGGAAATGAACCTGGATGCCATCGCCGCGATTGATGCGCGTGGTTTCATTATCGGTGCACCGCTCGCCTATGAGCTAGGTTGTAGCTTTGTACCGGTGCGCAAAAAAGGCAAACTGCCTTTTAAAACGATCAGTGAAACCTACAAGCTGGAATACGGTCATTCGGAAGTAGAACTACATTCTGACGCTTTTCAGGAAGGTGACCGGATCCTGCTGATGGATGACCTGATTGCCACCGGTGGCACCATGTTGGCCGCCGCCAACCTTATTCAGCGTTCTGGCGGGCATGTCGTAGAAACCGCCACTATTATTGACCTACCCGAGTTGGGCGGTTCTCAGAAAATTCGCGATGCTGGCTTCAGCGTATTCGCGGTATGTTCTTTCAACGAAGACGAGTAACGCCTCTCATGAGCAGCGAACGCTATCACCAACACTTCACTATTTCCTGGGACCAGCTGCACCGAGATGTGCGTCAGCTTTGCCACCAAATGATGGAGCGGGACTTCAAGGGTATTGTGGCGATTACCCGTGGCGGGTTAATCCCGGCGGCACTTATTGCACGTGAGCTTAACGTGCGCCTGATTGATACGATCTGTATTAAAAGCTATGACCATATGGATCAGGGCGGTCTGAATATCATGAAGGGCGTTGACCATGATGGCGAAGGTTGGCTGTTGGTCGATGATCTGGTGGATACCGGTAAAACCGCGCGTGCGGTACGTGAAATGATGCCTAAAGCGCATTTTGTCACTATCTATGCCAAGCCAGAAGGGCGCCCTTTGGTTGACCAATATCTCACTGAAGTGGCTCAGCAGTGCTGGATTCAATTCCCTTGGGATATGGGAGTTGCCTATGTTGAGCCTCTCGTTGATCAAGTTAAAAGGACTTATGACTAATCCATTAACGAACGGCTGGGGCCGGTGGCTCGGTGATGAATTTCAAGCCGACTATATGAAGGCGTTGAAACAGTTCTTGGCTCAGGAAAAAGCGGCTAAAAAGGTTATTTACCCTCACTCTTCTGATTGGTTTCGTGCGTTTGAACTGACGCCATTGGAAGAGGTGAAAGTCGTTATTCTAGGTCAGGACCCGTACCACGGCCCCCGTCAAGCGCATGGGTTAAGCTTTTCTGTGCAGCCGGGGGTGAAAATTCCCCCGTCGCTTGCCAATATTTATAAAGAACTGGCAAACGATGTGGGCGTTAAACCGGTGCCGCATGGCAGCCTGGTTAGCTGGGCCAAACAAGGCGTTTTGCTGTTAAACACGGCGTTAACCGTTGAGCAAGGCAATGCCGCGTCGCATCGCGGCAAAGGTTGGGAGCCGTTTACCGATCGAGCAATCGAAACGGTAAGCCAGCATGCTCCGCCGTGCGTGTTTTTGTTATGGGGTAGTCATGCGCGCCAGAAAAAAGCGCTGATTGATCAGCGGCGCCATTTAGTGCTGGAATCGCCCCATCCTTCGCCGCTGTCTGCCCATCGGGGCTTTTTTGGCAATCACCAGTTTTCTCAAGCGAACCAGTTCCTGCTGGGGCAAGGACGTTCGCCCGTTGAATGGCAACTGCCCGAAAGCGCTTAACCTGATGGACAGATGCAGGTAGAATGCGCGCAATTTTGTATGCCTGAAGATGCGGCCTGAGTCGTTATCCTGATATCACACTGCAGTGAGGAAGCCCCATGAGTGTCTACGCCATTAACCATCCGCTTGTTCAACATAAGCTGGGACTGATGCGCGAAGTTGATTTGAGCACCAAGAGCTTTCGTGAACTGGCAGGTGAAGTGGCCAAGCTCTTGACTTACGAGGCCACGAAAGGCCTGGAGCTTGAGGATCACGAAATTCAAGGTTGGAACGGCGAGCCTATCGCCACACGCCGACTTAAAGGTAAAAAAGTAACGGTTGTGCCCATTCTGCGGGCTGGTTTAGGCATGCTGGAAGGCGTTACGGATTTGATTCCCAGCGCGCGCGTCAGCGTTGTCGGCCTTTATCGCGATGAAGAAACGCTGCAGCCTGTGCCGTATTTTGCGAAATTCGCCAACGATATTGAAGAGCGCATGGCGTTGGTGATTGACCCGATGTTGGCAACCGGTGGTTCCATGATCGCCACACTGGACATGCTGCGTGAGCGGGGCTGTGAGCATATGAAGATCATTGTTCTTGTCGCTGCTCCCGAAGGCATCAAGCGTGTGCAGGATGCTTACCCAGACGTGGAAATTTATACGGCCTCGGTAGACGATCGGCTCGATGAGAATAGTTATATCGTGCCGGGATTGGGAGATGCCGGCGATAAGATATTTGGAACGCGTTAAGCGTTTTGCCTAACGGTGCCCCTTACGCTTTGCGTTGGGGGCATTTTTTTGCCTTTTCGATATAAATTGATTCCTGGGAGTTGAGTGATGAGTAATGCTGGCAGCCGGTCCGAGTCTTGGCCGAAGGTACTGCTGACCGGAGCACAAATGCTGTTTGTCGCATTTGGCGCGTTGGTACTGGTTCCACTGTTAACGGGCCTGGATCCAAGTGTTGCACTTTTTACTGCCGGTGCGGGAACGTTAATATTTCATGCGGTTACTAAGCAGTCGGTGCCGGTATTTTTGGCGTCCTCGTTTGCGTTTATCGCGCCTATCCAGGGGTCTATTGCCAGTTTCGGTGTTTCCGCGACGCTTGGCGGTTTAATGGTAGCCGGTCTTGTGTATGTCATTATTTCCCAGATCATACGCGTACGCGGTATCGGTTGGCTAAATCGTTTATTACCGGCGGTGGTGGTTGGCCCGGTCATCATGGTGATTGGCCTGGCGTTAGCGCCGGTGGCCGTTAGCATGGCAACCGGGGAAACCAGCGACAATATCAGCTATGGTCAAGCGATCTTTTTATCCATGGCCAGCCTGCTGGTGACGCTGGTATTAGCGGTATTTGGGCGTGGCCTGCTGCGCTTGATTCCCATTATGGGGGGTATTGTTACCGGTTATGCACTCTCCCTGGTGATGGGGGTTGTCGATTTTACACCGGTACATGAAGCGGCCTGGCTTGGAATACCCAGTTTTACGGCGCCTAGCTTTCATTGGGCGGCTATTTTATTCATGATTCCTGTGGCCATTGCGCCTGCGGTTGAGCATATCGGAGATATGGTAGCGATTGGTTCGGTAACGCGTAAAAATTATCTCGAAAAACCGGGCCTGCACCGTACATTGCTGGGCGATGGTTTGGCGACTATGGCGGCGGCACTGTTTGGCGGCCCACCCAACACGACGTATTCCGAAGTAACCGGTGCCGTAACACTGACGCGGGCGTTTAACCCTGTTTATATGATTGTCGCGGCGATTATCGCCATTCTGCTGGCCTTTATTTCCAAGCTGGGTGCACTGTTGCAAACGATTCCAGGTCCGGTAATGGGCGGCATTATGACGCTGCTGTTTGGCTCGATTGCTGTCGTCGGAATGAATACGCTAGTACGTGCGGGTCAGTCGCTAACTGCGCCACGCAATCTGGTGGTGGTGTCGTTGATTTTAGTGTTTGGTATTGGCGGCATGCAATTTGGGGGAGGCCAATTTACCCTGCAGGGCGTAAGCTTGGCGGCTCTCGTAGGTATCGTACTGAATTGGCTATTGCCTCGTGAGCGCGAAGGGGAGTAACAGCTCCCTCGTCCTTATCAGGATTCATTACCAGGGAAGGAGACATGTATATGGTAAGTAATGTAGCCACTGCATTTCCCGTACTCGGCGTTGTCGCTTGGAGTGGAACGGGAAAAACGACGCTACTAACGCAGTTGCTGCCACGGTTGCGCCAGGCAGGGCTAAAGGTAGCTGTCATAAAGCATGCCCATCACAGTTTTGAAGTGGATAAACCCGGTAAAGATAGCTATGAGCTGCGTAGCGCCGGGGCGGCACCGATGCTGGTCGCCTCACGGGAACGCTTTGCGCTAATGCAGGAAACGCCGGGTCAGGATGAGCCAGACCTGGCAGCGTTGCTGGCGATGATGGCTTACCATGAGCCAGACCTTGTGATTGTCGAAGGATTCAAAGCATGGCCCATTCCCAAGCTCGTACTGTATCGTAAGGGAATTGGAGAGCCGTCTATTCTTCATGATGCGACGATTCAGGCGGTGGCGCTTGATGATCAACCACCGGTTGAGCTTGACCCCCGGATTACCCCGCTAAACCTTAATGATATCGATGCAATTACTCACTGGGTGCGTACGTGGGCTAGCACTCAACCCAATGGCACATTTTTAAAACATAGGTGATAAACATGCAGCTAACCCACCTCAATACGCGTGGTGAAGCTAATATGGTCGATGTGGGTGATAAGCACGAAACACGTCGTGAGGCCGTCGCCTCGGGGCGGATTTTAATGCAGCCAGAAACGCTGAAGCTGCTAAGTGATGGCGAGTTACCCAAGGGCGATGTCATTGCAACGGCCCGTATTGCCGGTATTCAGGCCGCGAAGCGTACCCATGAATTGATTCCCTTATGTCATTCGTTGGCGCTTTCCAAAGTCTCCATTGAATTTGATATCGACCCTGCGCAGGGCTGTGTCCACGTGACGGCACTGTGTCGATTAAATGGGCGTACGGGTGTTGAGATGGAGGCGCTTACCGCGGTGTCGGTCGCGTGTTTAACGCTCTACGATATGTGTAAAGCCGTCGATAAGGATATGTGTATCGACGCTGTTCAGCTTGAAAGCAAACGCGGTGGCGTACGTGGCGATTATCAGCGCAGTGCTCGCCCGCAAGCCCCTATTGTGACGGGGGAGGGGACGGCAGGCGAAGTGACATTAGGCGAACGCTGCGCCTCGCCCTGTGTTCGGGTGAAGTTTTTAGCCGAGCTGCGTGAACGTGTCGGTGTGAGTGATACGGTGCTTGATCTGGACCAGGTGCCGAGCCGTGATATTGCGGGTTTGAAGGCTGCGCTGAGCCAGCGTGATACGCGATTTAGCGTGCTCACCGACCAGCGGACGCTGTGTGCGATTAACCAGGTGATGGCCAACGATAGCGCACGGATTACTGACGAGGATGAAGTCGCCTTTTTTCCACCCGTGACAGGGGGCTAAACGATGAATATCCAGGTCCGAGTCCAGTCAGCGCCTTTTTCATTAGGCGATGGCTATGCGTCGACGCTCGCCCAGCGAACCGATATTGGCGCGGTTGTCAGTTTTACAGGGTTGGTTCGGGACTTTAACGAGTCGCCTGATGTCACCGGGCTTACCCTGGAACATTACCCCGGCATGACAGAGCGTACGCTGGAGCAGATAGGCGAACAGGCGTGGCAGCGCTGGGCGCTTCAAGCGGTTTATATTGTTCATCGGGTGGGCTACCTGGCGCCGGGGGATCCCATCGTTAGGGTGCTGGTGGCGAGCGCTCACCGGCGCGAAGCATTTGAAGCGTGTGACTTTATTATGGATTTTTTAAAAACCCAAGCGCCGTTCTGGAAAAAGGAGCATTCCACCAAGGGTGAGTATTGGGTGAAAGAGCGCGCTACCGATTGGCAAGATGCCGAGCGCTGGTCATAAGGCTATTACGGTACCCGCCTGGCGAGTGCGCTGCGTTCTACAGGATTCGGTTACGCCTCGTTGCGTTTATAGAGGCGCTTCTGCGGCCATTATTTGTAAGTGGACCTCAGGCATGTGCTGCATGTGGTCCGCCAACCAATGAATCAAGCGTGGCTGTAGCGCAAGGCGCAAATCAGCCAGCGTATCCGCTTTAATCTCCTCCAGCTGATTGTCCAGCCATTCGCTAAAGCTATCTTCGTCGAGCGGGCTGGCGCTGCTGCTATCCAGCATCAAGCGACCGATGCGCCACCATCCGGTATCGCTGGCCGCGACAGGCAGGGCGAGAAATAAACTGCCTCGGCGCGTCGTGGTTTTGGTGGCCTCCAGGCCTGGATGCGGCACAACGCTATTTTGATTAACGATACAGGGCGGTTGAGGGTGGCGGGCTTCGCAGCGCAGCCCCAAGTGGTCCATAACGATCATGTCGCCATTAACGGGTGCTAAAGGTGCGCTGATGCCCAAGGAGTCTGCAATCGCTTGGTGGGCCTGCTGGTGGCGCGCTTCGCCGTGCACGGGGATCAAATATTTGGGCCTGATCCACTGGTAGAATGTGATGAGTTCTTCTTGCGCAGGGTGGCCTGTGGCGTGCAGCTCTGGATGATTAACCTCATCAAAGATCGTGACCCCAAGTTGGACCAAGCGTTTTTTGAGCTGCTCAATGGGGCGTTCATTGCCGGGGATAGCTTTGGCAGAGAAAATGACGTTATCGCCAGGCTCAAGGTCAATAAACGGGTGGCGCCCTTGGGCCAGTCGTTGCAGTGCTGCACGAGGCTCACCCTGGCTACCTGTGGCGATAATCACCACTTCATCGGGGGGCAAATAGCCTAAATCATGGGGGGGAACAAGCGCTGGGAAGTCATCCATGTAGCCAAGCCCACGTGCAATGCTCACCATGCGCTCCATGGATCGTCCCATCAAACTGACCCGACGGCCGCATTGATGAGCCGCCCGGCCAATGGCCAGTACGCGTGCAAGGTTGCTTGCAAAACAGGAGACCACGACGCGGCCCTTGCATTCCTTCAGGCTTTTAGCCAGCGCTTTAGCCACATCGCCTTCACTGCTGGAGTGGCCAGGCAGAGGGGCATTGGTTGAATCACCTACTACTAAATCAATCGGGGCAAGCGCTCGAAAGTGCGCCGCGTTAATGGGCGTGCCAATCAGCGGCTCTGGGTCCAGCTTCCAATCCCCTGTGTGCATTATGCGGTAGTCGCCCATCACGATGACCAGCGCGCAGCTTTCAGGGATCGAATGGGTAACCGGCAAATAGCGCACCGAAAAGGGCGCCGTTTCCATTGCTTCGCCCGGCTCGATGATCTTAATCGCGGCGCTACTTAGCTGGTGTTCAGCGAATTTCGCGCGTAAGAGGCCTGCCGCAAGTGGGGTGGCATAGATAGGGCAGTTCCACTTGGGCCATAACCAGGCAACCGCGCCAATGTGATCTTCATGTCCATGCGTTATAAATAACGCTTGGGGCGTTATGTTCAGTGCCTCGGCGGTGCCCAGGTTAGGTACCTGAAGGGGCGAGTTAGGCAAATCCTGGCGAATCATCATGCCGCAGTCGACCGCGATCCAGTGATCGTCGTATCCATACAGCGTTAGATTCATGCCGATTTCACCACACCCACCCAGCGGCAGTAGGCGCAGAGGTGGGCGGCGGCGAGGACGAAGTTGAACGCGTGGTGGATGCATCGGTTATGAAAAGCCTAAAAAGTAATGCCTTAACTATACGGGAAGGCAGGGGCGGCTAACAATGACCCCCGACATTAGATAACGGTGCTTCGTTAATAGGGTTCCGGTACACTAGGCAGCCGTTATTTACGGCGTCGCTATTTAGCCGCGGTTTGCGGCGCCGTTGCACTATGCCAATAGACGATGCCAATAGTGGTTTGTCATTTGTATTTCGTAGGTCGTCAAGAGTACTTCACATGTCTCATTATTACCGTTTAGTCGTTTCCTGCCCCGATCAGGTGGGTATTGTTGCCCGTGTGTCTGGATTTATTGCTCAACAAGGCGGCTCTATCACCGAGGCCAGTCAGCATTCTGACTTGCAAACGGGCCGCTTTTTTATGCGTTATGAGATATTGGCCGATTCGCTTGGCATGTCCGTTGAAACATTACGCAGCGCCTTTGAGCCAATTGCTCAAGAGTTTTCCATGCAGTGGGCGCTAATGGATACTCAAAAGCGTCGGCGCGTCATCCTCATGGTCTCCCGTGAGTCTCACTGCCTGGTGGATTTACTTTACCGTTGGCAGGCAGGTGAGCTGGATTGTGATATCGCCGGTGTGATTTCTAATCACGAAGACATGCGCTCAATCGCTGAGTGGTACGGTATTCCTTATCACCATGTGCCGGTGGACCCGAATAATAAGGAAGAGTCGTTTACTCAGGTGCAGGAGCTTATTGATAACGCGCGAGCGGACTGTATTGTATTGGCGCGCTATATGCAGATTCTGCCCCCGTCGTTGTGTGAGCGCTATGCTGGACAGGTAATTAATATTCACCACAGCTTCTTGCCTTCATTTGCTGGCGCCAAGCCTTACCATCAGGCTTATGAGCGCGGCGTAAAGCTAATTGGCGCGACGTGCCACTACGTGACGGAGGAATTGGATGCCGGGCCGATTATTGAGCAGGATATTCATCGTGTGAGCCATTGCCATACGCCAACCGACCTGGTTCGCTTTGGGCGCGATGTAGAAAAAGCCGTATTGGCGCGAGGCCTGCGCTGGCATCTGGAGGACCGCGTTTTGATCCACGGCAATAAGACCGTTGTCTTTAGCTAAGCGTTTTAAAAACTGTTTAAGCTGAACCAGTAGCAAAACAAGGGGGTGGCCATGAAAATGGCCACCCCCTTGATGCTTTTAAAAACCGATTTTACGCAAACGGCTTATTAGCCTAGCGCTTGGCCATTACCGCCACGGATGACGCCTACACCTACGCCTTCAATATCCAGGGATTGGGTTCGCAGGTCGATTTCAATCGGTGCAAAATCAGCGTTTTCCGCAATCAGCATGACCTGGTGCCCTTGGCGTTGAAAGCGTTTTACGGTGACTTCATCTTCCAGCCGCGCAACGACGATTTGCCCGTCACGTACACGATCAGTGCGGTGCACCGCCAGTAAATCGCCTTCCAGGATGCCCACATCCTTCATGGATAAACCGCGTACCCGCAGGAGGTAGTCGGCTTTAGGGGTGAAATATTCCGCGGGTAGCGGGCAGTAACGGTCAATATGCTCCGCTGCAAGGATCGGGCTGCCAGCGGCCACTTCACCAATAACTGGCAAGCCCATCGGCGGAAGATCATTGCTGTTGGCTGCAACGGTGGCGGGTAATTCGCTAACGTCCTGAGCTTCCTGGTTGGGGAGGCGAATCCCCCGCGACGTATTGCGAATAATCCGGATAACGCCTTTACGCTCAAGAGCACGTAAATGCTCTTCAGCGGCATTGGGGGATTTAAAGCCCAAGGCCTTGGCAATTTCGGCGCGGGTGGGAGGGTAGCCGAATTCACCCATGGTTTTTACTATAAAATCAAAAACATGTTGCTGACGTGCTGTGAGTGGCCGCGACATACCAAACTCCATAAACAATAAAAGACAGTCGGTATCTGTCTGCTTGATCAGTATGTGTTTAAGTATACAGTATGTTGCTCTATCCAGTACATGGTTAAAAAAGCAGCTTGTTAAAACACTGTCTGTGAGCGGTAAGACGTTTGAATTAACGCTAATGCGCAGGGTAGCCAAATAAAAAAAACGGTGAATAAGGGTGATTGAGCCTGATTAAGATATGACTTACTATTCTGGCATGTTTTAAACACTCGTTTCTCCGGAGGCCATAATGGCACAATCTGACACGGTGTCACGCATTCTGGATACCGCTGAGGTGCTGTTTGCAGAGCGTGGCTTTGCTGAAACGTCACTGCGTAACATTACCAGTAAAGCGCGAGTAAACCTGGCGGCTGTTAATTATCATTTTGGTTCCAAGAAAGCCCTTATCCAAGCCGTATTCTCACGCTATCTAGACCCGTTTACTCAGCGTTTTCATGGTGCGCTCGATGAGCTTGAAGCCCACTATGCCGATCGCGCCATCCCCCTGGAAGAGCTGCTTGAAACAATGGCCACCACGGTGCTGGCAGTGCCTGCTGAACGGGATAGTTTGAAAGTCTTCATGCGCTTATTGGGGTTAGCCTATAGCCAAGCGCAAGGGCATTTACGGCGCCATATTCAAGAGCAATATGGGGATGTGTTTACCCGCTTTACCGGGCTTGTGCGTAAGGCGACCCCTGATTTACCCGATGCCGAGCGTTTTTGGCGGCTGCACTTTATGTTGGGTACGGTCATTTTCACCTTGTCGGGGCTGGATGCGCTACGTGATATCGCCTCCAAGGATTATCAGGAGCAGGTGACTGTGCGTGATTTAGTGCGACGCTTGCGCCCTGTGGTCGTTGCCGCCATGAATGCTCCACTGCCGCAAGAGGTTGAAGGAGCGCAGCATGCGAACGCCCCTGTTAGCTGAGTTGCCACCTAAAAAAGACGGCTGGATCGAAATTGATACCGGCGCACAAATCCTGCGCTGGTGGCAGGGTCAAACACCAGACTTTGAGTGCGCTATCTCTACTGGACGCGCTGGCGTTGGCCAGCAAGAAGGAAGTGGCCAAACGCCGCATGGCTGGCACTATGTTCGCGCGGCAATTGGCCATGAACAGCCGGTCAATGCCGTATTTAGAGGCAGGCGTTTTACCGGTGAAATTTTCTCAAGTGACTTGGCCGACGCTCATCCGACACGTGACTGGATTTTGACGCGTATTTTATGGCTGTGTGGGTTAGAGCGAGGATTTAACCGTGCAGGCACGGTTGACTCTCAGCGCCGCTATATTTATGTACACGGAACGCCGCCCGATCAACCGATGGGCAAACCTGCTTCACATGGCTGTGTTCGTATGCGCAACGAGGACCTGCTTTATATCTTTGAGCGTGCCGTGCCTGGAACGCCTGTTTGGCTACATGGCAGCCATCTGTAACGGCCTTACGCAGAGCCTTTTTTGACTCTGTGCGTTGATCGTCTAAAATCATCGGCCCTTTTGTTGGATCCCTGCTAATGACTCAACCTATTGGCCCGGTCATGCTCGACCTGGAAGGGCCTGAATTATCCAATGCTGAAAAGCGCTTGCTGCTTGAACCCGCTGTCGGTGGCGTGATTTTGTTTGCCCGTAATGTGGAAGACGCCTACCAGGTGCGCAAGCTGTGTAGCGATATAAGGCGTATACGGGGCGATCTTTTATTGGCGGTTGACCAAGAGGGTGGCCGTGTACAGCGTATCAAAAAAGGGCTTACCCGCTTACCGGCCATGGCCCGGATTGGCGAGCGTTATGCTCAAGACCCTGAAGAAGGCCGCTCTCTCGCCATGGACGCAGGTTGGTTGCTTGGCATGGAAATGGCCGCCTGTGGGCTGGATTTAAGCTTTGCACCAGTGCTTGATGTGGATAGCGGGATTTCTAGCGTCATCGGCGACCGTAGTTTCAGTGGTGACCCTGAGCACGTTGCTCAATTAGGCGCCGCTTTTGTTGAGGGCTTACATCAGGCGGGCATGGGCGCTGTGGGTAAACACTTCCCTGGTCACGGCGGCGTAGCCGCGGATTCCCATGTCGCACTGCCCATTGATGAGCGTTCAATGGAGGCAATTAAACAGCGCGACCTTGTCCCCTTTGAACAGCTAGCCCCCCAGCTTGATGGCATCATGCCCGCGCATGTCATTTATCGAGCATTTGATACACGCCCGGCGGGCTTTTCGCCCAGTTGGTTGGGGATGCTGCGTGAATCGCTGGGCTTTAAAGGCTGTATTTTTTCAGATGATTTAAGTATGGCAGGTGCTCACGAAGCGGGCTCGCCACGCGAGCGTGCCGCTGCTGCACTCGCCGCTGGCTGCGATATGTTGCTGGTGTGTAACGACCGTGCCGCTGCGCTTGAGGTCGTTGAAGCCAGCCAGGGCATCGCCAATAAGCGCCCTGCGAAACTCCGCTATGGCCGTGCACGACCTGATTTGGATGCGCTGAGCGCGCTGGGGCGTTGGCGACGTACGCATGCCAGGCTAGAAGCGCTGGCGGACTTCCCTAACCCCACCTGAATTTTCTTTTCGCAATATTGCTACATTTTTGGGAGTTACCCCATGTCCAAATTGGATAAAGAAGCGCTTGAGTCATTGGACTCAATGCGCCAGCTAATGGAAACAGCAGACTGCTTGATCTCTCAGGAAGAAGTCGAGCGGGCGCTGGATCGCATGGCGGAGGCCATTACTGAAGACCTGGGGGACAAACTGCCGGTTTTTTATTGTGTGATGAACGGTGGCTTGATTACGACCGGGCATCTGCTGACCCGATTGGGGTTTCCGCTGGAAGTGGACTATTTGCATGCCACGCGTTATCGCAACGAGCTGCGCGGTGGCGAGCTTTTCTGGCGTGTGTCGCCTGAAATTCCCATGGCCGGGCGCCACGTCGTCATCGTGGATGACATTTTGGATGAAGGATCGACGCTCGCCGCAATTCTTGCTTACTGTAAAGAAGCTCAGGCAGCCAGCGTTACGACTGCCGTCCTGGTGGATAAGCAACATAACCGCAAAGCGGTGCCGGGCTTGAAAGCTGATTACTGCAGCCTGGGGGTCGCGGACCGCTATGTGTTCGGTTTTGGTATGGACTACAAAGGCTACTGGCGTAACGCCCCGGGTATCTTCGCCCCCAAAGGCATGTAATTTTTAGCGTTGTACATTTAGTGCTGGTTTAGCGGGGGGAGAAGCGCCTCGCTAAGCCTGTCTCGGCAATCATTCGTGTCGAAATTTCTTCTACTGAAAAGCGCGTCGCATCAATAAACGGAATATGCATAATGCGGTAAAGCGCTTCGGCCTGTTCGACTTCCTGCAGACACTGATCCATTGAGCTATAGCGACTGTTCGGCCGACGCTCATTGCGTATGGCGGATAACCTGCGAGCATCAATAGTTAACCCAAACAACTTGCGCTGGTGCGGTGCTAACACCTTGGGCAGCTTGAGCGTGCCGTCTTCGTCAAGGTCGTCCTCGGTAAGTGGGTAGTTAGCCGCTCGAATGCCAAACTGAAGCGCCAAATAAAGCGACGTGGGTGTTTTGCCACAGCGCGATACGCCCACTAAAATAATATCGGCTTTGTCGTATTGATGCGTACGGGCGCCATCGTCGTTATCGAGTGCGAAGTGTACCGAATGAATCCGGTCCATATAGACGTCGTCACTGCCAATCGAGTGAGTTCTTCCCACGCTGTAAGAAGAGTGGGTGCCTAATTCCTGCTCCAAGGGTTTCAAAAAGGTAGAAAAGATATCCACCTTGAAGCCCGGCGCTTGGCGAATTACATCGCGTATCTGCTGGTCAACGATGGTATCGATAATGATCGGTTGTTGCCCATCTTGAGCGGCAGTGGATTCAATAATCCGGGCAAGCGCTTCCGCTTTATCAAGCGTATCGATATAAGGCTTGGTCAGCATGTTGATCTCAATATCGCTGAATTGAGCCAACAGGCTGCGACCCAGGCTCTCGGCCGTAATACCGGTACCATCGGAAATAAAGAAAGCTGTCCGCTTCATAATCACGCCCGTCAATTAAATAATAGATACGCTATTGTGTGCCGAGCGTTCGCTAAGCACAACGCCCCAGGCGACTACATAAACTGCCCGTATACGCCTTATGTTGTAAAAATCCTCCACTCCCTTCGCTATTAGACCAATGGCGAATAGGGTGGCACGGTGATAGGGTGACACGATCAATGATTGGCGATCTAAAAGATTGCATCAACGTCTTAAAGCGAGGGGGTTGCGTGGAAGAGTACATTCTGTGGTTCGATCAGTTAGGTATGGCCGACGTCGAACGCGTGGGTGGTAAAAACGCCTCGCTGGGCGAGATGATTTCCAATCTGTCAGGTGCCGGGGTAACCGTACCGGGTGGATTTGCCACTACGGCTCACGCATATCGTGAATTTCTCTCTCATGAAGGGCTTAACGAGCGCATTAACAGCACGCTATCGCGCCTGGACGTTGATGATGTTAAAGCACTGGCCGAAGCGGGTACTAATATTCGCCAATGGGTTATTGATACGCCGCTGCCGCCCGCTTTTGAAAGTGCGCTGCGTCAGGCCTATGAGCAACTGCAGGAGCAGCACCCTCAGCTGAAAGTAGCGGTGCGCAGCTCGGCAACCGCGGAAGACCTGCCGGATGCCTCTTTTGCGGGCCAGCAGGAAACTTTCCTGAATATCGAAGGTTTCGATAACATCAAACGCGCTGTACACGAGGTGTTTGCCTCGCTGTTTAATGATCGCGCAATTTCTTACCGCGTTCACCGTGGCTACGCCCACGAAAACGTCGCGCTGTCAGCGGGTGTTCAAAAAATGGTGCGCTCTGAGACGGGTGCCTCTGGGGTCATGTTTACCCTGGATACCGAATCAGGCTACCGCGATGCTGTCTTTGTGACTGCCTCGTGGGGGCTGGGCGAAACGGTTGTGCAAGGTGCTGTCAACCCTGATGAGTTTTATGTTCATAAGGGCACGTTAGCCGCTGGCCGCCCGGCGGTTTTACGGCGTAACCTGGGTTCCAAGCTCATCAAGATGGTTTACGGCCAGGAAACCAGCGCCGGTAAATCCGTCGACACCGTTGATGTGCCGCTTAATCAGCGTAATCGTTTCTGTATTAGCGACCAGCAGGTGATGGATCTTGCCCGTCAGGCGGTGACGATTGAGCAGCACTACGAGCGCCCCATGGATATTGAGTGGGCGCTTGATGGTGACGACGGTAAGCTTTATATCGTGCAGGCACGCCCTGAAACGGTGGTCTCGCAGCAGGAAGGCGGCAAGTTAGAGCGTTTCCAGCTGCGCGAGAAGGGCCGTACCCTGATTACCGGCCGGGCGATTGGTCAGCGCATTGGCCGCGGCACGGTCAAAGTGGTCATGAGTCCGGAAGATATGGATAAGGTTCTTGACGGTGACATTCTGGTGACCGACATGACGGATCCAGACTGGGAGCCCATTATGAAGCGGGCTTCAGCCATTGTTACCAACCGTGGTGGGCGTACCTGCCATGCGGCGATTATTGCTCGTGAGCTGGGCATTCCGGCGGTGGTTGGGTGTGGTGACGCTACACAGCAGCTCAGAGAAGGCACCGATGTCACCGTTTCCTGTGCCGAAGGTGACACCGGCCACGTTTATGATGGCCTGCTGGATTTTGACTGCAAGGTTTCAAGCGTCGATGCCATGCCTGAAATCCCATTCAAGATTATGATGAACGTGGGCAACCCTGATCGCGCATTTGGATTTGCCAGCCTGCCTAACGCAGGCGTAGGGCTTGCCCGGCTTGAGTTCATCATCAATCGCATGATTGGCGTTCACCCTAAGGCACTGCTGGATTACGCAACGCTGCCAGCTGACTTGCAGCAGGTGATTGACCTTCGTACCGCGGGCTATACCGACCCGGTAACTTTCTACGTGGACAAGCTGGTGGAAGGTATTTCCACGTTGGCGGCGGCCTTTTACCCTCAGCGGGTTATCGTGCGTTTGTCTGACTTCAAGTCCAACGAGTACGAAAACCTGATTGGCGGTAAGCTTTACGAGCCGGGCGAAGAGAATCCCATGTTGGGCTTCCGTGGGGCTTCGCGGTATATCTCGGAAGCTTTCCGGCCCTGCTTCGAGCTTGAGTGTCGCGCCTTAAAATACGTACGCGACGAGATGGGGCTTGATAACGTCGAAATCATGGTGCCCTTTGTACGCACCACTGATGAAGCCAAGCAGGTGGTTGATCTGTTGGCAGAAAACGGCTTGAAGCGCGGCGATGCAAGCGGGCTGAAAGTGATCATGATGTGCGAGCTACCTGCTAATGCATTGTTGGCTGAAGAATTTCTTGAACACTTCGACGGTTTCTCAATCGGCTCTAACGATCTTACGCAGTTAACGCTGGGGCTGGACCGTGACTCAGGCATCGTGGCGCATCTGTTTGATGAGCGTAATGCGGCGGTGAAAAAATTGTTGGCAATGGCTATTCAGGCTTGTAAAGCCCAAGGCAAATATGTGGGTATTTGTGGGCAAGGGCCCTCAGATCATCCTGAATTGGCTAAGTGGTTGATGGAGCAGGGGATTGATTCGGTATCCCTCAACCCTGATGCAGTACTTGAGACGTGGTTTATGTTGGCAGGCGAGACAATCACCTAACGTCGATCTGTAAACCGCTATTTTGCGCCCGGCCATTGTGCCGGGCGCATGCGTTTTATAGGCTACTCTGTTGTGTGGTTACTTACTTGATATTTCCCAGGATGCGAGAGGGCAGTGTAATGTCCCCAAAAAGGATTAAATTAGCACTATCAGGATTGCTGTTAGTGCCGGTCTATAGCTTTGGGTTTAGCTATGAAACCCCCTCTATAACGCCAGAAGTTGGGTCGGGGTATGAGGAAAAACCCGGCTGGGCGGCGGAGTCGTTTGCAGTCGCGGCGGCTAACCCGTTGGCAACGGATGCAGGCTACCAAGTGTTGGCAAATGGTGGCAATGCCATTGACGCTGCTATCGCTGTGCAAATGGTGTTAACACTGGTCGAGCCCCAGTCCAGCGGCATTGGCGGTGGCGCTTTTTTAATGTTCTATGATGGCTCAAACGTTCAGGCTTACGACGGCCGAGAGACAGCGCCTGGTGCGGTGACAGGGGAGCTGTTCATGGAAAATGGCGAGCCGCTGCCCTTTGCAGATGCGGTAGCCAGTGGACTTTCTGTTGGTGTGCCAGGCACGGTGCGAATGTTGGAACAGGCGCATAAAGAGCACGGCCAGTTGGCTTGGGAGGCGCTTTTTGAACCCGCTATTACGCTTGCCGAGGAAGGGTTTGCCGTTAGTCAACGGCTGCACACCAGCCTTGCCAATGATGAAGCGTTACGTAGTGACCCGCTCGCCGAGAACTTCTATTACCAGCCTAACGGCGAGCCGCTAGCGGTTGGCGACACGTTAAAAAACCCGGCGTTGGCGAGCATATTACGCCAAATTGCGACCAACGGCAGCGCGGCCTTTTATGAGGGCGGCATTGCTGAGGATTTAGTAAATCGTGTACAGAACCATCCGGTGCGGCCAGGCAGCATGACCCTTGAGGATGTTAGCGGCTACCAGACAATTGAGCGGGAACCGCTGTGTACGCCATGGCAACAGTGGGAAGTGTGCGGATTCCCTCCGCCTTCGTCTGGGCATATTACCATTATGCAAATACTGGGTCTTTTAGATCAGCAGCCGTTGTTGGAAGCACCCTTGGATAACGGCGTATCCAGCAGCGGTTGGCTGCATCAGTTTTTGGAGGCTTCTCGGCTGGCCTTCGCTGATCGTGGACGTTATATCGCGGACCCTGAGTTCGTAGAGGCGCCGGGAGGCGACTGGTCATTAATGCTGGCGCCTGACTATCTTTCAGAGCGTAGTAAGTTAATTGGCGACACCAGCATGGGCGATAGTGCGGAGCCAGGAAACCCTGGTGAGCTTGACGTTAGCTTTGCCTCACAGCCGGATCAGCCGGAATACGGCACTAGCCATATCAGTATTATTGATGCTGAAGGCAATGCCGTGGCGATGACCACGTCTATTGAGCAGGCGTTTGGTTCGCGCATCCTTGCCGATGGAGGAACCGGGCTGCCGGGTGGGTACCTGCTTAATAACGAGTTGACCGACTTTTCGTTTACCCCAGAGGTGGACGGCGAGCTGGTTGCTAATCAGGTTGAGCCTGGCAAGCGCCCGCGTTCAAGCATGAGCCCAACACTCGTCTTCGATAAAGAGTCGGGCGAATTAGTGGCAAGCCTGGGATCGCCGGGTGGTGCGGCTATTATTCATTACACCGCCCGCACGTTAGTTGCGATGCGTGATTGGGGGATGAGTGCACAAGAAGCGCTCAATTTGCCTCACGCCATTACCATGGGAGGCGATGTTTATTTGGAAGAGGGAGGCTTCCCGGAAGCGACCCTGGAAGTGCTTGAGGAGTACGGTCATACCATCAGTGAAAGAGAGCTAACCAGTGGGCTTCAGGCTATCCGTAGGCTGGAGGATGGGACGCTGTTTGGCGGTGCCGACCCGCGTCGCGAAGGCGTTGTTATGGGCGATTGATCCCACTTGGCTTTACGAAATGAGCTGTCAGTGGCGTGTTTAAGTACACGTCACTGACGTAGCCAATTGCGCAGCTTCACCAACAGAAGTTCCCCATCGCTTAACGCTCGCCGCTCTTCAATCAATTCACGTAAACGCTCGGGATAGTCGGTAATAATCGCATCAACCCCTAAATCGATCAGTGTGGACATTCTTGCCCGGTCATTAACTGTCCAGGCATGTATCTCATAGCCATAAAGCGCTGCAAGACGCACTTCCTCTGCTGTAATACGGTTATGGCGAAGCCCCAGGGCATCGAAGCTTTGACGGTCCAGCGTGCCTGGCAGGATTAATTGTGCCAGCAGTGTGACGCGTAGCTCAGGCGCCTGGCGTTTGATGTGGGCAGTTAGGGCGGGCGTCATCGTGGCTACCCGCATCTCCAGCATTGCATTGGGAAAGCCGCATTCTCTATACGCTGTTATAGGATGACTGCTTTTAGCCCAGCAGGCATAGCGCATATCGGTTTCAGCACGCAGCAGGGCAATGACTGCATCAGCAAGTGCTTGTTCCTCGCCGGGCAGCGCTTTCATGTCGATCATCAACCCGGCATGGCCACGCACGCGTTCGAGTACCTCGTCCAGGCCTGCGATAGGCTCGTTTTGAAAAGCATCACCGAACCAACTGCCTATGTCGTACTGACTAAGCTCTTCACGCGTTAAGTCGCCGAATTCTCTGTTATCACCGGTTAATCTTGCCAGACTCCGGTCATGGTAAATCATGACCTGCCCATCGGCGGATAAGCGAACATCCAGCTCTACGGCGTCAGCCTTATCGACGATGGCCTGGTCAACCGCGGCCAGGGTGTTTTCGGGGGCGACCATTGAACTACCACGGTGCGCGAACACCTTTACATTGTCGCGTAGCTCAAAACTATTCAGAATCCACCAGGCTTGTAAGGCGGCCAGTAGCAATACGCTAAGTTCAACCGCCCAGGCAAATCGGCCCGGGAGGACGATTTTTGATGGAGGAGCAGGGCGCATCTTGTGATGCGCTAACTGAAGGTACAAACAAGCAGAAAGCAGTGCGTTAGCCGCAATACCGATAAAGGTAACGGCGAGGGTTAGCAGCAGATAGCCTGTTAAATAGGCAAACATGATGGGAATTAGAAACGCATTGTGTTCTGGCAACCACCAGAGAAGCGGCGTCACCAGTGCATCAAAGGCGATGGTGGTGATAACAGGTAGCGCAATAATGAGCAGTAGCAGGATGAGCACGGCCGCGCCAATGGAGCGGTGCCAGCCTTTGGTTAAATGAAAACTGCGCGTCAAGGCGCGTAACGGGCTGCAGTTATCAAGTGCCACTAACGGAAGCGCCAACAGCCAACGCAGATAAAGCCAGGCCGCTAAGCTTAGCCAGGCCACCACAAGCGGCAGCGCGCAGGCAATAAAGTACCAAAGCACTGGCGGCATGACGCGCTGTAAATAGTAAGGATCCAGGCCGCTTAGCCAAACACTATAAAGCCATGCAAGTGCGGCCATGAAAGGGGCCAGCAGTAAAAGGTGCGTGCCTACCTGTAACACGACTAATCCTGCCAGTGCGGGGAGGCGACGAACGCTTAACCAGAGTGCATCAAAGGCTAACCGGTAATGATTGCCGTGAGGCCGAACGGCGACCTGGAGCATACCAGCCTGTTGCCAGTAAAGAATGAGAAAGGTGAAAACCAGGCCGACCAGCATGCAAGCTAGGCCCAAGGGGCTAAACAGCAGGCTGATCAGCTCGTCATTAGTAATCACTGTACGCTTTAACTGAGCGAGCAGACCTTGGGTTATCCACCCAATCACGGGTAATAACAGGGCAGAGGCAAGTAAGGTAAAAAACAAATGATAGGCGATCAAGGGGCGTAGATGATCGCGCAGTGTCTTCATTAAGGCCGAGCCAAGATGTGTCAGTGGCTGCATTGTCTTTTTAAATCATAAGGATGAACTAACAGAGTGGCAGTATCCGGAAGCCCTCGCAAGTCGCCGACATCTTGCGGTAATAAAAACGCCCCACAACGAGAGGTTGTGGGGCGTTCGGTCATCGTCTCAGAATTAACGAAACTTCATTAAGTCTGTGATGGTGCGAGCATCGGCGATAGGGCGGTTACGCTTCTTGAGCAACCGGAATCACGTTTGAGGCGATTTTCTGATACTCCTCAATTTCGTGGAAGTTCATATAACGATAGATCTCTCCTGCCATGGCGTCAAATTCACTCATGTAACGCTGATACTCTTCAACGCTTGGCAGGCGACCTTCCACCGCGGCAACCGCGGCGAGTTCCGCCGAGGCAAGGTACACGTTGGCACCATCGCCCAGACGGTTCGGGAAGTTACGTGTAGACGTAGACACAACGGTGCTTTTTGCCGCAACGCGTGCCTGGTTACCCATACACAGCGAGCATCCCGGCATTTCCATACGCGCACCGGCACGACCATAAATGCCGTAGTAACCCTCTTCGGTCAGCTGGTGCTGATCCATTTTGGTCGGCGGTGCCAGCCACAGGCGAGTTTTGAGGCTGCCTGCAGGCTGCTTTTCAAGTAATTTACCCGCTGCACGGAAATGACCAATGTTGGTCATGCACGAGCCGATAAATACTTCATCAATCTTTTCGCCCGCAACGTCTGACAGTAAACGAGCGTCGTCAGGATCGTTAGGTGCGCAAAGCACGGGCTCTTTAATTTCGGACAAATCGATTTCGATGACTTCGGCGTATTCGGCATCCGCATCGGCACGCATCAGGCTCGGGTCGGCAAGCCACGCTTCCATACCCTCGATACGACGGCTGATAGTACGCTCATCGCCATAGCCGTTGGCAATCATCCACTTCAGCAGTGTGATGTTGGATTTCAAGTACTCGGTCACACTCTCGTCAGACAGCGTAATAGTACAGCCAGCGGCAGAGCGCTCAGCAGAGGCGTCGGAAAGCTCAAACGCCTGCTCGACCGTTAAGTCTTCAAGACCTTCAATTTCCAGTACGCGGCCAGAGAACGCATTCTTCTTGTTGGCCTTGTCAACGGTCAGAAGACCTTGCTTGATGCCGTAAAGCGGAATGGCGTGAACCAGGTCACGCAGGGTAACGCCAGGCTGGCGCTTGCCTTTAAAGCGAACCAGTACGGATTCCGGCATATCCAGCGGCATAACGCCGGTGGCAGCAGCAAAAGCTACTAGGCCAGAACCAGCCGGGAACGAGATGCCCAGCGGGAAGCGAGTGTGCGAGTCGCCACCGGTACCTACTGTGTCTGGCAGCAGCATGCGGTTCAGCCAGCTGTGGATGATGCCGTCGCCAGGACGCAGCGATACACCGCCGCGGTTCATAATGAAGTCAGGCAGCGTGTGGTGAGTGTCTACGTCCACCGGCTTCGGATAGGCCGCCGTGTGGCAGAATGACTGCATCACCAAGTCCGCTTGGAAGCCCAGGCAAGCCAGGTCTTTCAGCTCATCACGCGTCATCGGGCCAGTGGTATCCTGGGAGCCGACGGTGGACATTTTGGGCTCGCAGTACATCCCCGGACGAACGCCTTCCAGGCCGCACGCCTTACCGACCATTTTCTGCGCTAGGGTAAAGCCCTTGCCGGTATCTTTGGGCTGTTCCGGTAGGCGGAATACGTCAGAAGGCTCAAGGCCAAGGGACTCACGTGCTTTGCCCGTCAGGCCGCGGCCGATGATCAGAGGAATACGGCCGCCAGCGCGTACTTCGTCAAGGATCAACTGCGTTTTCAACGCAAACGTGGTGAGCACTTCATCAGTGCCGTGCTTGCATACCTTGCCTTCGTAGGGGTAGACGTCAATGACATCGCCCATTTCCAGCTTTGATACGTCCAGTTCAATCGGGAGTGCGCCAGAATCTTCCATGGTGTTAAAGAAGATCGGAGCAATTTTGCTACCAAAACAGAAGCCGCCAGCGCGCTTGTTGGGAACGTAAGGGATATCGTCACCAAAGAACCACAGCACGGAGTTAGTGGCTGATTTACGTGAAGAGCCCGTACCCACAACATCACCGACATAAGCAACCGGGAAGCCTTTGGCTTTGACTTCTTCAATTTGCTTGAGCGGACCCATGGAGCCCGGTACTTCAGGCACAATGCCGTCACGCTCGTTTTTGAGCATGGCATTAGCGTGCAGCGGGATATCGGGGCGCGACCAGGCATCGGGTGCTGGTGACAGATCATCCGTGTTGGTTTCACCCGGCACCTTAAAGACGGTTAGGGTGATTTTTTCTTCTAAAGCAGGCTTGGAAAGGTACCACTCTGCTTCGGCCCAGGACTGAATAACGTCCTTGGCAACGCTGTTACCCTTTTTGGCACGCTCTTCAACATCATGAAAGGCATCAAACATCAGCAGGGTATGCTTGAGCTGTTCGCCGGCTTCACGTGTTAACTCTTCGTTATCCAACAGCTCTACCATGGAGACGATGTTGTAACCGCCTTGCATGGTGCCCAGCAGCTTAACCGCGTGGATTTTATCGATCAGCGGAGAGGTTGCTTCGCCCTTGGCGATGGCAGTAAGAAAGCCCGCTTTCACATAAGCGGCTTCATCGACGCCCGGCGGAACCCGGTTGGTGATCAGATCAAGAACAAATTCCTCTTCACCCGCCGGTGGGGTTTTTAGCAGCTCAATTAAGGCGGCAACTTGCTCGGCGTTTAGAGGCTTGGGTGGTACGCCTTCAGCGGCGCGTTCCTCGACATGTTGGCGATATGCTTCAAGCACGTTGGGGCCCTCTCATCTGCTTTATGGTGGCGAACACACATTTTCACGGTGTTTGAGCGTGCGCTCGGACACATGACATACGCTTGGAAACAGCGTCTGGTTGGATGGCACGGATTCTACGGCAAACTGTCGACAATGTTAAGAAGAAGGCGATAGGCAGGTGTTGTACTTTGTGTTGATACGCAAAAAATACCGCTTTAAAGGCCTGTATTTTGGCCGTTTGGGGCACTTTCTGGCAGGGTGTGGTGGGCCCGAGCACGCTAAAGGTGTGATTGCGGTTGCGCCGCGTTACCATGGCCTGGACGCTATAGCGTTACGGTTGCTTTCCAGGTTGAACTAACCTCACAGCGAAGCGTAGAGCGCCATTGTTGTTACTAATTAGCTATTACTATTAGCGGTGGCCAGCAATACGTACCCAAGAGACATGGCATGGCGTCGTTCTTGCGGGCCAGGAACGAGGTGAACGCTATCGGCGTTTAAATATTGTACAATTATGAAAAAATGCTCGGAAGAACGTTATGTCAATGCAATTGCCGGAATTAACACCCGCAGACCATAAGCTTCAAGCAGATGACTTGTTGCCCGAAAGTTTAAATGAATTTCTTGCCTGCATAACGCCCGACAGCTGGCTTAAATGGGCGCTAGATAACCCGGAAATACTGCTCGTTGACCACGCTCAGTGTGAGAAAAAGGCCGCCTCGACGGCCATGAGTTTGCTGTATCGTTATGTAGACCAACCTCTTTTATTGAGCAAAATGTCTCAGCTCGCCCGCGAAGAATTGCTGCACTTTGAGCAAGTTGTGGGTTTAATGGAGAAGCGCGGCGTTGAATACAAACATTTAACCGCTTCCCGGTACGCTGAGGGCCTGCGACGCCATGTGCGCAGCAATGATCCAGAGCGTCTTATTGATATCCTCATTATTGGCGCCTTAATAGAAGCACGCAGCTGCGAGCGTTTTGCTCGCTTGATTCCTTACCTGGATGAAGAGTTGGCTAAATTTTATCGCACGCTGGTTAAGTCCGAAGGGCGTCATTTTGAAGACTATCTACTGCTTGCGCAGCAGCAAACTAACGCTTCCATTGATGAAAGAATTGCTTTTTTTGTGGCCCGGGAAGCAGAGCTGATAACGTCACCCGATACGGCTTTTCGTTTTCATAGTGGTGTACCCGCTTAATACACCACTAGCCCAGGCAGGATATGTATCATGCGCGATACTCGTGAGTCTGATCAGCTAATCCTCTTTGGTCATTTTTCCCTCTCTCAGGGGGATGGTGTACTAACCCACTTTAGCTATGACAAAGTCAAAGCGCTGTTAGTCTACTTACTGCTTCACCGCCAGCCGGTGAACCGCTCGGTGCTCGCCGAGCTGTTATGGCCTGACCAAGGGCTTTCATCAGGCAGAACTAACTTGCGCCATGCTCTGCACTGCCTGCGTCATTCGCTCGGGGATAACGCTGATCACGTCTTGAAAGTGTCGCGCCAAACCATCGCTTTTAACCTGCCAGCGACTTGGCGCATCGATTTACATGAACTGCAGCAACTGCTGGAAGGCCCCCGCGAGCTAGCAACGCTCGAAGCGGTGCTGACCTGCTATCAAGGGGACCTCGTTGAGGAGCTCCAGCTAACCAGCTGTAGCGAATTTCAGCGGTGGCTCGTACAAGTGCGCAACGAATGGCGTCAGCGCGTCATTCGCTTTGCTGAGCAGGTCCTGGAAGCCCATGAGGATGCGCCAGATGTAATGCTTGAAGGCCTGGTAAGCCGCTTTTCTGGCTATGCACCTTTTCATGAGCGCTTGGTACGCCAGCTTGCCGAGCAGAGCCAAATCGCTGCTGCTCACGAGCAATACAATGGTTATTTACAGCTATTAGCGCTTTCGGGGCAGCAGCCTGAACCCAGTTTTTTACAGCTCGCAAGTTATTGGTCGGATGGGCCGCATGATCCTCGTGCCATGTCCCCTCAGGGCGCTTTTTCGCGCGTATTGGCAGCGGACAGCAAGCCGCTGCGCGACGATGAAATCGAGCTGCGCCAGCTCTCCGTGATGGCTATTCGGCTGCGCTTGAAGGGCGACTGGCAGGAGCGTGCAGCAGTGCGTAGCTGTCTGGGCCTGCAGCTGGAGTTACTGCGTTGGTTAGAGCAGCAGTGTCATCATCTGGGAGGGTTCTGGTTACCTGGGGCTACCGGAGGACTCGGGCTTGCCTGTTTTGGTACACATGGACCCGCACACCAACTTGCGGAGCTAGTAGCGCTTTACGAACACTGTCAACACGCGCTGCCGCAAGAGTCGGCGCGCCACTGGGAAGGGGAAGGTGAGCCGCCTTCCTTTGAGCTTGCCGCCGGGTTAAATAGCGGGCGGGTCGTCTATTTGGCAGAGCGTCAGCTAGCGGACCCGCTTGGTCAGGTGACGCAAGTTGCCTTGGAGCTAATGAGTGCGGCAGAGGGCAGTGAGCTGGTCATTTCTCAGGAGGCCAGCCAGCACATGCCCCCCGCGCTTGATCTACAGCCACGACTGGTGTCTCGGCTGGTGGCAAGCGATGGGCGTATTCGCCTGCGCGCGCTGGTCCTGGGGCAAAACGAGGGGGGGCGTGATGCGCTCCCGCCGAGCCTGGTGGGGCGTGAGGTCCCGCTGCGTACGCTCCGCGATGCCTTGGCGCGGGCGGGAATTGGGCTGCGCCAAAGCGTGCTTGTCCGAGGTGCTTCGGGCATGGGGAAATCTGCGCTCATGGTGGGGTTTCGTCAGCTTGAATTAAGTCGCGATGCCGCGATTTGTTGGCAGCCAACGACGCGATTATCCGTACTTGAACCTTACGGCATTGCCCGCAGCCTGGTGGCCTGGCATCTAAATGCGCCACCTGCGCTGGATACCTTGCATGCCATGCAAACAACGCTGGGCTTGGGGCTTTTAGAAAAGAGCCGACAGCACCTGCTTGAAGAGGCGCTTGGAGTTCGGGATGTTCAAGAGGTGGCGCAGCTTGCGCAAAACGGCGAGGCGGCGGAGCTGGTCGTACAGTTGTTACATCGCTTGATTGAGCAGAAAACCAGTGAGCGTACGCTGGTGCTAATGATTGATGATCTTCAATGGATTGATGAGCCCTCCTTTAAAGTGCTGGCAGGCCTTCAGGCGCGCTTGCCTATCAATACGGCGTTTATGCTGATTGCCAGTCACCATGGCCGTGAACCCTTTCCGATTAAGCTTCACTGGGACCAGCAGATCACGTTGGGTAAGTTGGACGTTCAGCAATCATCACGCCTGCTATCCCAGCTGTCACGCCGCTACCGCATACATTTAAGCCCCCGGCTGCGTAACCAGATCATAGAGCGGTGTGATGGCGTGCCGCTTTACATGCAGGAAATTTGCCGACGTCTGGACATGGACCGTCGCGAAGGGCGTAGTATCCAATTTGATGAGCTGCCGAAAGGGCTGCTGGGCTTGCTAGCCAGCCGTATTGATCAGTTGGAGGCCGACCGCGCTGTTGCCCACGTGGCGGCAGTGCTTGGCAAACGTTTCCGGCTGGATTTTTTGTTGGAGTGCAGCGGCTGGGAGCCCGCTCGATTAACGCAAGCGCTTGAGCATATGCGTCAGCTCGAGATCATTGAGCCCGTTAATAAAGAGCTCGGTGAGCAAGAGTGCCAGTTTAGCCATCAGCTTCTTCAGGAAGCCGCCTATCTCTCCTGCCCGCGCGATGTACGCGTCAAACTGCATCAGCAGGTCGTCACGCTAATTGAAGAGCGTTTCCCCATGTGGATTAGCCGCCATCCTGGCGACTTTGCTGCACACTTGCGTAGAAGCGGTCATTACGCACGCGGCGCACGCTATTTTGAGCTTTCTGCTCGCGAGGCGCTAAAGGTCAGTGCTAACCGAACGGCGTTGCGGATGGCCGACGCAGGGTTGGCAAGCTTGCGCCACGTTGAGCATGAGATAGAGCGCGAGGTTAGTCTGCTTACGGTACGTGGCCAGGCCGCATTTTCCCTGGAAGGACACGGCTCACCCATCGCTCATGAAAGTTTTGTTCGCGCCCGAGAGTTACTGCGTGAGTCCGGCAGCGATATGCTGGATGACCCTGAAGAGCTTGAGCAGGTCTTTCTGGTTAAGTGGGGGCTCTGGGTAGGGCGCAGCCAGCGCTATGCGCATGCCGATGCGTTTGCGCTTGCCTCGACGCTTGCGGATATCGCGGAGCGACTGGAAGACCCGCGCTATCGCCGTTTAGCGGATTATGCACGCGCTCAATGCGAGTACTGGGCAGGACGTATCCAGCAGGCCCACGATCATCTGGATGAAATTGATCCGCTCAATGCACAAATGATGATTGAGTGGTTACCGTTCTCTGATCACCCGCAGGTAACGGCAGCGTGTTTTCAAGGCTGGGCGCTCTGTTTACGGGGCGACTATCAGCGTGCAGAGCGGCAAGTATCGGCGGCGCTTCGGTTGGCGGAAAAAATTGGCCACCCGGGAACGCTGGCAATGTCGCTGTTATTCGCGGCTTCACTCTATCGTCAGTTAGGGCATGTGCACCTGGCAGCGCGCCAGGCGGAGAGGGCGGCAGCCATGACCGTCACGCCCGACTTGCAATTATGGCAAATCTCGGCCCAGGCGGTGTTGGGATGGCAGCGCGCGTTGGCAGGGGATCAAGGAGGACTTGCACAAATACGCGAAAGCCTTGAGCGGATGACCGAGCTTAAAGGGAGCGACCGCTACCAGCGCCCCTCACTATGGTATATCGATGCCTGTATTGAGCTGGGTGAGCTTGATGCCGCAGAAGACTATTTGGATCAATGCTTTGTGATCGCCCGCGAGCGTACCACGCTGTTTTTGCCTGAGCTAGCGACGCTGCTGGCGAGCGTTCGGCAGCAGCTTGGACATCCTGCGAACGAGGTTAGGGCGCTTGCCGAGATGGCCATCAGCCAATCCCGAGAGAATGGGAACCGCCACCAGGAGCTGGCGGCCCTTGAGTTATGGTTGATGCACATCGCGCCGGGCGACCTTAACGCCAAAGAGGCGTTCCGGCATTTGCTGAATGATGTTAGTCATAGTGATGCGCCGGTGCTGGTGCGTTGGGTGAGCCTGCTGGATCGTCGCTTGACCCAGCCTGCGGGTGTAGAAGGTTAGGGGTTATCCCGTTGCTGTTTCGAGGTGCGCAAGGGTGGCGAGCGCCTGATCACGGTGCTCGCCACAAACGCTGGCATCAAAGTTAAAGTTGGCGCAAACGGCGGGGCGGCTTGCATCGCCAAAAAGCCGACATAGATTCTGCTCATCCAACTGAATGCAGCGAACCCCAGCAGGCTTGCCTTGAGGCATCCCTGGAATCGGTGAGCTGATGGACGGCGCTATACAGCAAGCTCCGCAACCCGCCCGGCAGCCAGCGCTTTGCTTAACGATAATACCTGCCTCGCTCATGGCGTAAATTCCGCAAAGGCGCCTTTGTTAATCCCCTCGAATGCTTGAACGCGTGTGGCGTGGCCGCTTTCATCGGCGATGCTACGTGCCAGCCAGATGGCGATGTTCTCAACGGTAGTGGGGCCTGGCAATACCGCACAGCGGTCTGCTGGCAGGCGAATGGAAAAGTCTCCTTGGGCAGCCTGGTAACGACAGGTCAAGAACTCATCGTCCTGATGTTCAATATCCGCTTGCTCAAGTAGGTAGCGGTTATCCAGCCAGTGCGCCCAGCGAGCTTCCAGCTCAGGTTGGCGCGTGCCCGATTGCCAAATAGAGAGTCTGGAGCGGTGGCCGTGGGCAATACGTTGGCAGTTGCCCTGGTGCCGTTTAAGGCCATGGCTATAGCCGTAGGCTGCTCCGGTCGTAGCTTCATCACTTAACGTTAGCATGACACGGTCAACATTGACGGGGCGCTGTGCGGTCAACTCGCCACTTAAATACGCTGCTACCTCTTCAAGCGTAATAGATGCCCAGGGAAGCAGGCTAAAGGCTTCGACAGGCCCACGAACTTCCAGGGGATAAGGCGTTTCGGTGCGAACGCAGAGGCCTTCCTCGCAATCAGTAATGCTTACACTGGGCGCCTGCGTGGGCACCAGAAGCGTATGGTCGAGGCCGCTGTCCAGGGTGTGTTTGATCCAGGGCTTTACCTCGCCAAAATCAAATAGCATGCCGTCTTCACCCAAGGCGCCTTCAAGGAGCGCATCTACTTGCCAGCTGCAGCCGATGAGTCCGCGCGTCGGGCACCAAACAGAGACATCCATATGGGTTAACTGATTTACAAAGAGCGCCATTAGTCAAACCCTGCGATTTTGTGAATTTGAAGTGTAAGGCGCCATTGTGGGTTAGCCATACAGTAATCCGTTGCCTGGGCGATGGTGTCGGACTGTTGCCCTAACGGGCTTACATCCATGGGCTGCAAAAAGAAGTGAGTAAACGCAAGGTCTTCAAAGACCGGGGGCAACGCGTCAGCCTGCGGATAAACAAGTTTTAATTCATTTCCCTGCGTAATGACTAAAGGGTTACTACCTTTGGGGCTAACGCACAACCAATCAATACCGGGAGGGGGCCGCAACGTACCGTTCGTTTCAACGGCTACTTCAAAGCCCTGCTGGTGTAGCTTGTCAATTAACGGTGTATCCAGTTGGAGCAGAGGCTCGCCGCCGGTAAACACCACATAAGGGGTGGCATTCGCGCTACCTTTTGGCCAGAGCGCATTAATATGCGCAGCCAGCTCGGCCGCTGTCGCGAACTGCCCGCCGTTTTGTCCGTCAGTACCGATAAAATCGGTATCGCAAAAGGTACATTTTGCATGAGCGCGATCCACTTCACGGCCTGACCACAAATTGCAGCCACTAAAACGGCAAAAAACGCTGGCACGACCCGCTTGTGCGCCTTCGCCCTGTAGCGTGTAAAAGGCTTCTTTAACGTGATACATCAGCGACTCACCTGAACTGTCGCATCGTAAGCCAAGGGGTCGAGCACATTGTTAGCGGCAAAGGCCTCCAAGCGCTCTCGGCAGCTGCCGCACTGACCACACGCTAACGCACGTCCTTCATAACAGGTCCAGGTATGCTGGTAATCAAGCCCCATGGACAAGCCATCGCGTAAAATATCCGCTTTTGATGAGTAGAGGTAAGGGGCATGCAGCGTAACGTACTCAAAGTTGGCAATACCCGCCACGTGATTCATGGCATCGACAAACTCGGGGCGACAATCCGGGTATAAAACATGGTCACCGCCATGGGCGCCATAATCCACGCGCCCAGCGCCTATGTTGACCGCTTTGGCAATCGCCAGGGACAGTAAAATCATATTGCGATTGGGAACGACAGTGGCGCGCAAATTATCATCTGCGTAGTCACCCGTCGGCATGGCCTGGTCAGCGTTGGTCAGTGCGGAGTTATCGATCAAACCGTGAATGGCTCGAATGTCGACTATCTGGTGAGGAATACCCAACTGACGGCACACGTGCGTAGCCACATCCAGCTCGCGTGCGTGACGTTGACCATAGTCAAAAGATAGTGCGTGGACCTCCAGTCCTTCACGCAGTGCGCGGTGAAGCACCGTATAGGAGTCCATGCCGCCGGAATAGATAACCACCGTCGCTGTCGGTGACGTAGAAGGGAGAGAAAACGTACTGGACATAAATAGTGCTCGCTGTCGGAGAATTTTTCGTGCGCGATAAGGCTGCACGGAGTGCCGGGGTCCGGTCCGGGAGGGCGGCAGTTTACGCAATGAGAACGTATCTGACCAGCCGTAGTCTGAATGATCGTCTCTCCTTATTCGTCATTCCCGATAAATTGAGCAGCATGCTACGCTCATTGTTTTGCTAAGCTTATCGTTTCCGGCGGTTACAGATGGTGCTTCGGTTTACAGGTAGCTTAGCGGTTAACAGTTAGTTTTCAGCGGTTCGAGGGGATCATGGCCACCATAGAGCACAGTGAAATTGTTAAAGCATCACCTGAGCGCGTATTTGAGTTATTGCGCCGCGTGGAAGATTTTGCTGATTATTCTGATTTAATACGTTCCATTGATGTATTGGGGGACGATCGCTATCGCTGGCATGTTCGTGCAGTAGGTATGGACTGGGCATTTGATGTGGAAGTGACTGAGATTCAGGCGCCGCATACGCTGGCTTGGGAGTCGCTTGATGGGGTGAAAAATCAGGGGCGCTACCGGCTGCGTGAAGTACCAGAAGGAACGGAGGTATCACTCACGCTTGGTTATGAAATTCATAATCGCTTTATGGAAAAAGCCGTTAATAAAGCTGCGAAGCCGCTCGTAGGTAAAGTGAGTCGGCAAATTCTTGAACGTGTTGAGGCTAGGCTGAATGCGTAATGCCTTTCGTATTGTGTGGCGTTTGGCGATAGCCGTTGGCGTTATAGCCATACTGGCGTATGTGTGGTTTTGGCACTCGCCGGATTTAATGGCGGTCAGGCATACCGTTGACGAATGGACACATCATCCCGCAGTAGTGGTTGGGGTGGTTGTTCTTATGGCTGTTACCTTGGCCGCTGGGTTGCCCGGGAGTATTGGCTTTTGGCTAATCGCACCCTTTTACCCACCTGTAATTGCCACCATTATGCTGACACTTGGGAGCGTGGCGGGCGCGTTGGGTGGCCATCAGTTAGCGGCACGTACCCGTAGCGCATGGCAACCCAAAGGGCTAACCCTAAAAGTCATGCAAACGCTTCAGGACAGGGGAGATCTATTAACCCAGTGCGCACTTCGTGTCTTGCCGGGTTTTCCTCACGCGGTGATCAACTTTGCAGCTGGGCTATGCCGTGTGCCACTGTCGATTTTTCTTCTTGCGGCAACGCTAGGCCTATCGATTAAGTGGGGCGTATACAGCAGCGCTATTCATGGGGCGCTTGAAGCGATAGAGGAAGAAAATGCACTTCAGTTTGAGGTGCTTCTACCGCTTGTTGCTCTTACGGTACTATTGCTTGTCGGTGCTTGGGTCAAGCGCCGCTCGAAAGCGGCGCCAGCGCGTTAACTCCCTTGGTGCATGGCGACATCCAACTCGTCGACTAGCTCGGCCCAGTCAGCGTCGTCTTCAATGGCTTCACGAAGAAATTCCGCTTGGCCTTCATTCCAACAGGGCGCATCGGAAAGCACCATCTCTTTGGGTAAAGGGCGATGGCGCTTGATGAAAACTTCAATCGACTCAGCGTCTGATGGCAGGCCCAGTTGTTCGAAAAGATCACTAAAAAGATGTACCGGTTTTTCCATAATTACGGGCTCCGTCAACTGGTTAGCATTGATTAAACATAGCGTAAATTACGGATATCACCACGCTTATTAGCGTTCGCCGACTAATGAAGCGAGGAAGCGTTGCCGCTGTGTCTCTACATCAAGCGGTTGAGCCAAAAGATGGACCAGTTTGGTAAAGGTGGCTTCTGGTGTCATGGCATCGCCTGAGAGCACGCCTGCATCTGTTAACCCCTCGCCCGCAGCGTACGCTCCCATATGAATGCTGCCTTCAGGGCAAAGGCTTATCGCCGCTAGCAATTTCCCCTCACCGGCCGCGCTAGCCAGTACATTCAATAGGGCTGGATCGTTAGGCAGATTGCCCGCTCCCCACAACTGGATAACAGCGCCTTTAACGCGTGAATCTCCAAGCCAGGCTTCCAGTTGCCAAGCGGCCAAACCGGGCCAGAGCGCGATACGAACCACTTCGCCTTTATCCAACCCTTGGTAGCTGGGGAGTTCAAAGCGTGGCGCGCCACGCTGTTGAGAGGCAAGCCCACGGCTTGGGTAGTAAACAAAGTCATTGCCTACTCGCTCACCAAGTAGCGGGTAACCTGGAGAGGTGAAGGCTGTTAGTGCGTCACTGTGCAGCTTTATAGCTCGTACGCCACGCAATAACCGGTTTGCAAAATAAATAGCGACTTCCTGAAGCTCGGCGTTTGCCGCAAACCGCAGCGCGCCATGAATATTATCAAGAGCATCACTGTTGGGTGCTTCCAGGGGGCGCATTGCGCCGGTTACAACGACAGGGCGCTCTAGGCCTTGCAATTGATAGGCAAGGCTAGCGGCCGTCCAGCTAAGCGTATCGGTACCATGAATCACGACAAACCCTCGGTAATCCGTTAACCGGGTGGCGATGTCACTGGCTAACTGCTGCCACTGAAGTGGGGTCGCCGCGCTGGAATCAATCAGCGTGGTATAACTAATAACATCATAAGCAGGAAGCGATTGCTGTTGGGCAATGGGGAGCTGGCCAAGCGCGGTCGCCATGCGTTGGGCAAAGTTCGCGCCGGGAGTCAGCCCATTGGCACTTTGCTGCATGCCGATGGTGCCGCCCGTATAAATAACCAAAATGCGTTCGTGGGTGGGAGCCGTTGCGGTTAAAGGTGAGAAGCTACTCATCACGGATTTCCTGGCGTAAATATTTGAAGGCCAAGCACTAAAACTCCTGTTTGATTCCAGTGCAGGTTAGTAACGGTGAACCAGAAGCGTGCCGCTTTGATCGTCCAGCTGGCGCGTGCGGCCAGCCAACAGGGCGAATCCACAGCAAACACCTACCAACGAGATCAAAAGCCAGGCAATTTGGTCTGCATGAACGCCGGATTGGAGCAGCAAGCCGACACTAAAAGGCCCAATAGCGGCAATGGTATATCCTCCGCCTTGTACCAGGCCGGAAAGTTGTCCTGCAAGGCGTGATGTCGCTGTTCTTAATACCAGCAGGCTGAGGGCCAGGCTAAAACTGCCGCCTTGGCCAAGGCCTAACAAGATGGCGCCAGGCCATTTCCAGGCTAAGGGCGCTATAAGTAGCAGCCAAAGCCCTAGGGCCGTACTAAACAGTACAAGCAAGAGCGCCGGGCGCTGGTCTGACCCCATGCGGGCAAGCCAGGGTGCCCCCAAGGCTGAAACGAGTTGACACATGATCGAAATAGCCATTGTCCAACCCGCGCTGGCCTCATCATAGCCACGATCGACAAGCAGCGTTGGCAGCCATCCAAAAACGATATATGCCATGGATGATTGAATGCCCATGAACAGCATTACTTGCCACGTGAGCGGTTTGCGTAACAGTTTAAGAAGTCCCGAAGATGGCGGCTGAGGCATACCATGAGAGGAAGTCGAGGGCATTTGGCATTGCCAGAGAATCAGAGCAAATAGCGCCAGTAACGACCAGCTCATCAAACTTGCCTGCCAGCTGCCCAGCCACACTGTCAGCGGCACGCTAAATCCTGCTCCCAACGCGCCTCCCAGGCAGAGCGCCATCGTGTAGAGGCCCGTCAAAAGATCAGCACTTTCGGGTAGCTCGCGTTTCACCAGTGCGGGCAGTAGAGTGCCGCTAATGCCTATGGCGGCGCCCGCCATTGCGGAGCCTATAAACAGGACGCCGGGCAACGGTAAACCGCGTAGAATCAAACCTGCAGCCAACAGTAGTAGCGCAGCACTAAGCGCCCGCTCGCTGCCTAGCCGTTTTGCTAAAAGCGGCGCAATAGGAGCAGCCAAGCCTAAAAACAGCACGGGGAGTGTTGTCAGTACTCCCGCTGCCGCGGGTGAGAGCCCGGCAGCTTCCTGAAGACGCGTCAGCAAGGGGGCCACTGAGGAAAGGGCAGGGCGTAAATTTAGCCCCACCACAACCATCAGTAAAATAAAGGTAACGGAACGTCGAGATAGCATCAGTGCGGCCTACTTAAGATAAGGGCGTAAATCGCCGCGGACTGCATCCAGTAGCGTGATGAAGTGATAATCCTGTGGTGTTTCCATGGAGTCCACACGGACGCTAGTGCGCATACCTTGATTGATATCCAGCTTATCGAAAATCTCAAGTGTCACTTTCTGAGCAGGTTTATCACCTGGTGCCAGAATGCCATCTTCAAGGGTAAAGGTTTCGATTAACGTGGCGCGCACGCGGGTGCTGTTTTCTTCGCTGAGTACGCGGCGAATAAACAGCCAGCCTTCGCAAGGTAGCGCTACATTATCGTCACGCTCGCGTAGGAACAGCGTCCGGTAGCAAGCGCCTTCGTTAGCGGCTTTCTCCGCCATGCTGCGGTAGGCTTGTATGACCTGCTTTGAAGAGGCACGTGCATCTTCCAAGCGTTGCGCGATTCCCTGGTGTTCACGGCTAAGCTGTTCTTGGCGTTGAAAACTGAGCCACTGCCGATATTCATTAATAAGTTGAGAAGATGACATGATCGCTCCCTGATAATGTAGTAGCCAACGTAGTGGAATATGCGAGGGCATAACCTTCGCATATTCCTTGTTAGCAGGCTAGCGGCGTGCGCGCCGACGGCGCTCGCCGCTGCCATTTCCATTGTCGCTAGTTGGTTTGCGTCGTGCTTGAGGTTGGCGCTGGCGACGACCATTCTCAATGGGCTCTGGTTTGATCGTGGGATCTGGCTCAAACCCGGGCTCTATATGTTTGGGTAGGTTTTGCTTGATCAGCCGCTCAATATTGCCCAGCAAACCGTGCTCGTCCACACACACCAGTGATACTGCTTCACCATTGCTACCCGCTCGGCCTGTCCGGCCAATGCGGTGGACGTAGTCTTCCGCCACATTGGGCAGGTCGAAGTTAACCACGTGGGGAAGCTCGCTAATATCCAGCCCACGTGCGGCGATATCCGTCGCGACTAATACTTGCAAGTCACCACTTTTAAAAGCCCCCAGCGCACGGGTACGAGCGCCCTGACTTTTGTTGCCATGAATAGCCATGGCAGGGATATCCTGTTTTGAAAGCTGTTCGGCAAGCCGGTTGGCACCATGTTTAGTACGGGTGAAAACCAACACTTGGAACCAGCCGTGGCGCTGAATCAAATGCGCCAACAGCTCGCGCTTTTTTTCGCGGTCTACGCGATAAACCGCTTGGAGAATTTTCTCGGCGGTTGTGTTGCGTGGAGCCACTTCAATAAGGGCGGGGTTATTGAGCAACTGCTGCGCCAGCGTCTGAATTTCATTTGTAAACGTGGCGGAAAATAGCAGGTTTTGGCGCTGTTTGGGCACTAGGCGTAGTACACGTTTAATATCGTGAATAAAGCCCATATCCAACATGCGGTCGGCTTCATCAAGCACTAGAATTTCGATGGCTGAAAGGTCAACGTGGCCCTGCTGCTGAAGGTCCAGCAGGCGGCCAGGGGTGGCAATCAGTACGTCCAGGCCTGCTTTAAGTGCATCGACCTGAGGCTGTTGGCCTACACCACCAAAAATCGTGTGCGAGCGTAAAGAGAGATGCTTCCCATAGGTGGATACACTTTCACCTACCTGAGCAGCAAGCTCCCGAGTAGGCGTCAATACCAGCGCACGCACCTGGCGTTTGCCTGGCCGTTTTCCACCGGAAAGACGCTGTAGCATAGGTAGGGTAAAGCCTGCCGTTTTACCCGTGCCCGTTTGGGCGCTTGCGAGCAAGTCGCGACCTTCTAAAACGACAGGAATAGCCTTTAATTGGATAGGAGTAGGCTGGGTGTAGCCTTGCGCCGTAACGGCGTGTAATAAATCTTCTTGCAGACCAAGTTCAGAAAAGCTCATGCGTTCTCCGCAGCCACCTAACAAGGCAACAGCTGATTAAAAGCGTTGTTGCTAGGCGTAATTTTTCAAAAGACGAGAATGGTTATCGTCGCGACAGCAAAGCTTGCCAAGTCGCGATGATCGTTGATTAGCCACGTATGACCATAACGAAAAAAAGTGGTCAGTATGGAAGAGACGGGCATTTGACTGTGGGTGTTACGCTATCGCAACACTCAAAATATACCCGTCAGTGTAACATGAAGATTACCTCAGACGGGCATACTTGTGGTGATTGGTTGGCGGACTCTCAAGCGCCTTGGTTATTTCATCCCGCTTAAACCGGCTAATGGAAATAGTTACCCTGACGTATCTGGTCGGCAATTTGTCTCGCAACATCCTCCCAGCTAGCGCTTAGGGCACGTACCAGAGCGGGGTAGCCGTCCTCATCCAGTATTGTTTGCGCAGAAAAGCTCTTCATGGCCAACAGTTCATCACTTGGGCTGCGTAGCTGCCACTGCCCGGCCACCACCGCTAAGCCATCGTAGCGGCCTTGAAATTGATCAACATCAAGCCGCAGGGTGAGCGCTTCAGGTTGGCTGCTGTCATCACGGACTACGCGAATAAGCGGCAGCTCTTGCGACAGCTGTATCCGTAAGCTGCGTGCAAGCTGTCGGTCGATGCTTTCAGCCCATTGGTGCTCTCGCGCCTGGTTCAGCGTAATGTCATCCAGTTGCATGACGATGCCATCGACGTCGAGATAGTGAGCAAGGCGTGGCGAGCGCAGCTGTAGCGTGCCTTGGGGGCTACTTGGTGTATTGGCCAGCCCGTTACTGGGTAGCATATAACGCGCCGGCGGCGTCACACTGCTTGCGCAAGCAGTCAGCATGAGCGATAGGGACATTAGCAATAAGGATTTTAAAACGAGTATACGCATAATATTCCCCTGTTTAGCGCGGTGCACGCGGTATAGGATCTTGAGTATCCAGATTATCAAACAGCAGCGCCCGTGGATTATCGTTCAGTGTGCGGGTTAGTGGTTGAAGGTCGCGCATTAATCGATCCAGGCGCTCGATGGCCGACGTCAGGTCCTGGTAAGCCGGTGAGGAAGGCGACACGCCCTGGAGGGTGCCTTGAAGCTCGTTAAGCGTAGCATTGAGGTTGCCGCCTACTGCACGAGTTTCAGGGTCGCTTAGCAGCTGGTTGAGCGACTCGCTGACACCGCGGACCTCATTAAGCATGCTTTCAGAGGCTTGTAAGCTACTGTCCAGGCCCGCCAGTAAGGGCTCCACCTCAAGCGCGTTCAGCTTGTCGAGTAGATCGGTAATTTGGGATTGGATTTGGGAAAAACCACCCGACACCGTGGGGAAAACCGTGCGGCCAGAGAAAGTCGACGCAATGTAGTCCTCGTCGGTGTCTCGCTGAAAGTTCAGATCCACAAATAAAGCGCCGGTTAGCAGGTTACCGTTTTTAAGCGACGCACGAAGGCCAAGCGTAAACATGCGGTTAAAGCGCTCTTCCCACTCTTCCAAATCAATATCCGAATTCTCGATGCCAAGCCGCTGGGGCTCAAGGCGAATGAGTACGGGGATGGCGAAACTTGCGCGTGAGCTTGGCTGTGGTGATGTAAAGTTCCAGGGGACAGCGGCCACGGTGCCTATGCGAACACCTCGAAACTCGACGGGCGCACCGCGTGAAAGGCCGCGAACGGTGTCATCCACTAACAGAACGTATTCCAGGTACTGATTGAAGGTACCCTCGCGAGCGTCATCCTCATCCCCGTACAGATTAAAGCGGGCGCCTGCTTCTACAGGACGTCCCATTGGTAAGTCTTCGGGCACCCCAAACGTGACACCTCCGCCTAACAGGGTTTCAAGTGATTCAACGTTAACGCGAAAGCCGTTTGAATCAAGGCGTAGGTCAATGCCGCTTGAGGACCAGAAGCGGGTGCTGTCGGTCACCAGCAGTGTATAGGGCTCTTCGATAAATACCTGGTGATGCATGGTGCGTGATTCGGGGTCGAAACTTGCTTCTTCAACGCGGCCCACCGTATAGCCCTGGTAGGAAACCGGGTCGCCGACACGCAACGAATTGCCGAGTTGACTAATGAGATTGATATTGATACCGGCCATTCCGGCAGTGGCGACGGGGGGAACGTCGCTTACCGGAAAGTCACGCCGCTGTTCTTCAGAGCTTCCTGGCTCAAGCTGTATATAAGCGCCAGACAGGACAGTACCCAGGCCGCTAATCCCTTCACGTCCGATACGAGGCTTTACCACCCAAAAGCGGCTATCTTCACGCAACAAGGTTTCAGCCTGAGGCTGAATGCGTGCTGTAATCACAGCACTGCTTAGATCTTCAGAGAGCTGGACACTTTGCACGAGGCCGATTTCAACGTTGCGGCTGCGGATTGAGGTATTTCCCGCTTCGATACCTTCGGCGTTGTTCATGGTTAATGTGATAAGTGTGCCGCGGCTGGTGTAATTATCGTACACCAGCCATAACCCAATAATGATAGCCACAAAAGGCACAATCCAAATAGGGGAGATGCGTGATTGTGGCGAAGGCCTGGCTTTGTTCATGTCAGGCTCTTGCTTGTTAGCTATGGGGGTGTCGTTACCCATTAATGGCTCCCAGAGTGGCTATTATTTGATGTGGACGCTGTCGTTGTAGGAGCATCCCATATTAAGCGGGGGTCAAACGTCATGGCGGCTAGCATTGTCAATACCACGACCGAGCCAAACGCCAGCGCGGCTGGACCTGGCGTGATCGACATAAGTGAGCCAGCGCGTATCAAGGCAACCAGAATAGCCACTACAAAAACATCAACCATCGACCATCGTCCGATAAATTCGGTAATGCGATAAAGCCGCGTGCGGGTGATGGTATTGGGTTGGCTGTTGCCTCGGACGACAATACATAGCCATGAAAGCGCCAGCAGTTTACCGACAGGCACAATAATGCTGGCAACGAAAATAACGGTGGCGACTGGCCATGAGCCCATCTGAATCAGTTCAACGACGCCTCCTATGATGGTCGAAGAACCGCTATGCCCCAGGCTCGTCGTGGTCATAATAGGGTAAACATTCGCAGGGATATACATGACAGTCGCTGCGCCTAGCAGTGCCCAGGTGCGTTGTAAGCTATAGGGGAGTCGGGAATGAAGTTTCTCATGACATCGAATGCAGCGAGATTTATGTCCTGGGGTGAGTGAATTGACAAGCCCACAGGTTGGGCATCCTGTTAGGCGCTGACTAGCGGCGGTTGCTCCTGTTTGGGTGCCCTCTGGCGCCAAGGGTTCTCCTTCGAGGGAAAACCACATCCAATCGGCATCAATGGACTGGATGGTCATTAATAAAAGTACCGCAAAGATGCAAAAACCCCAGAAGGAGATACCCAACTCAATTTGCGCCATACCGGCTATTTTAATTAGGCTTACCAGCGCCCCTATAATAAAGACATCCGCCATCATCCAGGGCGTCAAGTGGGCAAGTGAGCGGGCAATATCGCGACTATAGGCGAGTGGCTTGCCGTGTAAAAGCCCCAGCTGCAGCCAAATCACGCTAAGCAGATAAAGGGTCGGCAGCACAACGATGGTCATGATGACGATAATGGCTACGACCGGTTGGTGAAAGGCAATTAACGTGGTGGCCGTTTGTGACAGCTCTATGCGATTACCGACGCCACTAACGCTGAAGCTTACAAACGGAAACGAAATAGCCACGATTAATGCAATTAATGCCGCAATGGCAAGTGCCATACTGCGCTGAGCGGGGTAGCGGTGGCGTTTTACGAGTACATGTGAGCAGCGCGGGCAACTGGCCTTTTCGCCCGAGCGTAAGGGGGGCAGCGCGGATACCCAGTCGCACTCATGGCAGGCGCGTAAACGTCGACGCTGAACGCGAGACTCAGGTGGCTGCCGATCCACTAGAGGCGCATTAACGGAAAGTGAGGAACGCTTTAATAAACGGAAGTGGGGCAAAGGGGACACTCTCACTGCGAATGCGATGTAAACCGAATGAACACCGGGCCTTTTTTATATCAAACCCAAATAGATCCATGCTGGCATAACCCGATGCTTGACCCGACTGAAGGGTTAGTCAAGGATGCAGCCGCGATAGTGCCTAATATTCTGCCATAAGGAAATAAAATGTTGCTTCCACTTGTAGCTGTAGTGATGGGACTGGTGTTGCTCATCTGGAGTGCTGAGAAATTTATTGATGGCGCAGCTGCAACGTCACGTTGGCTCGGTCTTTCGCCTTTATTGATTGGTATGTTGGTCATTGGATTCGGTACCTCAGCCCCTGAGATGATGGTGTCAGTATTGGCAGCCTTGCAGGGGAATCCCGGGCTTGCAGTAGGGAATGCCTATGGTTCCAATATTGCTAATATTGGTTTGGTATTGGGTTTTGTTGCACTCATTGCACCGTTAGCTGTGCACTCCAGCGTCATCCGCAAAGAGATGCCGATTTTAATTCTGGTCACACTGATCACTGGGATTATGCTCTGGGATGGTTGGGTGTCTCGCTGGGAAGCGGCCCTTTTATTGGTAGCCCTCGTCATATTTATCGGCGTAAGCATCTTTCGTTCAAAAAAGCAAAAGGACGACGCGCTGGTTGAGGAAGTCGCTGAGACGCTGGACAGTAATCCCATGTCGCGTGGTAAAGCGATTATGTGGACGTTGGTTGGGTTGGTGTTTTTGGTTGCAAGCTCGCGTATGTTGGTTTGGGGAGCGGTAGAAATTGCGCAACGTTTTGGCGTGAGTGACTTGATTATCGGGCTAACCGTCGTAGCCGTTGGTACCTCACTGCCCGAGCTTGCTTCTTCGATTAGCGCGCTGCGCCGTAAAGAGCACGATATGGTGCTGGGTAACGTCGTTGGTTCTAACTTGTTTAATAGCCTTGCTGTAGTGGGGCTTGCGGGGGTTATTGCACCTATCGATGCTGGGCGGGAAGTGCTGGTGCGTGATTGGAGCATTATGACCTGCATGACCCTGCTAATGGTTCTCTTCGCATTTTCCTGGAAAGGACGTCCGCGTCGAATTAATCGCCTCGAAGGCGCTGTTCTTTTTACGCTTTTTATTGCGTATACCGGATATATGATAAGCGTTGTCGTATTATCTTAATGAATAATTGGCATTATTTGATGTGCGTCAATGCGCCACGCTTTGCGAAAGATAGACCGGTGTATAGTGAGATGTAAGCCAGTAATATGGCAATATAAATAAAAACAGGCTAGATGCTTATAATTAAAGGCTGAATCTTTAAGTTTCAGCTAAGCTTGCGTTAACAAAAACTGGGGTATTAATTCAGGTTAGGAGCGTGCAATGGAACTCGATCCCTTAATGCTGTCGCGAATACAATTCGCGTTTGTTATCTGTTTTCACACGATCTTTCCGGTTTTCACCATTGGGTTGGCCTCTTATATTGCGCTTTTACAAGCACTTTTTTTTAAGACGCAAAATCCTGCATGGGACCGTTTGGCACTGTTCTGGACGAAAGTATTTGCCGTGGTTTTTGGCATGGGGGTGGTGTCGGGAATCGTGATGTCGTTTCAGTTCGGTACGAACTGGAGTAATTTCTCTCTGGCGACCTCCAATTTTATAGGTCCCTTGCTCAGTTATGAAGTCGTGACAGCCTTCTTCCTTGAAGCTGCCTTCCTTGGCATATTGCTGTTTGGCCGTGGAAAAGTGCCACAGGGTATCCATTTGATGGCGGCTGTCTTGGTGGCGCTGGGCACCTTTATTTCAGCGTTCTGGATCCTCGCGGCAAACAGTTGGATGCATACACCGGCAGGCGTTGAGTTGATCGACAATCGTTTTCATGTGATTTCCTGGTTTGACGCGATTTTCAATCCCTCCTTCCCTCATCGCTTTGCACACATGGCCCTGGCTTCTTTTATCACCGGCGGGTTTGTCGTGGCAGGTGTTAGCGCCTGGTTTTTGTTGCGTGGAAGAGATCCAGAGGCTAACCGTCGAGCGCTTTCCATGTGCTTATGGTTGCTGCTTTTCCTGACGCCTCTTCAGGCGTATGTGGGCGACTCCCACGGGTTGAATACGCTCAAATATCAGCCAACGAAGGTCGCAGCAATGGAGGGGAACTGGGAAACATCTACCAGCGTGCCATTGCTCTTGTTTGCACTACCGGACCAGGAGGCGCAGAGAAACCTTTATGAGATTGGCATACCTAACGTGGCCAGTCTCATACTTACCCATTCGCTGCATGGTGAAGTTCCAGGGCTTACGGCCGTGCCACCTGAAGACCAGCCTCCTGTTGCCATCGTATTTTGGGCGTTTCGGGTGATGGTTGGCATTGCCTTAATAATGATTGCTGTCTCCTTTGTAGGCTTATTCTTGCGGCGCAATCAACGTATTTATGAGAGTCAGCTGTTTTTGAAAACATTGGTCGGCATGATTTCTTTACCCTTCATTGCGGTTCTGGCTGGCTGGATCGTGACCGAAGTAGGTCGGTCCCCTTGGCTGGTATACAACATCATGTCTCATGCAGAGGGTGTGACACCTTCGCTAACAGGCTGGATGGCGCTGTTTACGCTTATTGGGTATGTGCTGGTATATGCGGTGGTTTTTTATGCTGGTATTTACTATCTAACCCGGGTGGTTCGCAACGGCATGTTGCCTGAGCAAGAACAGGCGTCTGTTAATAGGGATGCTGACCGTCCCAAGCGGCCACTCTCTGCCGCCCACACCCCTTTTGATGATGACATTGATCCGGTGAGGAGCTAACCATGGAAATGTTTGATCTGTCGATTATTTGGGCTGGCATTATCGGGTTCGGCGTCATCATGTATGTACTGATGGATGGCTTTGATCTTGGCTTGGGAATTCTATTTCCCTTTGCCCCTGATGAAGAAGCTCGTGATGTCATGATGAACTCTGTGGCACCGGTCTGGGACGGTAACGAGACTTGGCTGGTTTTGGGAGGGGCTGGCTTGTTAGCGGCTTTTCCCTTGGTTTACTCGATTTTCTTACCGGCACTCTATATCGGTGTTTTCTTGATGCTGGCAGGGTTGATTTTCCGTGGCATTTCGTTTGAATTCCGCTTTAAGTCGCGCCGTAACCGCCGCTGGTGGAATCGCTCCTTTGCCTGGGGTTCGGCGGTCGCTGCGTTCGCTCAAGGCGCTGTGGTTGGTGCATATATTCAGGGTTTTCAAACCGAAGGCTTTGTTTATACTGGGGGCGCCTTTGATTGGTTAACGCCGTTTACGGTGTTAACAGGCTTGGGGCTTATGGCAGGTTATGCGCTTTTGGGCTCAACCTGGCTGATTCTAAAATCAGAAGGCCACGTACAGGATTGGGCGTATAAAATCACGCCTATGCTGTTGGCAATGGTGCTGGTGGTCTTCGCCATTGTTAGTATCTGGACGCCGTTCGTGAACCCGGTTGTTTGGGATCGCTGGTTTGGTCATCTGCACTTGATCTGGATTTTCCCAGCGCTAGCGCTCTTCTTCGCCTTTCTTGTATACCGCTCGGTAAAGCAGCGCCGTGAGGGCTATCCCTTCCTTGCGACTATCGGTATTTATGTATTTACCTATCTGGGCTTGATCGTGAGCCAATGGCCGATGATAGTGCCGCCTAACTACACCTTGTGGGATGCGGCGTCAGCACCTGAGTCACAGCTTTTCTTGTTGATTGGTGTGCTCTTTGTTATCCCCTTTATCCTGATGTATACCGCATGGACGTATTGGGTATTTCGCGGCAAGGTGCGTGTAGGTGAAGGTTATCATTAAGCCAGAGGCAATCAGATGACGGAGCAGTCGCTAACCGCACGCTCCTGGTTAAAAATGCTGGCAACCTTAGAGCGGCGAAGATTAAATCTCGCCGCTTTTCTTGGCATTTTAGCTGGGGTTCAAACGGTTATTATTGTAGTGGGATTGGCCTGGTTAGTAGAGCAGTTGGTTATTGATCAACAAGCGCCTTATCCGTTTTTAAACGTATTAATAGGGCTGGCGTTGTGTGTGCTTGGGCGCGGGGTATGCCTATGGGGGCAAGAGATAGTAAGCCTGGAGGCTAGTCTGCGTATCCGCCAGTACGCTCGACGTCAGCTGCTGGATAAATGCTGGGCATTGGGCCCTGTGTGGTTGGCTTATCACCAAAGCGGCGCCTTGGCGACGCAGACGGTAGAAAATATAGAGGCACTGGATGGCTATTTTTCTCGCTTCTATACGCAGCTAAGAATTACTTCTCTCTTACCGCTACTGATTCTATTGGTGGTGCTACGACTGGATTATGTCGTCGCTCTCTTCTTGTTGCTTTCTGCGCCCATCATCCCGCTATTCATGGCACTAGTAGGTATGGGAGCTGAGCGTATAAATCGGGATCAGTTTGCAGCGGTTGCACGGCTCTCTGCCCACTTTCTTGATCGTGTTCGTGGAATGTCGACGCTTCAGCTATTTGGCCGCACGGCGAGTGCTCATCAGGACGTTTGGTGGGCAACAGATGATTACCGTCGTTTAAGCATGCGAACGTTGCGCTTGGCTTTTTTATCTTCTGCAGTGCTCGAGTTTTTCGCGTCGGTCGCCATTGCCGTAGTAGCGATATACGTAGGGTTTGGCTTACTGGGATATATTGAGTACGGGCCTGCACCTTCTTTAACGCTCTTTACGGGCTTAGCCGTATTGCTGCTCGCTCCTGAGTTTTTCCAGCCGTTACGCACCTTGTCACAGCACTACCATGATCGTGCTACTGCTTTAGGTGCCGCAGAAAGCCTGGTAACGGTGCTGAATGAGTCGAGCATACAGCGAAGTACGTTTGATGAACCTGCAGCTGATGACGATATTGTAGTGCTACAAAATGTCAGCGTTGACTATCCGATCCGCGGTCGGGTGTTAGGGCCAATGGATCTGACGATCAAAAAAGGCAGTGTCATTGCGATTAGTGGTCCATCCGGGAGCGGGAAGTCGACACTGTTGGCGTTATTGGCCGGTTTTTTGACGCCATCAAGCGGCACGCTTCAGTTGGCTCAGCCGCGTTACGCGTGGCTGGACCAGCAGCCGGGCCTGTTGCATGGCACCTTGGCGGATAACTTGCGGCTGGCAAACCCTGATGCCGATGCTTTCGCAATGCTTTCAGCGCTTCACCAGGCTGGTCTGGAGGAGCTTCTAAACCAATTGCCTGATGGTTTGGATACCATGATAGGAGAGCGCGGAGTAGGGTTGTCGGGTGGTCAGGCCCAGCGGCTGGCGTTGGCGCGTATTTATTTAAGTGATGCTGATTTAATCCTGCTCGATGAGCCTACAGCAAGCCAGGATGCTGAAACCGAAGCCTCTGTGATTAGTGCATTGTTAGCATGGGCTGCACAGGGGCGTACGGTGATTATGGCAACGCATCACCCGGCTGCGATTAGGGCGGCTCAGCTCCACTTTTATATGCAGGACGGCCGTTTAAAGGAGGTGCGTGATGCAACCTAATGCGTCCTCACAAAAAAGTGAGCTGTCCCAAGCGCGCCAGGCATTGTCGCCCTGGGTAGCGTTAATGATGAAGCGTCGAAGGCGGCTCGCAATCGGCGCGCTCCTTATTTGCTTAACGCTTGCTGCGGGGCTTTCACTGCTGGGCCTTTCTGGGTGGTTTATTACCGCATGTGCATTAGCGGGCATCGCTTTTTTGCTTGGCTTACCTGTTCAATTGGATGTGTATGTACCTGGCGGAGGAATACGCTTCTTTGCGCTATTACGTACTGTCGCCCGCTATATAGAACGTCTCTATAATCACGATACGGTGCTTCGCCTCTTGGCTGATTTACGCTACCGCGTGTTTGGCCAGCTTATGCGATTGGATGAGGCGGCGTTGCAGCGCGAGCGTGTCAGTGACTGGCTGGGACGTTTAACCGCTGATATAGATGCTCTCGACAATCTTTATCTTCGTTTGCTGATGCCACCCCTGGTTAGCTTGGTAGTTATTGTGGGGTTAACCCTCTTTATTGCTATTTGGTTGCCTGCTTTAGCGCTGTGGGTCGGCGTGGTTCTGCTGGTTCTGTGGGTGAGTGTTACCTATGGCATGGCGCGCTTGGGGTATGCGCACAGTCATCGCCAAGTGGCTGACCAAGAAGGGTTGCGGCGTTTAGTCGTTGATCAGTTGCAGGCCTCAGCTGAGTTAATTGCCTATCGCAGCGCTGCGTGGCACCGTCAGCAGGTGGAGGCGCACGAAGATGCAGCGCTTGATAATCAACGGCGCCTTGGCCGAAGTGTTGCTATGGGTAATAGCCTCATTAGCGTTATTACCGGGTTGCTGCTGTTAAGCGTTGTATGGCTGGGTGGCGTGCAGGTGGCGAGTGGGGTAATAACCGGGCCTATTCTGGTGATGTTGCTACTGGTGATTCTAGGTGTGAATGAAGTTTTTGTACCGCTTCCGGGTGCTTTCGCACGTTTGGGGGGCAGTGCCGCTGCAGCAGAGCGTTTAAATGCACTTGGGCCCGAGTGCCAGCAGAGTCAACACCAGTCATTTTCCGGCCAACAGCTTGATCTTGAGTTGCGGAAAGTCACGCATTGTTATCCTTCTAGCCTGATGCCAGCGCTTGATAGTGTATCGTTTCATCTGGCAACGGGGGAGTGGGCTATCATTACCGGGCGCTCCGGTGCGGGTAAAAGTACCCTGGCGGCGCTTTTGACGGGGCGGCTTGCTCCTTCTAAAGGTGTGGTTAATGTAGGAGGCTGCGTGCCTACTGCTGTGCCAGAGCAGGAGCGTTCGCAACACATTGCTTTGTTAACCCAGCAGGTAGACCTTTTCGATGCGTCATTGGAAGAAAATCTACGCTTGGGGAATCCTGATGCTGATGATGAAGCGCTTTGGGATGTGCTGAAAGCAGTAGCGCTCGATGGGTGGGCTCAGTCTCTTCCGGGCCAGTTGCAAACACCCGTAGGTGAGCGAGGGCAGCAACTGTCTGGTGGGCAGGCGCGGCGGGTGGCGCTGGCTCGGCTGTTGCTCATGGACCCTTCGGTGGTTATTTTAGACGAGCCTTTTGCGGCGATTGATCATGATACGGCCGTAATAGTAGCTAACACGCTTTCTCGCTGGTTGGTCGGGCGCACCACCATCTTCTTTGTTCACCATGAAGTGGGTAGCTTGCTAACGCGACAGATAACCCATCACTGGCACTTAAGTGCCGGGAAGCTCAGCTCAGGTAAGTAACCGCTTGAGTTGGGCGTTAAGGAAAAATGATGCAGGATTTTTTACGTAACCTTCCTAAAGTCGAGCTTCACTTGCATATTGAAGGCTCGCTGGAACCGGAGCTTATGTTTGCTCTGGCAGAGCGAAACAGTATCGAATTACCTTATTCCTCCGTCGAGGAGGCCAAGGCAGCCTATCAGTTTAAAGATCTACAAGGTTTCTTGAACCTCTATTTCCAGGGCATGAGCGTTCTTCGTCATGAGCAGGATTTTTATGACTTGGCGATGGATTATTTCAAGCGCGCTAGTAGTGAGGGTGTCGTCCATATCGATATACATTTTGATCCTCAGGCACATCTACAGCGCGGCGTTTCTCTGGACGTGGTCATGTCCGGATTACTGCGTGCCAAGCAAGAGGCAGAGCAGTCTCTGGATTTAAGTGTCGGAATGATCATGGCCTTTTTGCGTGACCGGCCTGCCGAAGAGGCACTTCAAGTGCTGGAGCAAGCAGCACCTTACTGGAGTGAGCTTGACGCCATTGGTCTGGATAGTGCTGAGCGCGACCATCCACCCTCAAAATTTGTTGCCGTTTTTAAACGCGCCCAAGAGTTGGGGTTGGCTCGGGTGGCTCATGCAGGAGAGGAAGGGCCGGCCTCCTATATCATTGAGGCATTGGATTTGCTTGATGTGTGCCGCATTGATCACGGTATCCGCTGTCTGGAGAGTGACGAAGCGGTGGAGCGCCTATATCAAAAGCAAACCGTGCTGACCGTATGCCCCTTATCCAACGTAAGTTTAAATGTGGTTGATAGCTTAACCGATCATCCTTTGCCGGCCCTTCTTGATAAAGGGCTTAATGTGACGATTAGCTCGGATGATCCGGCTTACTTTGGTGGTGGTCTATTGGCTAATCACATCGCTTGTGCTCAATCATTCGGCTGGGATGAAGAGGCTTTCCTGACTCTTAACCGTAATGCCCTAAAAGAAGCCTTTACAACGGAATCCAGGCGCCAAGAGCTGCTGGCCCGCCTTGATGTGGTCGAGTATTAGGCTGGCTAGCGTATAAGGGCTATTGACTTAGCTTCTTGTATCAATGCGTTAGTGCTTTAAAGTAATTGCAAAAAGTTGTTGACCCATCAGGAAAAGTGGGTAGAATACGCCCCACATCGAACGGGCAGCGCCCTTCGGTAGCTCTTTAAT